>JAICTV010000054.1 GCA_025936175.1 Phycisphaerae bacterium
ACCACTGCTCATCCGTGAGCTGATGTCGATGCATCGCCAACCTCCTGTTGACGAACTGGTTATACTCTCATTTGAGAGTTTTCAGACAGAGCCTAGAAGCTCATCGCCTTGATCCGCTCCGCAGCTTGCGCTTTCACGTCCTTGTAGAGCGAGTTGCCGTGCGCGTCGATCGCGACGATCAGCGGCCCGAAGTTCTTCACGCGGAATTTCCAGAGGCACTCGGGCATCAAATCTTCCCACCAGACCTGCTCGATCTCCTCGATCTGCATCGTCTCCAGCGCCGCGGCGCCGCCGACGATCGCGAGGTAGACGCCGCCGAGCTCTTTCATCTTGTCGACGGTGTCCTGCAGGAAGCCGCCCTTGCCGACCATCGCGCGCACGCCGTAGTCCTTCATCAGGCCGGGATAAAAGCGGTTCATGCGCGTGGAGGTCGTCGTGCCGATGCAGATCTTTTCAAACTTTCCGTTCGGCAGCTTCTTCACGCCCGGCGCGGTGTGGAGACAGACCGAGCCGGTGAGATCGGTCGGCGGCGGGACGCCTTCGTCGAAGATCCGGATTTGCGTCGCGTCGCGGATGCCGAAGATGTGACCGTTGATGTAGACGGTGTCTTCGAGTTTCAAGCCTCGGACGGCGTCTTCGGTGAGGGGAGTTTGAAGGATGATGTCGGACATGGTGATTGTGGTTTGAGGTCGGTTGTTTGAGGGTCTGATGAATTCCTTCAACCCTCTAATAACAAACCTCAAATAACCTTTCTCAATCGGGGTACGTAACGCTTCCTTCTCCATCGATAATCGCACACGCCCGCTCGCCGCGCCAGCATTGCATGTTGACCGCGACCGGGAGCTGGCTGATGTGCGTGTGGGCCCACTCGATGTGACAGGCCATCGCGGTTGTCGAGCCGCCCAGGCCTTGCGGGCCGATGCCGGTCTGGTTGATCAGGTCGAGCAGTTCCTTCTCGAGCTGAGCGACCTGCGGGTCTGCGTTTGCTGTGCCGATTTTGCGGAAGCAGCTCGCTTCCTTTGCGAGCGCCGCGGCGACGTCGCTCGTTCCGCCGATCCCGATGCCGACGATGACCGGCGGACAGGGATTCGCGCCGCTCTCGAAGACGCACTCGATCACGAAGCGCTTCACCGACTTGATCCCGTCCGCGGGCTTGAGCATGCGCAGAAAGCTCATGTTCTCCGAGCCCGAGCCCTTGGGGGACATCCACAGCTCGATGACGTCCGAGTCCGGCACGAAATCGATCTTGATGATCGGCAGTCCCTGCCCGGTGTTGGTCTGCGTGTTCTTCCGCGTGATCGGGTGAACGCTGCTCGAGCGCAGCGGATACTCTTTCGTCGCGCGCTCGGCGGCGATCTTCAATCGCTTCTTCAGCTCGACCATGTCGAGCCCGCGCTCCGCGAGCTTGTTGCCGATCAGCGCCTTGTAGATCGGCAGGCCGGTGTCCTGGCAGACCATCATGTCCTTCTCGTCGGCGAGCTTCACGTTCTCCAGGACCGTGAGCATCACCTTCGTCGCCGTCTTGTTGCCGGCGGCCGTCTCGCTGTCGTGCCCGCGCTTGAGCGCCGCGCGCACGTCCTGCGGGATGTCCGTCAATGCCTTGATGTAGAGATTTCGACCGGCGTCCTCGATGGCGTCGTAGATCGTGCCGGTGAGCATGGTGGTCATAAGAACGTCTCCAGAGTAACCATTCTATGGCTGTTGCGGCTGTCCGAGCGCCTGCGCTTTGGTCACGATTCGAGAGGAGCTCTTGGTGGCGTCCAAGGACAGGATGAAATCCGCCAGCGCGTGCAAATCGGCGTCGGGTAGATCGTACTTTGGCATGATCGACGTGCTGTTGACAGATTTCGGATCGCGGATGTACTTCGCGAGATAATCAGCCGAGCGACGCTTGGCGACCTCGTTCGACAGGTCCGGCCCGACGCGGTGGCCGCCCTGGCCGTTGATCTGGTGACAATAGGCGCATTGCCGATCCGCGTACAAAAACAGGCCGCGCTTCTCCGTCCTGGACAGCTCGCGATCGGCTACGCGAATCGTCTCGCCGTACGGTTTAGCGCCGGCGAAACCCATGAATGTGAGATAGACGATCCCGACGATCACCGACGATCCGATCGCCAGCGGCAGCGGACGATTCGTCGCGCCGAGTCTCCCGCGGCGGTTGATAAACGGCAGCGCGAAGAGCAGCGCGACGCCGGTGAAGGGGATGATCAGGCTTCCGACCCATTCGAATCTTCCGGGGAAGAGGGTCAGGAGTTGAAAGAGCCACATGTAATACCACTCGGGGCGCGGGAGGTAGTTGTCCACCCGTGTTCCCGCGACTTCTTCGCGGGGGATGTGCGCCCAGAACGAAAGACCGAGGAGGATGAGGAAGACCGCGACGAAGACGATCGAGCTGCGCCAGAGGTGCTCGGGGAAGAAGCGGTAGGGGCGCTCGTCGGAGGATTGATCCGGGGCTTCGCTCCGCTCAGTCCCGGCGTCGCCCGCAGTCGCTCCCTCTTCCTCTTCCGCGATCCCGTGCGCGCGGACGAGATAGATGTGGAAGGCGACGAACGCGACCAGCAGCGCGGGGAGCAGCATCGCGTGGACCGCGTAAAAGCGCGTCAGCGTTGATCCGGAGATCGCGTCTCCTCCCAGCGCCAGGTGCGAGAGGAATTCTCCGATGATCGGGATGTCCTTGGGGATGTTGGTGCTGACGGTCGTCGCCCAGTACGCCTTCAAATCCCACGGGAGCAGGTAGCCCGTGAAGCCGAGTCCGAGGACGATCAGGAGCATCACCACGCCGCTGATCCATGTGAGTTCGCGCGGCTTCTTGTAGCTGCCGGCGAAGAAGCTGGACATCATGTGCAGGAACACGACGATGACCATCGCCGACGCGCCCCAGTGATGGATGCCGCGGAGGATTTTTCCCGCCGGCACCTTGGTCATGATGTAATCGACCGCGTCGTACGCCTTGTCGGGCGACGGGTTGTAGTACATCGCGAGGAAGACGCCGCTGGCGAACATCGTGATGAACAGCAGGACGGAAGCGCTGCCCAGCGTGGCGGACCAGCCGGTCTTCGACGGCAGTTTCTTCAGGAGGAACGGTCCGATGCCGCTGTCCCATCCGACGCGCTCGGCGAGCGCGCGGCTCAGCTTGCGGTGACTCTTCACTGCGCCCTCCGGTTCTCCGAAGCGCGAGGTTCAAGACATGTCATCCTGAGCGGTACTCCGCGAAGGATCTCGGACGCCAAGCGGCGACGAGATCCCTCGGAGTACCTCGGGATGACATGCTGCCGGAGATAAGCGGTAACGGGAACCGTCATATCAGCACCAAAAGCTGATCGCCTTCGATCTTGTGCCGATACCGATCCAGCGCCCGCGGCGGGGGGCCGGCGATGACGCTGCCGGAGCGATCGAACGTCCCGCCGTGACACGCGCAGCGGAATTCGTCCGATTGATTCTCAAAGTGGACCGTGCAGCCCAGGTGCGGGCACGCGGTTTTGTAGCAGATGATCTCGTCGCTCAGGCGAGAGATCATCACCGGCTTCGAGATCGTCTGGCTGTAGATGCCGCTCCTGGCTTCATAGTTGAGCAGGACCGTCGTGACTTTGCCTTGCGGCAGATCGGCAATTCTTCCGACCGACACCCATTCCTCCGCCGCCGCGCTTTCGGTCGGGCCGACGGTGGTGATCGCGGCGACACTCCCCAGCGTGACGGCGACCGCCGCGCCGATCACCGCGACCCCCGCGCCGCGGATGAACGTCGCGCGGTCGACTTCCCATCGCGCGGGCGGAGCTTCAGTCTCTTCGACCTCGGCTTCCTTCGGCGTCACCTCAAGCTGCACCAGCGCCGTCCGCTGGATGTACTTGATCGCCCGCGTCGGGCTGATTCCTTTCGGACATACTTCCGTGCAGTTGGTCTCCGTCCGGCACTCGTGACAGGAAGGCAGCGCCGCGGCGAGTCGTTCCTGGAACAATCCGTCGCGACTGTCGGCGATCAGCGCGTACGCGCGCGCCAGCGCGGCCGGTCCGGCGTAATCGGGGTGATGATCCACCATCGTGCAACTCGACACGCAGCACCCGCAGGCGATGCAGTCGGTGGCGAGACGGATCTCCTCGCGCTCCGGCGCGTCGGGGGCGATCCGCGCGGGCTCGGTCAACTGCTCCTTCGGCTCGAAGAACGAGAGCGTCTCGCGGAACTTGTTGAACATCGGGTCCATGTCCACGACCAGGTCCTTGATGACCGGGAAGTGGTTCATCGGCCGAAGCGTGATGTCTTCGCTCGGGGGCAGATCGCTGACGTTGGTTTTGCACGCCAATCGCTCGCGGCCGTTGATGACCATGCCGCACGACCCGCACATCGCGACGCGACAGGCGAAGCGGAACGCGATCGTCGGATCCTGCTCGCGCTGGATGTGCAGCAGAACGTCCAGCATCGTCATCGCGCTGGCGTTCTCGACCTCAAGCGTGTAATCGCGGAATCCCCCGTCGCCGCCGACCGCGGGGTCGTAGCGAAACACGCGAACATTTCGTTTCGTCGCCGACATCTTTTCGAATCAATAAATGCAACGCCAGACGATGAATATCGCGATCAGGCCGACCACCGGCAGCGCCCACGCGAGCGTGCGGTGATGACGAATCGAGACGAGGTTGAAGTCGAGCAGGATCACGCGCAGGCCGAGCGTCGCGTGGAACGTCACCGTCAGCAGCAGGAGAAACTGGATCGCCAGCTTGTACGGGAGCGAAATGTGCAGCACGAGCAGCACGACGATGAGCAGCGCGCTGACGCGCTGCCAGAGCCACGCCCACATGCCCAGCGGCGTGTTGGCGCGACGGTTGGGATCGTGCTCGCCCCAGCGCAGGTGCTTGCGGTACTGGATCGGTTTTGCTTCGTCTTCGGTCACGCTCAAAGGATCATCCTTTGCGATAGTTCTGGCACTCTTCGAGGCTCTTGCGCGTGAAGGCGACGGGCGTTTTCTCGATCACCGGCTTGCCGTCCGAGCCGCGGCGGAGGTTGCTGTTGAACAGGCCGTAATCGTCGCGTTGCTTGGGAAAATCCGATCGCGAGTGCGCGCCGCGCGTCTCTTCTCTCGCCAGGGCCGACGTCGCGACCATCCGCGAGACGTCGATCATACTCAGCAGGTCAACCGCCGCCGTGTACATCATATTGTAATTGCGCCCGCCGCTGACCCGCATGCGCGACGCCTCGTCGGCGATCGCGTCGATCTCGGCGAGCGCTTCGGTCAGATGCGGGCCGTCGCGGACGACGCCGACCTTGTTCCAGTTCATTTCCTTGATGCGCTTGCGAAGATCGAAGGGGCTGGGGCCGCTGTCGCGCGTGAAAGGTCGAAGGAGCCGGTCAGCCGTCTCCTTGACCTGATCTTTCCGCGTCGTCGCGAGCGCGCGATTGCCGTTGTGGAGATGTTTCGAGAGCGCCTTCCCGACCTGTCGGCCGAGGACGCACGACTCGCAGATTCCGTTGCCGCCGAGGCGATTTGCCCCGTGCACGCCGCCCGCGTCTTCGCCGGCGACGAAGAGTTTTTCCAGCGAGGACTGACCGTTCAGATCGACCGCCGCGCCGCCCATCACGAAGTGCGCGGTGGGGGAGATGGGCACGCGCCCGCGGGCCAGGTCGTAGCCGAACTGTCGGCAGCGCTCGGCCATGCCGGGGAAGTTCTTCAGCACGAACTCCGGTCCCAGGTGCGACGCCTGGATGTACACGCCGCCCTCCGGCGTCGCTCGACCGCTCGTCATCTCGATGTAGGACGATCGGCTGACGACGTCACGCGTCGCGCGCTCGGCGACGTCCGGCGCGTAGTTGAGCATGTACCGCTCGCCGTTGCCGTTGAAAAGATACGCGCCGGCGCCGCGGAGTCCTTCTTCGAGCAGCGCGCCGGCGACGACGGAGCCGGGAATGATCAGTCCCGTCGGGTGGAACTGCACCATCTCCATGTCCATCATCACCGCGCCCGCGCGATAGAGCATGCCGAGACCATCCACCGACTTTTCTGGCCCCGGCGCGTGGAAGCGATATTGCGTCGGCCCGCCGCCCGTGGCCACCAAAGTGGCCCCCGCCTCTGCGACGAGAAAATCGCCGCGTCGCATGTCGAAGAGCAGCGCGCCCGTGACGGTCTTGCCGGATTCATCGAGCAGCAGATCGACCGCCCGCGTTTCCTCCAGCACGGGGATGCCGCGTTTGATCACCTGCTCGGTCAGCCGGCTCATGATTTCGATGCCGGTCAGGTCGCCCTTGTGCACCGTCCGGTCGTACGACTGGCCGGCGAAGGGTTTCTGGTGGATCGTGCCGTCCGGGTTGCGGTCGAAGAAGCAGCCGAAGCGCGTCTCCATCTCCTTGATGGTGGCCGTGGCTTCGGTGACCAGGGTGTAGGCGAGGTCCTGCTTGTTGATGTATTGCCCGCCCTTGAGCGTGTCCATGAAGTGCTTTTCATGGCTGTCCATCGGATGCAGAACGACGTTGAAGCCGCCCTGCACCATCCGGCTACACCCGCCCTTGCCCTTGAGCGCCTTCGTGACGATCAAAATGTTCAGATCCGGATTCGCATCCAGCGCATAGAGCGCAGCCATGCTGGCGGCGGCGCCCATGCCGACGATCAGAAGATCGGCTTTGACCGATTGCGTCATAGGATGCGAACGACTGCCGCGAGGCAAGAGCAGCGGGGATGGTCGATCGGCAGGCGATTCTAGATCGGGGGGAAAGCGTGTCAAGGAAACGTAAGTATTTCCACTCCCGATACTTCCGTCGTTTTTTGCCGTTTTATCGATTGCAATCGCTAAGGAAACGGCCTCGTCTGCGTTTCCGGATCGGACCATAATGCGGCGGTCATGTCCCGCCGCCACACGATCCTCGTCGTCGATGACGAGCCGGATGTCGTGCGAAGCGTCAAAGACCTGCTCCGCCTCGACTACACCGTCCACACCGCCACCTCCGCCGCCGAGGGCATGAAGGTCCTCGAAGAGAACACGGTCGATGTCGTCATGACCGATCAGCGGATGCCGGAGATGACCGGCGTGGAATTCCTCAAGCGCGTGCGCGATCCGCATCCGGATGCGACGCGCCTGCTCTTCACCGGCTACGCCGACATCAACGCCGTCATCGCGGCGATCAACCAGGGCAATGTCTACCGCTACATCGCCAAGCCGTGGGACCCGGAGGAGTTGCAGACCATCATCCGCGAGGCGTGCGAGCGGCACGATCTCATCGTGCAGCGAAAGCAGTTGCTCGATGAACTGGAACACGCCAACAAGGAGCTGCGCGAGGCGAACGCGGTGAAGTCGGCGTTCATCCAGGTCGCCAGCCACGAGCTGCGCACGCCGCTCGCGATCGCGAACGGTTTTTCGGAGTTGGCCGTTCGACAGAAGGACGTCGGAGAGCCGCTGCGCGATTTCGTCGAGCGGACGCATCAAGCGCTCAAGCGACTGACGCACCTGGTGAACCAGATCATCACGATGCTGGAAGCGGGCCAGTTCGATCAGCGGCTGCGGCGAAGCGATGTCGAGCTCTCGAAATTGATCCGCGCGGCAATCGATGACGTCCGTCCGTTCATTGAAGCGCGGCGTCTGAAGCTGATCGAAGACATCTCGCCCGATCTCGGCTCCGCCTCGCTCGACGGCGAAAAAATCCGCGACTGCGTCAACCATCTGCTGCTCAACGCGATCAAGTTCACGGCGGACGAGGGGACGGTGACGATCTCGGCGTCGCGCGATGACGGCTCGACGATCATCCGCATCCGTGACACCGGCTGCGGCATCGATCCGGCGCATCTTCCGCACGTCGGCGAAGCGTTCTTCACCGGTTTCGACGTCGCGCATCATGCGTCGGGACAGTTCGAGTACGGCCGAAAAGGGATCGGACTCGGCTTGAGCGTCGTGAAATCGCTCGCGTCGATGCACGGCGGGAAGCTGGAGATTGCCAGCGAGCGCGGGAAAGGGACGACGGTCACGATCACGCTGCCGCTGGGCTAAACGGTGAGCACGCCGGCGCTTCATCCTCGCCTTCGCCGCACGATCGCCCTGGTGCCGTCGGCGGCCGCCGGGCTGGTCGCGCTCTGCGCGGCGCTGGTGCTCGTGGGCTGGCAGCTCGACATCGAAGTGCTCAAGGGACTGCTCCGCCGGGCGCCGACGCCGATGAATCCGGTCACCGCGCTCTGCTTCCTGCTGCTGGCGGCGGCCATCGTGCTCGACGCGCGAGGCGGACTGATCGCGCTGGCTGTCGCGGTCGTCGGCGCGCTTCGGCTGACCGAATATGCCTTCGGCTGGCACGTGGGCGTCGATCGTCTCCTGTTCCGATCGAGGCTGCACGGGAACGTGATCGCGCCCAACACGGCCGTCGCGCTGGTCATGACCGGCGCGGCGCTGGTGCTGCTCGACGTGCGCACGCGCCGGCGCGGGATTCATCCGTCGCAATTCCTGCTGCTCGCCGTCGGCTGCATCGCCGTGCTCGGGTGGATCGGGTACCTCTTCCGCCTGGATTCGCTGTACGGCGTAAGCGGGTACAACCCGATGGCGCTGAACAGCGCGATCTGTTTCGTGCTCCTCGTTGCCGCCGCACTTTGCGCCCGGCCGGAAAGGCAGCCGGTCGCGACGCTCCTGGACGACACGAGCGGCGGGGCGATCGCGCGGCGGCTGCTGCCCGCCGCTTTCCTGCTGCCGATCCTGCTCGGCTACGCGCGGGTGGTCGGCGAGCGGCGCGGGTGGTTCGGCGCGGAGTTCGGCACGTCGCTGCTCGTGCTGACGCTCATCGTCGTGCTCAACGGGCTTGTCTGGTGGCACGCGCAGATCCAGCGCGGGATCGACCTCCAGCGCCGCCGCGCCGCCGACGCGCTGGCGGCGAGCGAGCAGCGCTACCGCGCCGTCGTCGCGCAGGCGTCGGAAGGGATCACGCTCGTCGACGCCGAGACGCTGACGATCGTCGAGACCAACAACGCGCTGGCCAAGCTCCTGGGTTACACGCCTCACGAGCTGGTGGGCCGCTCGATCTCCGATTTCATCGTCGATACGGCGGAGGGAGTCGCATCGCGCGCGCAGCAGACGCTGACCACCGGCGCGGGCGGCGCGACGGTGACGCGCCGCCAATATCGCCGCCGCGACGGCTCGGTCGTCGACGTCGAGAAGAGCGCGACCGTTCTCGATCTTGCCGGCCGGCGCGTGCTCTGCACGGTCATCCACGACGTCACCGAGCGTCTGCGCGCCGACGCCGCGCTCGCGGAGAAGCATCGACAGCTCGAAGACGCCATGCGCGCCGAGCAGGAAGC
Organism: Phycisphaerae bacterium; assembly: GCA_025936175.1. Taxonomy (GTDB): domain Bacteria; phylum Planctomycetota; class Phycisphaerae; order Tepidisphaerales; family Tepidisphaeraceae; genus JAICTV01. The sequence continues at coordinate 9,251 of JAICTV010000054.1, forward strand.
GCACGCGGAGCTCAAGCGCACGCAGACCGCCCTGATCCAAAACGAAAAGCTCGCCGGGCTCGGGCAGATGGTGGCGGGCGTGGCGCACGAGATCAACAACCCGCTCGCCTTCGTCAGCAACAACGTCGCGGTTCTCCAGCGCGACGTCCGCGCACTGGCGGAACTGGTGAAGCTGTACGCCGAAGCGGACGCGCTGATCGCCCAACACAACGCCGCGCTGCTCGCGCGGGTGCGCGATCTCTCCGAGCGGATGGACCTGTCCTACACGCTCTCGAACCTTGACGAGATGCTCGTCCGCTCGCGGGATGGCCTCAAACGCATCCAGCAGATCGTGAAGGACCTGCGCGATTTCGCCCGCCTCGACGCCGGCGACAAGCAGGAGGCGGATCTCAACGCCGGCATCGAATCGACTGTCAACATCGTGCGCGGCGCGGCGAAGAAGAAGCAGGTGTCGATCGACCTGCAGCTTTCCCCGCTCCCGCCGATCGTCTGCTATCCGGCGAAGATCAACCAGGTGGTGATGAACCTCATCACCAACGCGATCGACGCGTGCGCCGACGGCGGGCACGTCGCCGTGCGCACCGCGCGCGACAATAACGGCGACGCGGTCCGCATCGAGGTCGCCGACGACGGCAAGGGCATCCCGCGCGAGATCCAGTCGCGCATCTTCGATCCGTTCTTCACCACCAAGCCGATCGGTCAGGGCACAGGCCTCGGCCTGAGCATCAGCTACGGCATTGTGCGGGACCACGGCGGCGACATCGGCGTGCAGTCCGAGCCCGGCCGCGGCACGACCTTCGTCGTTCGCCTGCCTTTTCGCGAACCCTCTACGCGTGATCCGGCTGCGTCCGCGCGTGCCGCGACAGCACATCGATGAGCTGATCGGGATCGAACGGCTTAACCAGGTACTCGCTGGCGCCGCACGCCTTGCCCTTCTGACGATTCTCTTCCCCGCCCAGCGCCGTGAGCATGATGATCGGCACGTCGCGCGTGTCGTCGGCGCCCTTGAGCCGCCGGCAGATCTCAAAGCCGTCGATGTCCGGGAGCATGAGGTCCAGGACGACGGCCGCGGGCACGCGCTCGTGCGCTTCACGCAGCGCGGTCGTGCCGTCCAGCGCGGGGCGGTACTCAAACCCGGCGATCTGCGCGTACGCGCCGACGAGATGGTTGATCTCCGGGTCGTCCTCTACGACCAGCACCGATTCGCCGTTGCCCTGCTCCATGATTCGACGCGCTCCGCAATGACTGCGATTGAGACTATATTCAAATGCGCAGTCGGTCGAAACGCGAAAACGGTCTTGGTCGGCGCGACAATGAGCTGGGAACGTCCACCCGCATCGAAGTGCTGGGAAGCGATCGACGCTTACATTACAAGCGTCTACGGCGAAGGCGGCGCGCCCGCGGCGGTGCGCGGGAGGCTCGAGACGCTGCGCGCCATGCCGGATGAATCGTTCTTCGATTCCACCGCCTTCGAGCGCGACGACAAGAACGCGCCGACGCGTTACAGCGTTCGGCTCGGCAACCCGCACTACCCGCACATGAAGCTTGTCGTCGAGCGGGCGCCCGACGGCCGCGGATACCTCTTCCGCGCCGACACCCACGACCACCACATCCGCCCGGCGCCCGAATCGCGCGAATACAAGGCGTTCGTCGAGCTGATGCAGCAGAACCAGAAGTCCGCCGAGCACGTGGAGGCGGAATGGGCGCGGCGGGGGCTGCCCACGTTCAAAGAGTACCTCCGCCAGGACCTCGCCCGCCGCGCGCAGCATTCGTCACCTCCCCCCTCGCGCTCGCCGTAGATCGGACAGGCTCTGTCTCAACCCTCCCGTAGGGGCGAGGCCTGCCTCGCCCGCATGTGAGGCGCGCGCATTACCCGCCAGATTCGAAGAGGGCGACGCAGGCGTCGCCCCTACAAAATCCGGCGAATCGCGGGCTTGAGACACAGCCTGTTCGACCGACGCAATCGTGATCACGTGACGATCGACAGTTGCGGCCCGTTCGCCGTTTCGTCGGACGCGAAGGTCGCCGCAGTCGCGGACGTCGTCAGGCTCTTGAGCACGATCGTCACCGTGTTGTGACCCGCCGCCTTCTCGGACTTGAGGAAGTTCGTCAGGTCGATCTCGTACGTCTTCGCGTTCGTCCCGGAGACGGTGAAGCTGGCGAGCTGCGATGTCGTCGCCGGCCGCGTGTTCCAGACGATCGTCGATTCGTCCCACGTGCTGGGCGCGGCGAAGATGCCGACGGTGATCGAGCTGGCGTTGGCGTCGGCGAGGTTGCCGAAGAGGCGTAGCTTCGCCGACGCGATCGTCGCGGCGCCGCTGAGGTCGAACTTGATGTACGTCTCGCGGTTGTAAGACGTCGTCGATTTCTTCGCGAGCAGATCGGATGCGTTACCGAAGTTGTTGTTGGCGAACGTGCCATCCCGCACGTACGCGGCGGTGGTGCTCTTGATGACGATCGGCTGCTGCGTCGCCGCCGGCGCGATCTTGATGTAGTTGAAGTTGCCGATCGCACCGGTGGCGCCGACGGAGTCCATCACGAGCCGCAGCACGTGCCGGCCCGATGTCACCGCGACGCCGCTTTTCTTCAGATCGACAAAGGTCTGCCAGCCGCCGGTGTTGGGGACGCTGAGCGGGCCGGTGGCGTTGTTGCCGTCGACTTCGAGGTGGAACTTCCCGCCGGCGCCGGCGGAGGCGACGCGGAAGGTGAAGTCGTAGTTGCCTGAAGCGCCGACGTTGACCGAGTAATTCAGCCACTCGCCCGCGCGCGTCCACCCGACGTTGTATCCGCCGCCGGTATCGGTGGTCGCCTGGATGTCGACGCCGCTTGACGTTCGATAGACGTTGCCGAGGTTCTTCGATTCGACGTCGTGATAGGCGATGCCGTCGTCGCCCTTGTCGAAGTTTTCCGCCTGGATCGTGCTGGAGCCGGAGGAGTTGATGGCGATCGGCGTGCCAGAAAAGGGTGTCGACTGCAGCTCGAAGGCGCCGATGTCCGTCCCGTCGCCGCCGACGGCGTTGGCGACGTTGACGAGGTTGAACGTGCGGACGAAGCCGCGCTGATCGCTCGTCAAGCCGAACGCCTTGCCCGCGTCGAGCGCGGGGCTGCCCGAGAGCAGCGCCATCGTGCTGGTGGGCCCGCCGTTGTTCGTCAGGCTGCCGAGCTTCGGATTGAGCGGCGAGGCGCTGGCGCCTTTCTTGTCAGTGGCGAGCCAACCAGTGCTGCCGTTGGTCTTGCCGATCAGGTTGAAGCCCTGCGACGCGACGGAGGAGGTCGTGCTCACGTCCGGACCGACCAGGGCAGAGTTGGTCGCGACGATCGTGTTGGCGATGGTGAGGGTTCCGCCGACGCTGACGCCGCCGCCGCGCGCCTGACCGCTCGCGCCGTTGGGCCCTTGCACCTGCTCGCCGCCGAGACCCGCGACGAGAGAGTTGCCAGCGATCGTGTCGGCGGTGAGGGTGAGGTTGCCGGCGGCGAAGATGCCGCCGCCCAGTGCATCGCCGCCGTGCTCGGGCGGCGGGATGGTGATCCCCGAGCCGCCCGCGCCGCCGGTGGCGGAGTTGCCGAACAGCGTCGAGCGGGTGATGGTGGAGCTGGAACTGGTGGTGTAGATGGCGCCGCCGAGCGCATTGCCGCCCGGTGCGGGAAGAATGTCGCTGCCGTGAAGCGATCCGCTGGCGGAGCCCGCGCCGGCGGTCGCCCCGTTTCCGGAGAACGTGCTGCCGGTGACGGAGAGGATGCCGGTCGCGCTCACGGCGCCGCCGCTGGCACTCCCGCCGGCCATCGTGAACGCTTCGGGGCTGTCGGCGCCGGCGGCTTGATTGGCGCTGAAGGTGCTGTCGGTGAGGGTGAGCTTGCCGCCGGCCTTTGCGATCGCGCCGCCGCTGGCGCCGCCGCCGTTGACGCCGCCGGTGGCGCGGTTGTTTTCAAACGTGCAGGCGGAGAAGGAGGCGTCGGCGGTCTCGGAATCGATCGCGCCGCCGGTCGCACCGCCGCCGGCGGTGCCGAAGAAGAACTCGCTGACGTGTCCGCCGGCGCCGCCGACGGCGAGGTTGTTGCCGAACAACGTATTGGAGAAGGAAAGGGCGGCGTTGGTCCAGACTGCGCCGCCGAAAGCGCCGCCGGCGTCCTTCGCGTCGAAGTCGCCGTCGCCGGAGTTGCCGGCGGTCGCGCCGTTGCCGGTCCAGCTTCCGCCGGTGACGGTCAGGGCCGACCGCGTGTAGACGGCGCCGCCCCAGGCGGCCGCGCCCGCGCCGCCCCGGGTGAAATTGTCGAGTCCCGCGCCGCCGTTGGCGTGGTTGGAGGCAAAGGTCGTGCTGGAGAGGGTGATGCTTCCCGCGCCGGCCGCGCTGTAGATCGCGCCGCCGAAGGCTTCCCCGCCGTCGCCGTAGGTCTGTGTCTCGACGCTGGTGCCGCTGCCGAAGACGCCTTCGCCGCCGGCCGCGACGTTGTTCGAGAACGATGCGCTGGAGAGGGAGAGTGTTCCGGTGTTGTAGATCGCGCCGCCGTAGGCAGGAAGGCCGTTGCCGTCGGCGTCGTTGCCGCTGTCGCCCTGGGCGGTGTTGTTCGTGAACGTGCAACTGGTGGCGGTGAGCTTCCCGGTGTTGTAGATCGCGCCGCCGCGGCCGGACGCGCTGTCTGCCTTGGCGCTGGAGCCTGAGAACAGAACCGAGTCGAGCGTGAGCGTGCCGCCGTTGGAGATTGCGCCGCCCGATTCGGCGAGACCGCCGAAAAGCGTCATCGACGTGATGGTCGCGGTCACGCCGCCGTCGACGGTGAAGATGCGGCTGGCGTTATTGCCGCTGATGCCGGTGGGTCCCGCGCCGCGACCCTGAATGGTCAGGTTCTTGGTCAGGTGCAGCGCGCCGGCGCCGCCGAGCGTGATGGTGCCGCTCAACGTCGATGCCCACTGAATCGTGTCGCCGGCGTTGGCCTGCGTGATCGCCTCGCGCAGGCTGGTCGTGCTGTTGGCGATCGTCTCATCCGCCAGCGTGGTGACCACGACGGTGGAAAGGAGCCGGCGGATCTCCATCGCTTCGAAAGTGGGACGACGCGGACAGGACCGACGCGTGGACGTGCATGAAGTCATCGTGTTGCTCCCGTTATGATGAATCGTACCTCGGAGCGGGTGGGGTGTTTCACGAATTTGTAAGTCTGACGGCGGCTCATTCTCAGCATCGCGGCGCTGATGTCGCGGCGGGGCCTCAATGGGTTCGTTTTGCAATCCGCAAGGGATCGAAACCGGTCGAAAGCCGCATTCTTGGGCTGCAAACGCGGTTTTTCGATGGCTTCCATTGGGTTCGTTTTGGCCAAAGCCGGCGCTGCGAGTTCCGTCGCGCGCGGGAGTGTGCCGTTGGCTTCGTTCCGCACTTTCGCCGCGCGGTGCGGGCAATTTGGGGCATTTCCGGCAATTGTTTGAAGTCGCGCAGACACGGAGTCTCCGGCTGCGCCGGATGAGGTTCGAAGATGAAGATGGCGCGCAGGCACGGCGTGCGGTCCCCCCCATATTCCCGGCGCATTGCAGAAATGTGATCACAAAACTGTAATGCGCGCGGTCTGGAGGACCAGAGACGCGGGGAATCCCGAATCACAACTCAGGAATTTGAGATTTCGCGTTGCACGGATTTGATGGCGGCGGGGACGTTCATGCCGCCTGCGGCGGGGTGTAGACGCGGATGCAGTTGCGGTCGTTCTTTTTCGCATCGTACAACGCCGCGTCGGAGGCGGCCAGGAGCGCGGGGAGGGTGACGATGTTGTCCTTTAACGAGCGCTCGGCCACGCCGATGCTCAGCGTCGGCTGATGCGCGAGGTGCGCGATCGCGTCGGAGAAATCGACGGCGCTGAACGCCTGGCGGAGCTTCTGGACGACGGCGCGCGCTTGCTCCACGCCGGTCTGCGGCAGCGCGATCATGAACTCATCGCCGCCGTAGCGGAAGGCAAGGTCGGTCTTGCGCAGCGTGATGCGGACGCAATCGGCGAAGGCCTTGAGCAGATGATCGCCGGCGGCGTGGCCGTGCTCGTCGTTGATCTCCTTGAACTTGTCCATGTCGATCATGACGATCGACAGCGCCGTGCCGTGGCGTTCGGCGAGCGCGACTTCGCGGAGCATGAGCTGATCGAGCGAGCGGCGGTTGAAGAGGCCCGTCAGCCCGTCGGTGAGGCTCTGCTTCTCCGCTTCGGCGAGATGATGGAGCGTGATGAGCGATGAACTGGCGGCGTTGACGTACGTCTGCGCGAGCTGGCGCAGCTCTTCGGTCCATTGCGATCCCGGCGGCAGAAGCATGTGAACGGTGCACTGCGTCTTTCGGCCGATGGTAAACGGAATGCAGTACGCCGGGTGATCCGCGGGGAGCTGAAGCGCCGAATCGATCGAGCAGCGCACCGGCGCGGCTTCGGGTTTGAAGCAGCGCGGGAGGTTCTGCCGCATGCAGGGGCACAGACCCGTGTCGAGCTCCGCGACGGAGCAGCCAGCCTTTGCGAGATCGGCGGGATAGAGCGCTTTCAGAGATGTCGACGGAATCAGGTCCGGCTCGTGCGCGAGGATCGCGACGCCGGAGAGTTCAAATTCGGCGTGAAGAAACAGCGTGAGCGAGTCGAAGATCTGCTCGGGCTTGCCGGCGGCCTGGATCGTCTGGCTGAACTCGAGCAATCGGTCCACGGTTCGCGAGCGCGAGACGATCGTCTTGAGCGCATCATCGTGTGCCGCGCGCGATGAGGTCAGTTTTCGGTAACAACTTGCGGCCAGCAGGGTGGGTGCGACGCAGCCGACGATCCAGAGGATGCCGGTGGCGATGTGCGAGCCGGTGGGCGAATAGACGATGCCCGCGGCCGTGACTGCGGCGACGAAAGCGATGGCCAGGCCGCTGGTCCATTGCGCGCCCGTGCCCGCGCCGGTTCCCGCGTGCGCGCCCGCCGATGAAGGTGTTGCCGCCCGGTGCGTTTTTTGGCGTTGCACAGCCAATCCGCGTCGTTAAAGCCCGCTCAGACCGAATAACCCATCTTCAATATCGGGCGTTCGCGGGGAAAACTGGAGTCTTGGCCTCGCGGTGCGATGCGGTAATCGAAATGGCGGAAATGAATTGCAGACGTTTCGTCCTTTTGCATATATTATGGTCATGACGACCCCGTCATCGCCTGCATCTTCAGCGTCAATTTCCAAAGCTGACCAGGAATTGTCCATCCTGACCGAGATCGGAGCGATTCTTTCATCAACTTTGGAGCTGCGCGAAGCGTTCGGCAAGGTGATGCAAATCATCTCCGACACCTTCAACATGCACCGCGGAACGCTTGTTTTGCTCGATGAATCTACCGGGCGGCTGCGCACGGAAGCGGCAATCGGGCTGGGCGCGGAAGACGTCGAGCGCGCGAAGTATGCCGTCGGCGAAGGGATCACCGGCGGGGTGGTGGCGACGGGGCGGCCGCGGGTCATCCGCGACCTGCGAAACGAGCCGGATTTCCTCAACCGGACGGGCAGACTGAGCTACGCGAAGCTCGATCAGCCCATCAGCTACATCTGCGTGCCGATCAAGGTCGAGGGGCGAACCGCCGGCGCGCTGGCGGTCGATAAGCCGTATGAATCGGACGAGCAGCTTCGCGGGGATCACACCTTCCTGGACATTATCTCCGCGTTTCTCGCGCAGGCGATCCAGATCAACCGGATGGTGATGCGGCAGAAGGAAGAGCTGCTCGAAGAGAACGAGCAGCTCCGCGCGCAGGTGCGCGACCGTTATCGCTTCGAGAACATCATCGGCGATTCGCCGGCGATGCACGAGGTGTTTGCCACCGTTGGGCAGGTCGCGAATAGTCGCGCGACGGTGCTGCTGCTCGGCGAGACCGGTACCGGCAAGGAGATGATCGCCAAGGCGATCCACTACAACTCGCCGCGGCGGGATAAGCCGTTCGTCCGCGTCAATTGCGGCGCGCTGACCGGGACGCTGCTCGAATCGGAACTCTTCGGCCACGTGAAGGGGAGCTTCACCGGCGCGATTCGCGACAAGATCGGCCGCTTCGAAGCCGCCGACGGCGGGACGATCTTCCTCGACGAGATCGGCACGCTCGAGCCGCAACTGCAGGTGAAACTGCTGCGTGTATTGCAGGAGCGCGAGTTCGAGCGCGTCGGCGACACCGCGACCGTGAAGGCAGACGTGCGCGTCATCGCCGCCACCAACGTCGATCTTCAGGAAGAAGTCGCCAAGCAGACATTTCGCGAAGACCTGTTCTATCGACTCAACGTTGTCAGCGTGTACCTGCCGCCGCTGCGGAACCGCCGCGAGGATATTCCGCGGCTGATCGATTACTTCCTCGACAAGTACAACGCGATCAACGAGCGCCGCCTGCGCCGCATCAGCCGCGACATGCTCAACGTGCTGCTGCGATATCCCTGGCCCGGCAACGTGCGCGAGCTGGAGAACGCAATCGAGCGCGCGGTGGTGCTGAGCAACGACGAGGATTTCACGGAAGATTTACTTCCGCTCAGCGTCCGCATGTTCGCCGCGCAAAGGCGCAGCTCGCAGGCGAGCGAATCGATCGAGACGCTGACCAGGCGGCTGGCCGAGCAGGCGGTGGCGGATTACGAGCTGCGCGAGGGGGAGATTTACTCGCTGGTCGTCGATCAGATCGAGAAGGCGTTGATCGAGCGGGCGCTGGAGAAGTGCGGCAACGTGAAGACCAAGGCCGCGGATTATCTGGGGATCAATCGAAATACGCTGAACAAAAAGGTCAAGGATCTCGGCATCGAAGCGGTCGAGGATTGACCACGGTCGGCTTGTTGCAGCGGCCGCTCCGCACTGACATCCGGCTCACCGTTTCGCGCGGACCGGCCAGGGCTCGACGCCGACGCGCTTTGCCCACGCCTCGTACGCTGCTTTCAACTCCGCGACTTTCTCCGGGTGCTTCGCCGACTGATCGTGCCGCTCCGTTCGATCGTCGACGAGGTTGAAGAGCTTCCATTCCTCGCCGTGCGGTGCGACGAGCTTCCAGTCGCCGATGCGGACGGCGCGGTTGCCTTCGTGTTCCCAGAAGAGCGCTCGCGCTGACGAAGCCACGTCGCCCTGCAGCATCGGCAGCAGGGTGAGACCTTCCATCGGCGAAATCGTCTTGCCGTCTTTCGTCTTCGGATAACTCGCGCCGGCGGCGTCGAGGAGCGTCGGCATCAGATCGATCACATCGCCGACGGCATCGTGCTCGATGCGCCCGCGCTCGAGCTTCGCCGCCGGCCAGCGGACGATGAACGGCGCGGAGATGCCGCCTTCCTCGGTGAAGTGCTTGAATTTGCGGAACGGGGTGTTGGACGCGTTCGCCCACGCGGGGCCGTAACTTTGGAACGATTCCTCCGATCCCGGCATGACCGACGGATCGTTGCCGACGTGAACCGCGCGCCCGTCGCGCGTCTCACTCGGCACGTCGTACCAGTTCGGCCTCACGTTCTCCATACAGCCGCCGTTGTCGGAGAGGAAGATGACGAGCGTGTCGTTCTCGATCGCGCTGGCGCGAAGTTGATCGAGGATCCGGCCGATGCCGCGGTCCATGCACTCGACCATCGCGGCGTAGACCGCCATCCGCCGCGCCTGCCACGCCTTTGCCGGCGCGTCGATCCACGGCCCGACGCTGCTCGCGCCGTCGTTGAGCGCCGGATTCGACGCGCGCGGCGAGAGCTCCCATTCCTTTTTCACCAGGCCGAGCTCGACCTGCCGCGCCAAGCGCTGCGCGCGGATGCGATCCCAGCCGACCTCGTACATCGTCGCGTACTTCTTCACGTCCTCCTCCCGCGCCTGCATCGGCCAGTGCGGCGCGGTGTACGCGACGTAGACGAAGAATGGTTTGTCGTTGCCGGCGTCACGCGAGAAGCGGTTGATCATCTCGACCGCGTGATCCGTGAGAAAATCGGTGTAGTAGAAATCCTTCCGATCCGGCTTGATCGTCTGTTCGTTGTGCACCAGGCCGTAAGGGTCGTAATAGCTCTCGACGCCCGGGACCGTTCCCCAGTGATCCTCGAAGCCGCGATTGCACGGCCAGTTTTTCTTTGATGGCGAGATCGGCTCTTCGTCTTTGAAGGCGAGCATCGCCTTCTGCTTCGCCGGCGGGGCGGTCGCGATGTTGACGTGACTCAGGTGCCACTTGCCGACCATGCCGGTGTGATAGCCGGCTCCGCGCAGCACCTCGGCAATTGTGGCGCAGCGATCGTTCAATTCACCTTGATACGCGGGCTTGCCCAGATCCTGGTTCATCGCGCCAACGCCGGCCTGGTGCGGATACAGGCCGGTCAGAAGCGACGCGCGGGTCGGGCAGCAGCGGGCCATGTTGTAGAACTGCGCGAAGCGGACTCCGTCGGCGGCGAGGGAATCGATGTTCGGCGTGTGAATCTCCCCGCCGTAGCAGCCGACGTCGGAGAAACCCAGATCGTCGGCGAGCACGATGATCACGTTCGGCCGGCGCGCGGGGCGGGTGCTCTGCGCGGCCGCGAACGCGGTGATGAGTGCGAAGGCACAAAGGAATGCAGTCAGTCGCATGCGATTACGTGGGTGAGATCTTCAACGTCGCGACAAATGGCGAGCGATGTTCCGCCGGCAACGTCACCGCAAGTCCGCCCGCATTTCGATCGAACTGCGCGGGCGCTGCGCCGGCCGACGAGAGCATTTCAACTTTGCCGATCCCGCGCGGGTGATGCTCACTTCCCTGGGCGAGGGTCTTGATGACGATCTTGCCGTCGTCCGGCCACGCGAGGACGAAAGCGTACAGCGTGTCGCCGCGGGTCGTGAAACGCACATCCTGCGCCGTGTACGGGCGCGCCTTGTTCTCGTTGAAGTTCCCGGAGCCGGCGACGTCGGGAGCGCCTTCACCGAAGACGCTGAACGGCCGCGTGCCGAAGATCGCCTCGCCGTTGACCGGCATCCACGCCGCCAGGTCCGCCAGGATCTTCCGCTCATCCTCATCGATCGTCCCATCGCCGCGCAGCGGGATGTTCAAGAGCAGGTTGCCGTTCTTGCTGACAATGTCGGCGAGCATCTGGATGACGGTGGCGGCGGATTTGTACTTGTGGTTCTCGAAAGTCGCTCGGCGGTAGTGCCAGTCGCCGATGCAGGTGTCGGTCTGCCACGCCGCCGGCAGGATGCGGTCGGCGCGGCCGCGCTCGATATCGAGGACCATGGTGCCAACGTGATCCGGCGCGAGGCCTTTTGAATTGAGAACCGCTTCGAGCTTTCCGCCATGACGCGCGAGGTTCGCGTTGTAGAAGTGGGCGGCGATGTCGAGCCCCGCCCGGCCGAGCGGCAGCTCGTGATTGTCGAAGTAAAGCAGGTCCGGCTCGTACTTGTCGAGCAGGTCCTTGCAGCGGAGGAACCATCGCTCGACGAACGCCGGATTGTTCGCCGGCGGATTTTCGTCCCACTTGCGGTCGTGCTGCGCGTGCCAGTCGTTCGCTTCCTTGATCGATTTGATGCCGTCGGGCATGACCATGTTCGGTCCGGTGTAAAGATCCTGCGGGTCAAGCCCGTCCCACCACGTCCCTTTGCCGTCCTCCTTGCGCAGGCGATAGGCGTCGTAGCGCACGCCGGCGAGATCGCCTTCGGGGTCGTAGCCGTACGCGGGCTGAAACCAGTGCCACGCGTGGGCGGAGTGATTGGTGACGCCGAAGCGCAGGCCCTTCTCGCGCGCCAGCTTGGCCCACGTGCCGACGATGTCCTTCTTCGGCCCGATGCGCACGGAGTTCCATTCGTGATGGGCCGAGTCGTAGCAGTCGAAGTTGTCGTGATGATTCGCCAGCGCGACGAAGTATTTGGCGCCGGCGCTGGCGTAGAGCTTCATCAGCTCCGCCGGCTCCCAGTGCCCGGCATTCCAGAGGTTGTCGATTTCCATGAAGCCGGACTTGGACGGGTGCCCGCAGGTTTTCAGGTGGTGCTGGTAAGACGGATCGCCCTGGAGGTACATCCGCCGGGCATACCAGTCGCCTTGTTCGGGGACGCACTGCGCGGTCCAGTGGGCCCAGATGCCGAACTTGGCATCGCGGAACCAATCGGGGGCGCGGTACTGCGCCAGGGATTGCCACGTCGGTTCGAAAGGTCCCGATGCGATCGCGCGGCTCGAGCGCGTCGTCGACTGACCGAATGTCGCCGGATGCCACGCGCCGGCGAGCGTCGCGCCGGCCAGCATCTTCATCATCGAGCGTCTTGATAATCGCATGTGTGGGCCGCGCCTCCGTTGCTGTCGCTGACGTCAGGGAATCATCAAGCCGCGCGACGCGGCGATCAAGGCGACATCAATTCCGAGCCGCCATCGCGGGGTTTGACTTGCCGCCGTCATCGGGCGGCGTAACGTCGCGCTCAACCCCACTCACTATGTCAATCGCACAAGAGCAATCGGAATTCGATGTCGTTCTGCTCCCGCCCGCCGACGAGCAACCTCGCAAGATCAACCTCGTCGTCGTCAGCAGCGTCGCCTTATCGTTCATCAGCTTCTGGCGTGCCGCCGCCATCGTGCTGAACGACATGGCCAGCACCGTCTACTACATCGGCGGCATCAGTGAGCAGGCGATCGGCAAGGCCGCGCCGTGGTTCGTGCTGGCGGTGATGCTCTTCGCGTACGCGGTGCGCGCGGTGTACGTCGAGAGTTGCACGATGTTCACGCGCGGCGGCGTGTATCGCGTGGTGAAAGAAGCCATGGGCGGGCCGCTCGCCAAGCTCTCGGTCTCGGCGCTGATGTTCGATTACGTGCTGACCGGCCCGATCAGCGCGGTGTCGGCGGGGCAGTATCTGGTCGGCATGTTCGGCAACCTGCTCGCGCTGCCGCCTTTCCACTGGCAGATCAACGCGGACGTGCATCCGGAGCTGGTCAAGCTGCTGTCGATGCTCATCGCGATCGGCATCACGCTCTACTTCTGGCGGATCAACATCATCGGCATCCACGAGTCGAGCGCCAAGGCGATGCGCATCATGCAGCTCACGACGATCATGGGCGTGATCGTCATCGCCTGGGCCGGCATGACGCTGGCGATGCGGCCGGAGCTGCAGCACCTTCCGCCGGTGCGACCGGTGCTCACCGGCGAATCAAAAGGGTGGCTGCTCAACTTCCCGCGGATCGTCGGGCTGTTCGGCATCGTCATCGCATTCGGCCACACGCTGCTGGCGATGAGCGGCGAAGAATCGCTGGCGCAGGTGTATCGCGAGATCGAAGCCCCGAAGGTGCCGAACCTGCTCAAGGCCGGCGCCGTCATCGCGCTTTACTCGCTCGTGCTCACGGCGATCGTCACGTTTTTCGCGGTGATGATCATCCCGGACGCCGAGCGGATCAAAACGATCTTCGATCCCGCGACCGGCGTGATCGTCCGCGAGTCGGCGAAGTACACGGACAACCTGATCAGCGGCCTGGTCATGCACCTGCTCGGCCCGCAGTGGTTGCGGCTGACGCTTCAAGCGTTCGTCGTCTTCGTCGGCTTCCTCATCCTCAGCGGCGCGGTGAACACCAGCATCGTCGGCTCCAACGGCGTGCTCAATCGTCTCGCCGAGGACGGCATCCTCACGCCCTGGTTCCTCCATCCGCAGGCGCGCTTCGGGACGACGCACCGCCTGATCAACATCGTCTGCATCCTGCAACTGCTGACGATCGTCGCGAGCATGGGCGACGTCTACACGCTGGGCGAAGCGTACGCCTTCGGCGTGATCTGGTCGTTCGTCTTCAAAACGCTCGCGATGGTAATCCTCCGCTTCAAGGACAAGAGCAAGCGCGAGTACGAAGTCCCGCTCAACGTGCGCGTCGGTCGTGGCGCGGGCCGGATCGATCTGCCCATCGGCATCACCATCATCTTCCTGATCCTCTTCAGCACCGCGATGATCAACCTGTTCACCAAGAAGGTGGCGACCCTCTGGGGGATCGGCTTCACCATCGGGTTCCTGGCGGTCTTTCTCGTCTGCGAGCAGATCTCGCACCGCCTGCGCAGGGGCGGCCATCACGAGCACCTCGAGCAGTTCAACGAGAAGGTGACCGATTACGCGACGCCGCAGTCGCTCGGCCTGATGCACCCGCAGCCGGTTCTGGTCGCGATCCGCAATCCCAAGAGCATGCGCGCGCTGGATCGCGTGCTGCGCGAGACGGACACGATGCGGAAGGACATCGTGGCGATCACCTGCAAGGTCCTGCCGCCGCTGACGCCCGGCATCACGCCCGAGGAGCTCAAGGTCAACGACAACGACCGCGAGGTGCTGACGCGCGTGGTGAACCTGGCGGAGGAGGCGGGGAAGCGGGTCTTTCCGCTGGTCATTCCGACGAACAACCCGCTCTACGCGATCGCGGCGGCGGCGCGCGACCTCAATGCCGCCGAGGTCGTCCTGGGCGCATCGGAAAAGAGCGCGGCGGACGTGCAGCTCGAACAGTTTGCGCTGGCGTGGGGAATGGCGGCCGCGGAGGGGGCGGCGTCGCACCCGCTGAAGATCCGAATCGTCGGCGAAAAGGAGGAGCTGGCGTACGAACTGTGACGCGGGCGGCGCGGAGCGATCACGGAAGCGGTGAGGAGGAGAAATGGGCGATGAGGGGCTCGAACCCCCGACCTCACGGGTGTGATCCGTGCGCTCTGGCCAACTGAGCTAATCGCCCGCTGATGCGGCGCGGCGAATCGTATCGGCCTGGCCATCGCCAGACAAGCCCGCCGCACGCGCGAACCACGCGATTGCCTCCTCGATCAAGCTCTCGTTTGCCGGTGGAAAGCGGTAGTCGCGCAGCATCGGCGGATTGATCCAGGCGCTGGCCTGACATTCCAGGTGCTGCACGTCGCCTTCAACGTGATCGCAGACGAACGGGTGCAGGCGGAGCAGGACCTGCGGGTAATGATGCTCCACGGTTGTGAGACGGGCCACGGTGCGGACGGTGATCGCCAGCTCTTCACGCAGTTCGCGCGCGAGGCATTGTTCGAGCGTCTCGCCGTCCTCACATTTGCCGCCGGGGAACTCCCAGAATCCGCCGAAGGTGTCGTCGGATTTGCGTCGGCAGACGAGGATTTTGTCGCCGCGCCGGACGAGCGCGATGGCCGCTTCGATTCGCTTCACGAGGGCGGAGTCTACCGGGCGGAGCCGTGTCGAAAAAGCGTGGCCGGCGCGATCAGCGTGAACCGCGCAACTCCATTATTTTCAATTGCTTGCGCCGATATAATAAATTGATTGCGCCGTCGGTCTCTTGATTGACAGTGCGTAGAGCCGATCGTTATATTCACGGCCGCCGCGGGCGGAACCGCGCCGCGCGGCGAGCGGAAAATCGGGTACAAGCGGCTTTTCAAAGCCGTGGCGCACTTCCGGAGGTGGATAGGAGCCACCCCTCCGGAAGTTTTTTTATCGCCATGCTTTGCGCTAGAATCCGCGCCGCACCATGGCGTCGGCAGCCGTTGAATCCCGTCGCGATCAGTTCCTCGCCACCGTCGTTACCAATTCCCCAATTTGCCGCGAGCATTTTCGGCTGGTGCTGAGCCTGCCGGTCTTCCCTGTGGCGGCACCGGGGCAGTTCGTGCAGGTGGCGTGTCGAGACTTAGATGAGCCGGCGGAGGTCGTCGAGATCGACTGCTCGCCGGGACGGCCGATCGCGTTGAGCGGCGATGAGTTGCTCTCGCCGACGGCGATGCTTCGCCGGCCGTTCTCGCTCGCGGGGCGGCGGGATCTGCCGGAGGGGGGCGTGGAGCTCGAGATCATCCATCGCGTCGTCGGGGTGGGGACGGATTGGCTCAGCCGACTTCGCATCGGCGATCGCGTCGGCATCCTCGGACCGCTGGGAAATCGCTTCGCGCTGCCGCGGGCGGATCAGACGGCGTTGCTCGTCGGCGGCGGCGTGGGCATTCCGCCGATGATTTATCTCGCGAGCCAGCTCGCGGGGCAAAGAGCGGTCGCGTTCGCCGGCGCGGTCACGCGCGATCTGCTCGCGCTGACGCTGACTGACGACGCGCGCGTCGAAGAGTTCGCCCGCCACGGCGTCGAGACGATCATCAGCACCGATGACGGCTCGCTGGGGTTCGGCGGATATGTCACGCAAGCGCTGGAGCGCTGGCTCGATGACGCGAAGATGAACCCGGGCGACGCCGTCATCTACACCTGCGGGCCGGAGCTGATGATGAAACGCGTCGCCGCGATCGCCGGCGGGCGCGAGATTGAGTGTCAGGTCGCCGTCGAGCGGGCGATGGCCTGCGGCATGGGCACGTGCCAGAGCTGCTGCATCAAGGTGCGCAAGCCCGACCCGTCCAAGCCGCCGCTCCCGGGCAGCGATTGGTGCTATCGCCTCGCCTGCACCGACGGCCCGGTCTTTCATGGCCGCGAGCTGCTTTGGTAGTTCATCCCCTGCCGTTACCATCGCGCAAATCATGACCACCATCGGAATGCATTACGAAGTCAAGCCGGGGAAGGAAGAGGAGTTCGAGAAGGGCTTCCTCGGCGTGCTGGAAGTGCTCAAGGGCCTGCCGGGCCACGTCGAATCGCATCTCTATGAGGACGTCGCCTCGGTCGGCAGCTACATCATCATGAGCCAGTGGCAGCGGAAGGAAGATTTCGACGCTTTCCTCAAGAGCGACGCGTTCAAGTCCGCCGTCGCGTGGGGGCGGGCGGAAATCCTCCGCTCGCGGCCGCGGCATCGGGTGTTTCAGGAGAACATCTGAAATTTCAGATCTCAGATCTCAGATCTCAGATTTGAGGTTTCAG
>JAICTV010000037.1 GCA_025936175.1 Phycisphaerae bacterium
ATCAACGCGCGGATCAAGAGCGATGCGCTGGGGCTGACCACCGAAGATTTCGAAGCGCAAAAAGTCGATTTCGAGAAGCTTTATACCGGCTACACGGAAGCCAGCGTGCCGGCGGGCGTGATCGATGAGCTGTTCCGCCAGAAGGAATTGCGGCTGGGCGATATCGAGCTGCTCGCCAATGAGTTCGTGCTGCTGAAGGACGAGAATGATCCCTCGCACACGGCAATCGCGCGGGCGCGCGGGGACGGGATGATCATCCCGGTCCGGCCGCGGCGTGGGCCGGTCTTTGGGATCATGCCGCGGAACCTGCAGCAGACGATGGCGCTCGATCTGCTGCTCGATGACTCGATCAAGCTCGTCTCGCTGATCGGCAAAGCCGGCACCGGCAAGACGCTTCTGGCGATCGCCGCGGGATTGACCAAGGTGCTGAACGAAAACGTCTACGTGAAGCTGCTCTGCGCCCGGCCGATCATGCCGCTCGGTCGCGACATCGGCTATCTGCCCGGCGGGAAGGACGAGAAGCTCACCGCGTGGATGCAGCCGATCTTCGACAACATGGCTTATCTCCTGTCGAACCGCTTGAGCGGCGACGGGGAGCACAAACAGCATGCGACCCACGCATCGCCATCCAGCGTCGAGCAGCGGATCGCGCAGTTGATCGAGGCGGGACAGGTGGTGCTCGAGCCGCTGACGTACATCCGCGGCCGGAGCATTCCGAATCAGTACATGATCGTGGACGAGGCGCAGAACCTGACGCCCCACGAGGTGAAGACGATCGCCTCGCGCGTGGGGGAGGGGACGAAGCTGGTGCTGACCGGGGATGCGACGCAGATCGACAACCCGTACCTCGACAGCAACAGCAACGGGTTGAGCTACCTCGTCGAGCGGCTCAAGGGCAAGCCGCTGGTCGGGCATATCACGCTGGCCAAGAGCGAGCGGTCCGATCTGGCAAGTCTGGTCACCGCAGCGCTCTAGGAAATGCCTACTATTCCTATAGGAGAACTTGACATCGCCGCCTGTCGCGGCACGATGTGATAGGTTCATCCAGGAGCGTGCGGGCGTGCATTGGGAAGCGTGGGCCACCATCGGCGTCGTTGTCTTCGTTCTGATTGCGCTGGCGCGCGAGTGGGCGGGGACGGATTTGGTGCTGCTCGCAGGGCTGGCGCTGCTGATGACGCTCAGCATCTTCTCCGACCGCTTCCCCAATCCGCGCCAACTCGCCGCCGAGTTCGGGAACGAAGGTTTACTTACCGTGGGTGTATTGTTTGTCGTCGCCACCGGTCTGACCGAAACCGGCGGGATGGCGATGCTGACCACGCGCCTGCTCGGCCGCCCCCGGACTATTCGCAGCGCGCAGATCCGCATGATGACGCCGGTCATGGGCGTCAGCGCGTTTCTCAACAACACGCCGGTCGTCGCGATGTTCGTCCCGGTACTTCAGGATTGGTGCAAGAAAACCGGCATCAGCCCGAGCAAGGTCTTCATCCCGCTTTCCTACGCGGCAATCCTCGGCGGCGTGTGCACGCTGATCGGGACCAGCACCAACCTCGTCGTGCAGGGGATGATGATCGCGGCGCAGAAGACCGACCCGACCATGCCGCGCATGGGCTTCTGGACGATCGGCGCCGTCGGGCTTCCCTGCGCGATCGCCGGCGCGCTCTTCATCGTGCTGACGTCGCGCTGGCTGCTGAAGGACCGCAAGCCGCCCGGCATCCAGCACGCCGACCCGCGCGAGTACACCATCGAGATGATGGTGCAGCCCGCCAGCACCGTCGACGGACAGACAATCGAGCAGGCGGGCCTGCGTCACCTGCCCGGCTGCTACCTGATGGAGGTGCAGCGCAGCGGCGAAAGCATCGTCGCCGTCGGCCCACAACAGGTGCTGCGCGGCCATGATCGGCTGATCTTCGTCGGGATCGTGGATTCGGTGGTCGATCTTCAGAAGATCCGCGGGCTGGTTCCGGCGACGGAACAGCTCTTCAAGCTCTCCGATCCGCGTCATCAGCGCGTGCTGCTGGAGGCGGTTGTCAGCAACACCTGCCCGATCGCGGGCAAATCGATTCGCGAGGGGCGGTTTCGTTCGCGCTACGATGCGGCGGTCATCGCGGTGCACCGCAACGGCAAGCGCATCGAGCGGAAGATCGGTGACATCGTGCTCGAGCCGGGCGACACCCTGCTGCTCGAAGCGCACCCGCGTTTCCGCGAGGTGCATCGCAACAGCCGCGACTTTTACCTGGTCTCGGCGATCCAGGACTCGCAGCCGCGCCGGCACGAGAAGGCCTGGGTCGCGCTGGTCATCCTCGCGGCCATGGTCGTCGCAATGACCTTCGAGCAGAAGATTTCCGTGCTGAACTCCGCGCTCATCGCCGCCGGGCTGATGCTGATAAGCGGCTGCTGCTCGAGCGAATCGGCGCGGCGGAGCATCGACTGGTCGACGCTGCTGGCGATCGGCGCCGCGTTCGGGATCGGGCGCGCGATGGAGACGACCGGTGCGGCAGCGGTGGTCGCCGGGCACCTCACGCGCGGGCTCGGATCGTTCGGGCCGTGGGGCTCCCTCGCCGGCGTTTACGCGGTCACGCTGATTTTCACCGAGGTCGTGACCAACAACGCCGCCGCGGCACTGGCGTTCCCCATCGCGCGGGCATCCGCCGTCGCGCTCGGCGTGCACTTCATGCCGTTCGCGATCGTTATTGCCGTCGCGGCCTCGGCGGGATTTGCCACCCCGCTGGGATATCAGACGCATCTGATGGTCTATGGCCCGGGCGGATATCGCTTCGGTGATTTTCTGCGGATCGGGATCCCGCTCGATCTGCTCATCATGATCGTCGCGGTTACGCTGACGCCGATGATCTTTCCCTTTTGACCTGCGGCTTGCGCATAAGAGAAGCGGGAACGCCGCGTGGTGCAACGTTCCCGCCTCCTGTGGCAAATCCATTACAACTTCGACGCCGTGACGGCTACGGCGTGCTCGGATGATCGACGTCCTTCTTCTCGGTCTTGGTCACCGAGCCGTCCGGATTCTCGGTCGTCTTGGTTTCCTTCTTCACGGTCGTGCCGTCGTTCTTCACTTCCGTGGACTTGGAGTGCTCGGTGGTATCGCAGCCGCCGACGAGCATCGGCACGCTGCTGAACCCGACGAGCAACGCGAGAGACAATGCGAGGCGCTTCATGGCGTTCTCCTTTCAAGGTTGGAGCCGCACTAACGGGCTCGACTTAGTCATCACAAACCTTGTGCCACGAGGCGGGCTCTCCCACTGAAATCGCTTGGAAACGCGGTTGTCGCGGCATAAAGTGTGTAGCTTCGCGAGCTTCACAAGGATGTCTTGATGGATACGACAACGACGACCATTCAGTACGACGATTTTGCCAAGCTTGACCTTCGTGTCGCGACGGTCCTTGAGTGCAGGCCGCATCCCAATGCGGACAAATTACTCGTGTTGCAGATCGATCTCGGGACGGAGAAACGTCAGATTTGCGCCGGGCTGCGGCTGCATTACCCCGATCCGCAGGAACTGGTCGGCAAGCAGATCATCGTCGTCGCCAACCTCGCGCCGCGGCAGATGCGCGGCGAGATCAGCAACGGCATGCTGCTGGCGGCGACGGATCCGGGGACGATGAAGGTGATTGTCATTGGGCCGAGCGGCCAAGTCGCGGCGGGGTCGAAGGTGAACTAGCTGTAGTTTTCGATTTGCGATTTGCGATATGCGATTGAAGGCGGGAACGGACGCCCTTGATCCAAATTGCAAATCGGCAATCGCAAATCGCAAATGCTTCAAGAACTCCACATCTCCAATCTCGCGGTGATCGCCGACGCGCGGGTTGAACTCGCCGCGGGGCTCAACTGCTTCACCGGCGCGACCGGCGCCGGCAAGAGCCTGGTCATCGGCGCGATCGAAGTGCTGCTCGGCATGCGCAACCCTGCCGAGATGCTGCGCCCCGGAGTGGATGAAGGTCGCGTCAGCGGCGTGTTCGAGATCCGCGACGGCGAGGCGATCAAGCGCATCGACGCGATCACGGATGCGTCGATCAGCGCGGACGGCGGCGAGCTGCTGCTCGTCCGCCGGCTCTACGCGAGCGGGCGGAGCTCCGTCTCGCTCAACGGCAATCCGATCACGCTCGGGATGCTCAAGCAGGTCGCCGAGCACCTCGTCGATGTGCACGGGCAGCACGATCATCAGTTTCTTTTGAAACCGTCGAATCAGCTCGACGTGCTCGATCAGTTCGCGGGATTGCTTGATCTTCGTCGACGCTATCACGACGTCTTCACGCGGGTTCACGAAGCGAAGCAGCGACTTGCCGGGCTGTCAGCCAATCGCACCCTCCGCGAACAACAGCTCGAACTGTACCGATTCCAGGCCGAGGAAATCGACGCGGCCGAGCTGTCAGCGGGCGAGTACGACGAGCTGGCGTCGCGCTCGTCGATGCTGCGAAACCTCGAGAAGCTCACCAAGGACGCGACGGCGACGCACGCCGCGCTATACGCGGCGGAAGGATCGGTCCTCGAGCGGCTGAAGATGATGACGGCGGTCATCGCGGAACTGTCGCTGCTCGATCAGCAACTCAAACCGATCGGCGACAACCTGCGCGATGCGACGATCTCGTTGGAGGAAGTCGCTTTCGATCTGTCGCGTTACCTCGACAAGCTCGATCTCGATCCCGCGGAGACCGCGGAGGTGGAAGACCGCCTCAACACGATCAACCGCGTGCTGAACAAGTACGGGCGGACGATCGAAGACGCGCTGGCCCATCGCCGCGAGCTGGCGGAGCAGGTCGCAGAGTTGGAGAAGGCGACCGACGATCTCTCTGCCATTGAATCGCAAATCGATCCGCTGACGCGCGGGATGATCAAGCTCGGCGCGGAGCTGACGTCGAAACGTCAAGCGGCGGCGAAGCGCCTCAAACCGCTCATCGAGCGCGAACTCGCCGAGCTCGGAATGGAGAAGGCGACGTTCGACGTCTCGCTTACGTCTTCGCGCGAGCCAACGCCGTCGGGGTTTGATCAGATCGAATTCACGGCTCAAACCAACCCGGGACAACTCGCGCAGCCCCTTCGAAAAATCGCCTCCGGCGGTGAGCTTTCCCGCATCATGCTGGCGCTCAAGGGCATCCTCGCGCAGGGCGATCGCGTCAGCGTGCTGGTCTTCGACGAGATCGACGCCAACGTCGGGGGGCGGCTCGGATCGATCATCGGCTCCAAGCTCAGAAGGCTCGCCGCGCACCATCAGGTGCTCTGCATCACGCATTTGCCGCAGATCGCCAGCTACGCGGATCGGCATCTCACCGTCCGCAAATCGACGATCGAGGACAAGACGCAGACGAGCGTGCGCGTAATGGACGGCACGGAGCGGATCGAGGAACTGGCCGAGATGATCGGCGGCAAACGCATCACCGACACGACCCGCGCGCAGGCGAAAGAGCTGCTCGAGGCGGCCGGGAGCGAGTTCGAATCCGCCGCCCCGCCGCCGGCCCCCGCCCCCCGCACAACCGTCACAGTTTCCCTTCCGAAGCGCCGCGCCAAAGCGCGGTCGTGATCCGGTCGATTGCTGCTAGGTGGCGGCCGTCTCGTCGAACGCACCAGCACCGGCGTGTCATCCCGAGGTACACGGGTACCCGCTTGCGGGTGATCCAGGGGTCTCGATCCCACAGTGCGACCGAGATCCCTCGGAGTACCTCGGGATGACACTGCGCGGGTGCCGTGGACAGGCAATGCTGATCGCGTTGCTCGCCGTCTCATTCTGCGCGTCGTTCTGGCTGTTCACGCGGTCGAATCGCTCGCCTTACCTGTATCACCCCGATGAGCCGGAGAAGGCGGCGCAGGTTTATCGGAACTATCGCAACTATCGCCATCCGCAGTTGCTGCTGGAGGTTTCGACGGCGGCGACGACGGTTCTCGGCACGCCGGACGATCCGCAGGCGACGGCGGAGGTGGGACGGGATGTGTCGGCGGCGTTCGCGGCGCTGGCGGTGACGCTGCTGGCGATGCTGGGATATCAGCTCGCGGGGATGAGCGGCGCGATCGCGGCGGCGCTGCTCGTGGGGACGTGCCCGTTCCTGCTGGTCAACGCGCACTACATGAAGGAGGACTGCGCGCTGATTATGGGCCTGGCAATGGTCGCGCTGGCGAGCGTGCAGATGATCCGCGCGGAGTCGGCGGGACGGCGATTCTGCGCGGCGGGATTGCTCGGCTTCGCCTGTGCCGTCGCGACCAGCGCCAAGTACGTCGGCGTGATGACCGTCGTGCCGGCGATCCCGCTCGTCCTCGCACGTCGGCCGTGGCGGAATCGGCAAGTGATTCAACGGTTCGCGGTGTTCATTGCCGCGTTTTTCATCGAAGCAGTCGCAATCAACTACCGGACGTTCTTCGAGCTGGGCGTCTTCGCCAACTCGATGAAGTGGCACGGCGCGACGCCCCTGCTCGGGCACGCGGGCGTGAAGATGGTCTTCCCGTCGGCGTATTACCTGATCGTGATTCACCGGCAGATCGGTTGGCACGTCGAAGCGCTGCTGGCGCTCGCGATGGTCGCGATCGCTTCGACGCCGCGGCTGCGCACGCTCGATCGACTCGCCCCCATCCTTCTCGCCGCGCTCTGCACCGTGCTGCTGCTCGTCTGCCGAAGCGCGTTCCCGCGCTACGCGCTGCCGGCGATTGTGCTGCTGACGTTCTGCGGCGCGATCGGATTGGCGTGGCTCCGCGCCGCGTTGGTCGAGAGCCTCGCCCTCCCCATCAGCGCGGCTTCGTCCACCGTGGCCGTCCACCTGATGGTCGCGGCGGCGCTGCTCGCCTGCACCTGGCTGCAATTTCGCGCGTGCGAGCGGCACATCGCGCAGTTCGAGGACGACAGCCGCGACCGGCTGCGGCAGTGGATGGTCGCGCACCTTCCGGCGGGATCGCGCGTCGCCGCCGACACCTACGCCGGGCGGTTCATCGCCTTCGGCGGACAGCAGGCGTTGACGATCCGCGACGGCATGAAGATGGACGCCGCCATGAGCGCGGCGGATCTAGGATCGATCGATGACCTCCGCGCCGCCGGCTTCACGCACGTCGCCGTCTCCGGTGAAGCGTTCGACCGTTACTTCGATCCGCGCTTGGTCGCGCTGCCCGGCAAGGAGAAGGAATACGATGCACGGCAGCGGTGGTATCGCGATCTGTTCGAGCGCGGACATCTGATCTGGCGCAGCGATCCCGTCGTGGACGCGATGGGCTACACCGATCCGGCGCTGCGACTTTATGAGCTCGCGGATCTGCGTCTCAGCAGCGTCGGGAGCGAATGACGCGAATCAGCGGGCATGAGCCTGGTGCGGTAGCACGGTTCATCGAGGAAAACCCCTGCTTCCGCAGTGGGGCCATTGTGCGAGCGAGCACGCGAGTGCGCGGAACCGCTACGTCGAATGTGATTGAAGTCTTCGCAACTGCTCCGAGATCTCCGCGAGGTTCGCGCTCACCTGCCGCAGCGTCACTCTTCGGATCGTCAGCGCCAGCGCGACCGTCGACGCGGACGCCAGCAGCGCGGCGCCGATCGCCAGGACGAGGATGATCGCGCCGACGAACCACTCGTGAACGATGATGTGCGACGTGATCCATTGCTGGTGCCGCAGCCGCGCCACCAGATCGGGCAGTTCCTGCTGCGTCGGGAGCGGCATCAGCGGCGCGATCGCGCCGTCCTTCAAGATCGGATCCGCGGCGCCGGGGTTCGCCTCGTCGATCAGCCTGCCATACTCGTGCAGCTTCGCTCCGACCGGCAGGTAGATCGACGGGATCAGCAACCCGGCGAGCACCCACAGGCCGATCGAGAGCACCGCCCAGCGGCGGATGCGGTTGCGCTCCTTGCGGACGACGCGCTCGGCGGCGATGCGGGCGTCGATGTTCTCGTTGAATTCACTGCTCATGGCCGTTCCTTTCGTTCGATCAGTTCACGCAGCGCCCGTTTCGCGTAATGCAGGCGCGAGCGCACCGTTCCCAGCTCACACCCGACCGCCGACGCGATCTGCTCGTAGCTCATCTGCTCGACAAAGCGAAGCAGGAGCAGCTCGCGCTGCTCGACGGGCAGGCGTCCGAGCGATGCCTGCACCTGCTCGACATCGACGTCGGGCGAATCGTCCGCGCGATCGACGATCTCCACATGCTCGATCGACGCCGGCGTGACGCCCTTGCGACGCAGGACGCGCCACGCGCGGTCGCGCGCGATGCGATAGAGCCAGCCGGCCAATGCGCCGGTATCGTCGAGCCGGCCGATCGAGCGGAAGACGTCGAGCCAGACGTCCTGCAGCACGTCCTCCGCCGCGTGCGAATCCGCGCCGGCAAGCATCTGCCGGAGGTACAGCCGCAGGCGCGACTGGTATCGCGCGACGATCTCCGTGAACGCGGCCTCGTCGCCGGTCTGGCAACGCAGGACCAGCAGGCGCTCGTAAACACGGTCGAGTGGGTCGTTGGCCGTCGGCAATCAGCAGGTAGGTTGCGCGCGGGAGGAGAAAGGTTCAAAGAATATGAAATTTGAGATTTGAAATCTCAAATTCCAGACGGCATGAGGAAGTCGGGAATCTGGCGGATCTGTCCGTCGCGACCCACGCAGGCGATCGTGCTCGTCGCCTCGGCCAGCAGCACCTCGCCGCGGCGAAGCTCGTAGGCGTGGTCGATTCGGACGTGCGTCTGCCGCGTGACGCGTGTGGTCAGCGTCAACTCCTGGTCATAGCGAGCTGGCGACTTGTACTTCACCTCGACCTTGGCGACGACGAAGAAGACGCCTTCGCGCTCAAGGTCCGCGTAGCTGTGCCCCGCCGCCCGCAGCATCTCGATCCGACCCATCTCGAAGTACTGCAGGTAGATCGAGTGATGGACGTAGCCCATCTGATCGCATTCGGGATAGCGGACGCGGATGGAGAGCGTGTGTTGCGGCGAGGAGGACGAGCGGGCGGCGGACATCGGGCCGCGAAGCATACACGATCGACGCGCCTGCAGTTAGAAACCGGTGCTCGGATCCGGATCCGGCGCGGGGCTGCCGGAGTAACGCTGCCGCAACGCGTCCTTGCGGCTGAAGAACTCCGCGTGGCCGTCGGCGAAGCCGATGTTCGACTTGGCGTCCTGATGGCCTTCCGCCTTCAGGTTGCCGCGGTTGTTGTTGCCCGAGGTGGATTTCTTGAGCTGCGACTCGTGACGCGACGCGCCCATATCGATCGTGGCCGTCGGATCGGTCCACTTGTCGGCGCGGGGCGTGAAGGCGCCGTCATCGCAGGTCTTCTCGTCCTGGCAGATGTACAGCACCTTCTCGCCGGGAGCCCGGATCGAAGAGATCTTTCCGGTGAACGTGCTGCCGTTAGAGCGCTGGTTGTTGGCGTAGGTGACGCCGTTGATCGTGCCGACCCCTTTGACGGGCATGCCGTACAGCACATTCATCGCATAGCTGTACATGAAGCTGCCGCGCGAGGTGTCGGCGCCGTTGAGGAAGTGGGCCTCGGGCCGGTCCGCCGGGCACCTGAAAACGCCCTCGGAAGACGAGCCCATGTCCCACGCTTCGGCGTCGCTGTTGTGATCGCGGTGCTTGATGTTGAGATACGGCGCCAGGCCCGAGTAGGTGATGTTGAGGATCGGGCAGGTGTTGCTCTGGTTCTGCACGAGGTCGCGGCCATGGCGCTGCCAAGCGATCCAGTCGGAGATCGCGACCTTCTTCCAGAGCGCGTCGGTGTCGGTAATCCCGGGATAGACGTTCCCGACATTAGTCGGCGTGTCGTTCAGCGGATTGAAGACCGTGATTCCCGTTCCGCCGTTGCCCGGCATCCAGCCGTGATGCTCCTGCGCGAACATGACGGTCGCGGTAGCGAGCTGTCGGATGTTGCTGAGGCACTGGACCTGCTGCGCCTGCTGCTTGGCGCGACGGAGTGCGGGCAAGAGGATGCCAATCAGGATCGCGATGATGCCGATGACGACCAGAAGCTCGACGAGCGTAAAGCCAAATCGCCGCGAATGCCCCCGCGCGCTCAAAGCTGCCATAAAGGCCTCCCTGCGAAATCCATGAAATGTGCGTGCGCCCAGTGCTGAACCGATCGACGTGAATCGATTTCAGAACTTAACGCCGGCATCACATCGGGGCGATTGCATTTTTGCGCTAAATAATTGCGATCGGGCGCAGGCGCGGGGTTGCGGCGCCGCCGCGATGCCGCCGGCAGGTTCGACGCTGATCCGGCAATGGGTCGCCGGCGGCTGCAATCCTTGAAGAATTCGTCGCGGCGGCTACACTTGCCCCTCCCCCGCTTGCCCGGCCACGCCGGGTGGCGGAACTCTTCAAAAGACAAGGCGTTAGAGTCGTCGGCGTCGAGAAAGGAAACGGTTCGAGCATGATCAAGGTCAAGAGTCGCGGCAACGAGACCGCGGAGCAGTTGCTGCGGCGGTTCAAGAAGGCGTGCGAGAAGGAAGGTCTCACCAAGGACATCAAGCGCGTCGCCTACTACGAAAAGCCCAGCGAAAAGCGCCGCCGCCGCAGCCGCAAAGGACCTAAGCCGCTCCGCACCGGACGCTAAGACGCATTGCCGATTTGCGATTTGCAATTTGCGATTGAAGGACACAATCGCAAATCGCAAATCCACAATTGCAAATCCAATATGATCGCTCCTCTCAACGACGCCGCGGTTCAGACCGAAGGGCTGACCAAGATCTACAAGGATTTCTGGGGCCGCGATAAGGTCCGCGCGCTGGACGCGCTCGATCTAACCATCCGGCGCGGCGAAGTCTTCGGCCTGCTCGGGCCCAACGGCTCGGGCAAGAGCACCACCATCAAGCTGCTGCTCGGGCTGATCTTCCCGACGCGCGGTACGGCGAGCGTTCTGGGCCGGCCCGTCGGCGACACCGAGATCAACTCCAGGATCGGCTTCCTGCCGGAAGAATCTTACCTCTACCGCTTCCTCAACGGCGAAGAGATCCTTCGCTTTTACGGAAAGCTGTTCAAGATCGACCGCAAGACGCTCAACCAGCGCGTCCCGATGCTGCTGGACACCGTCGGCCTCGACGCCAAGAGCCGCAAGCGCAAGCTCCGCGAGTATTCCAAGGGCATGGCCCGCCGCATCGGCCTGGCGCAGGCGATGATCAACAACCCGGACCTGATCCTGCTCGATGAGCCGACGACCGGCCTCGATCCCATCGGCACGCGCGAGATGAAGGACCTGATCCTCTCGCTCAAGCAGCAGGGCAAGACGGTGCTGCTCTGCTCGCACCTGCTGGCGGACGTGCAGGATGTGTGCAACCGCATCACGATCCTGTTCCGCGGCAAGAAGATGGTCGAGGACGAGGTGCGCGAGCTGATCCAGAAGAAGGAAATCACGACGATCGAAGCGCGCGGGCTGAGCGATCAGCAGACCGAAGAACTGCGACAGTTCATCGCGCGGATGGGAGTCAACGGCGTGAACATCACGCACCCGACGACGACACTGGAAGACCTCTTCCTCCGCATCGTCCGCGAGAACACGCCACAGGGTCAGTCGTCGGTGGGTTCAGGACCTTCGTAATCGCAATGTCCGCCAGAGACGTCATCCTGAGGTATTCCGAAGGATCTGGCTAAGCTTACGCAGATGCTTCGGAGTACCTCAGCATGACAACTCTCGAACTGCACTGACAAAACGGGTGCGAAACATCGCAGCCCTGACGCGCATGACATTTTTGCCGATGCTTCACGCGACGATGCTCACCCTCGCCGAACTTCCAACCTTCATCAACCAGCACCTCGGCTGGATCCTGTTCGCGCTGATCTTCCTGATCGGACTCGCCTTCGGGGCAAAGGATTTCGCGCGGTTCAGCGGGAGGCGCATCTGGGCGATCTCCGGCGTGTGCTTCGACGAATCAATCCGTCGGCGCGTGCTTTGGATTACCCCGCTGGCGATCCTGGGCGTGATCGTCGTCAGCCAGCTCCAGCGCCCGCTCGATGAGCAGGACGCCATCCGCCAGACGACCAAGTTCTGTCTCTTCGCGACGGGCCTGATCGTCACGATCACGACGATCATCCTGGCGTGCACGAACCTGCCGCGCGAGATCGACAACCGCGTGATCTTTACCGTCGTCACCAAGCCGACGACGCGGCTGGAGATCGTGATCGGCAAGCTGCTGGGCTTTGTCAAGGTTTCACTGCTGATCCTGATCATCATGGGCGTCTTCAGTTGGGGCTACCTCAGGATCCGCGCGTGGAACTTCGGCCGCGAGATCGCGCAGCGGCTGGAGAGCAACTCGGTCCCCGCGACGAGCATTTCAACGCTGCGTTACTACAACCAGGCGGGACTGCTGAACGCAAAGACCCTGGAGACGCCGGACAACGTGCAGGTGTACGCGCACGTTCCCGCGCCGGGCGAATCGCGGCGGTATCTGTTCGGCGGCGATGGCAACTTCAACGTCGGCTTCGACATCTCGCCGGACTGGATCGCCGAGCAAGGCGTTGATCCGGCGACGACGCCGCTCGTGGTGGTCGCGCAGGTCGGCTACATCAAGCGGAAGAAAGGCCAGGACGTCGCGCCGGCGCCCGCGCCTGCGGTAAAACCTTTCGCCGCGGCGACGCAAGCGAGCGCGGGGCCGGCGTCGCGACCGTACTACGGCCCGTTCATCATGTCGCCGGAGGAGCGCGCGCGGGTGATGTCGGGGTTCAAGCCGGTGGAAGTGCCGACGGTGTCGATCGACGTGATGGATGCAACCTTTTATTCCGCCGGCAACGTCACACCCATCCCCCCGCTCAAGACCTTCGAGATGGGCGATCCGAACGAGCTCACGGAGCTGCGCGGGACGATCGATCCGAAGGTGGCGAAGAACCTGAAAGGCCGCTACTACCTGCGCGTCAACGGCGGGAGCGCCGACGCCGAGTACTTCGTCGACCTCAATCGCACTCCCAGTCCGATCATGCTGTTTCTTCCGGTGCCCGCGGGTCCGGCGGCGCCGGGGCAGCCGCCGCAGATCGCGCTCAAGCCGATCCCGCCGATCGCCGATCCGCTCGACCCGTCCAAGCCGATGGGTCCGATCTTCAAGACCCGCGAGGGGAACTTCGGCATGCAGCTTCGCGGCGGATCGGAGCGCAGCTCGACGGCGATCTTCCAGTTCCGCAACGCCAGCTTCTCCGCCGACGGCGACACCGCGCCGTTCGAACTGCGCGGCGGGGTCGAGCGCAGCGGCGACGACACTCCCGCCGCCGAGGCGGAGCAGCCCACGCGCGTCGCCGTCCGCGTGCAGAACCGCACCAGCGGCATGATGAGCGACGAGATCATCGTGCAGCCGGAGTCGAACCGCACGCTGCTCTTTGAGCTGCCGGCGAAGGCTCTGCAAGGCGGCAACTTCGACGTGCTGGTGCGCTGCCTGACCCTGGGCGATTACCTGGGCGTCTCGCCGAAGTCGCTCGTGCTCATCACCGCCCGCCAGCCTTTCGCGCTGAACCTGGCCAAGAGCCTGCTGATCCTCTGGCTGATGACGGTGCTGGTGACGGCGGTCGCGATCTTCACGAGCACCTTCCTCTCCTGGCCGATCGCGGTGGTGCTGACGCTGGTGATCCTGCTGGGCCACTGGGGCGTCGATCAACTCGGCGATGCGCTGGCGCCGGGGATCGGAAACCAGGTGGTGACCGACTTCGGCTTGAAGAGCCCCGCGAAAGCGGAAGCGGTGCGAGCGACCGTGGAAAAGCTCTCGTACTTCCTCAACTTCATCAGCACGGTCCTGCCGGACATCAATAAATATCCGGCGGTCGAGGACATCGAGCGCGGGATCTCGATCCCGGCGGCGAAGATGATCGATGCGCTGGCGGTGACGCTGGGCTTCGGGGTGCCGCTGGTCCTGCTGGCGTACGTGTTTCTGAAGAACAAAGAGGTGGCGCCGTGAACCGCGGGGCTGGCCGGATCGGCATCATCATCGTCCTGATCGTCTCGCTGGCGCTCGCGGGCGCCACGCGCGACTGGGCCGAGCACCTCCGCCGCAGCAACAACGATCAGTTCACCGACGACGCTTCCGCCTCGTCGCTGGCGAACATGAACAGCTTTGCGCTGGCGCTGCTGCTGGGCGGCTTGCGCGGGCCGCTGGTGATGGTGCTGTGGACGCAAAGCGAGTCGCTCAAGAACGAGCGCAACCTCGAAGACTTCGACACTTACGTCGAGTGGATCCGCCTGCTGCAGCCGGAGTTCGACACCGTCCACATCTTCCAGGTGTGGAACAAGGCGTACAACATCAGCGTGCAGATGGCGAGCCTGTCGAACAAGTACATCACGATCCTCGACGCGATCGATTACGCCCGCCGCGTGCTCGCCGAGCGACCCAACGACATCAACATGATCTACGGGATCGCCAGCATCTACTTCGACAAGCTCGGGAACTCCGCCGAGAAGAGCTACTACAAGCAGCGCGTGCGTTCGGAATCGCTGCCGCACCCGTCGAAGCAGCGACTGGCGAAGAACGATCCGGGCTGGCGGCGGCTGGAGCTGGACCCGATGCTGGACGTGCACGGGAACATCCTGCCGGAATTGCTCAAGCCGAAGTACTCGCGGCCCGCGAACATCGCCGCCGACAGCGATTGGAACGACGGGTCGGAGCTTCAGTACCTCAAACAATATCAGCCGCTGCCGTACGGGTTGAGCACGTTCGCGCTGGCGTACAACTATCACAAGCAGGCGCAGGTGTTGCAGACGGTGGCGCATCTGCATCACGCGAATCTGTCGGAGCTGGTGGTCGACAGCCGGCCGGCGCTGGCGCTGAAGGGGTGGAGCGAAGACGAGTGGGAGCTGGCGCGGCGGATCGAGCTCAAGGCGTTCAATATCACCGCTCCCGCGGGCGATGAGCGCGGGCCGCTGGAGCTGCCGACGGCGGACCTGGCGCCGGACACGCCGTTCAGCGATCGCGCCGCAATCGAGCAGGCGATTTTTTCGTACGACCTGGCGGCGCGCGTGAGCGGCGATGCGATCAAGGAATACGAGCGGCACCTGCGCAACTACACGACGAACTTCACGACCTACCAGTCGCACCTGGACTCGATGCGCTCACAGCGGCCGCTGCTCGAGGCCGATCGTGATTACCTCAAGGCGATGCTCGCCCCCGCCGGCGAAGCGCGGCAGAAGCTGCTCGCCGCCGCCGCGAAGGAATATCGCGACGCCGCCGGCCTGAACCTCGACATCATCATGCACTACTACATGAGTGACGACATCGCGACCAGGCTGCTGCCCAAGGGCGTGACGCGGAGCGAGACCGGCAAGCTGTCGATCGAGGACAAGCTCAAGATCTTCTTCACGATGAAGGCGATCATCGCCCAGCGCGGCTTCGACGCCGACGCCGAAGACCGCGGCGAGTACGAGCGCTACATCCAGCGCTGCGACGAACGCGTGAAGCGCATCGAAGGCAAGGCGATCACGAGCGCGCTGATGCCCGCGACGACCCGCGCGGCGGCTACCGCGCCAACTCACTGAGAGCGCACGCTCCTTCACGTATTATCATCCCGGGGACTCCGAGGGATCTCGGCGCCACATTGGGTCCGAGATCCTTCGGCGTACGTCGGGATGACATCGTTACGGTGCTCCGGGTTAAAAGGGGCGTGAGGCGGTCACATTTGCTCGGGATGCTGGATGCCGAGCAGGTCCAGGCCACCCGCCAGCGTCTTTGCCGTCACGTCGCAGAGCACCAGCCGGCTGGATCGCAGCGGCTCATCGCTCTGGATGACCGGGCAGTTCTCGAAGAACCCGCTGAACTTCGTCGCCAGCTCGTAGAGGTAATTGCACAGGTGGTGCGGCTTGAGCTCGCGCGCGACCAGCTCGACGATCTCGCCGAAGCGGAGCACGTGTTTCGCGAGCGCCAACTCGTGCGGGGTCGAAAGATCGATCGGGGCATCGGCGCGAAATTCGCCCGCCTTGCGAAAGATCGACTTGATCCGCGCGTGGGCGTATTGCAGGTAAGGCGCGGTATTGCCGTCGAAGGAGAGCATCTTGTCCCACGAGAAGACATAGTCGCTGGTGCGGTCTTTGGACAGATCCGCGTACTTGACGGCGCCGATGCCGACGGCGGAGGCAATGGATTTTCGCTGCTCGTCGGAAAGGTCCGGCCGCTTCTCTTTGACCAGCGCGAGCGCGCGCTCGTCGGCTTCGTCGAGAAGGTCTTTGAGCTTGATCGTGTCGCCGCTGCGCGATTTGAACGGCTTGTTGTCCTCGCCGAGCATCGTGCCGAACGGCGCGTATTCGAGCGCGACGCCCTCTGCCCAGCCGGCCTGCCTGGCGGTCCAGAAGACCTGCGCGAAGTGCTGCGCCTGCCGGCTGTCGTGGGTGTAGATGATGCGCTGCGCCTTCAGCTCGCGAATTCGATAGCGAATGGCGGCGAGGTCGGTCGTGCCGTAGAGGTAACCGCCGTCGGACTTCTGAATGATCAGCGGGTTTTCGTAGTCGGGGACAAAGACGACGGTGGCGCCTTCGCTTTCGACGGCGATCTTCTTTTCCTTCAGTTCGCACACGACGTCGGCGAGATACGGGTTGTAAAACGATTCGCCGCGCTCGTGCTCCGGGCGGAGCTCGACATTGAGCTGCTGATAAACCGGCTGGAAATGCCGGCGCGATTCGTCGACGATGCGGCGCCAGGCGTCCAGTTCAGACTTCTCGCCCGCTTGCAGGCGGACGACCGTCGAGCGCGCCTTCGTCTGGAACGATTCGTCCTCGTCGAACTGCTTTTTGGCGCGGCGGTAGAAGTCTTCGAGGTCGGCGATGTGCTGATCCGCGGCGGCGGAGGCGCCGAGATGCGCGATCAACATGCCGAACTGCGTCCCCCAGTCGCCGATGTGATTCTGGCGGATGACTTCGTCGCCGTGATATTCGAGGACACGCGCGATCGCGTCACCGATGATCGTGCTGCGGAGATGCCCGACGTGCATCTGCTTGGCGACGTTGGGGCCAGAATAGTCAACGACCACTTTCTGTCGCGAAGACGCAAGCGGCGGAGAGTCGTGCTCGACGCTCGCGAGTTGCCTCGCGAGCCATTTCGGATCTAAGCGAACATTGATGAACCCCGGTCCGGCGATCGCGATCTCGGACGCGACGTCGCCGAGGTTCAGGCTCGATTTGATCTGATCCGCCACCTCGCGGGGTTTTTTTCCTAGCTGTTTCGCGAGCCCCATCGCGGCATTCGATTGATAATCCCCGAACTTTTCGTTCTGGCTGACGGCTAGAATGGGGTCGGCGTCGAGGCCGAAGGCCTGCCGGATGGCCGCACGGAAGGCCGCGTCGAGCTGTGCAAGAATAGTCGGCATGGATCGTTTATATCGGTTGGAACGCCGCCCGCGGCACCGCTACGCAACTTCGGAGCGGGCGGGGAATGCTACAGGGGACGGCTCGGGTTCTCCATTGGCTCAGGAGAGTCGGCTCGTCCCTGGGCCGGGAATGATCAGAACCTGAAGCATCGAACCTTCGCCGCTCAATTTCGTCCGATTATTGGCCCTCGCGGAAGGTTCAGTTCCTGTTTGACCGATCCTAGAGAAGTTGATTATTGTTCTCCGTCCGCCGCCGCCTCTTGTTTCGCGTCGTTTCGCGTCCGCCGCATCGGGCGTAAGCCAGCGCGAGGGAATGTCGCTGAAAAGTAAGGGATGACTCCATGACCCGAATTCGCCGTTGGAAGTTGCTGGTTGCGCTCGCCGTCACCCTGGCCGTCGGGACCGCCCCGGAGCGAGGGTTCGCACAGCAGCAAGCTCAGCAGCCGCAGCAGCTTGCATCCGTCGAGCAGCTCAAATCGCAGGCGTTTGACGCCCTGCGCAGCGGCAAGTTTGATCAGAGCAACGAGTTGCTCGCCAAGGCGGCGTCGATCTCGCCGGACCCGAGCCTCCATCAGATGGCGGATTGGGTCAGCCAGTTTGAGAACCAGCGGCAGCAGTTCACCGCCGAACGGCACAAGCAGTACGACAAGGCGGTTTCGGATGTCCACAAGTTGATCGATCACCATTACGACAGCTACGCGCTCGACCAGGCCGCCAAGGCGTGCCTGCTGTCGGACGACAAGAAAGCGTTCCGCAACGAGGCGTGGGTCGACGCGCTGGTGAAGCAGTCGATCGGCATGGCGGAGCAATTCGACAAATCCGAGCAATGGCTCAAGGCCCTGCGGCTCTACAGCGATCTCAGCTCGCTGGAGCCGGCCAACCCCGAATGGAAGGACAAGCTCAAGCTCGCGACCCGTCGCATCCGCCTGCTCGCGCTGTACACGCCGGGCGGGATCAAGGCGCTGCAGGAGTCCGAAGGCAAGGAGCGCGAGCAGGTCGATGCGCTTCTCGCCCCGCCGTCGACCCAGCCCAGCGCCGCCACCACCAAGCCCGCCAAGGACAAGGACGACGACGCGAACAACGATGCGTTCAAGGTCGACTGGCACGAGACCGTCAAAGGCATCAAGCTCGAGATGCTGACCGATGCGCTCAAGAGCGCGCGGAACAACTACTACCGCCCGGTCGATTACCGCGATCTGCTGCTCGGCGGCTTGAAAGGCATTCGAGCGCTGGCGACGACCAAGGGCCTGGAGCAGACCTTCCCCGGCCTGGGCGTTCCCGCCAAGCGCGACGCATTTCTCGCGTCGCTCGACAAGCGCGTTGCCGATGCGCAGAAGGCCACCACGGCCGACAGCATCGACACGATGATGGAGAACCTGCGGGCCGACAACACGCGGACCGTCAGCCTCCCGGAGGCCGTGATCGTCAGCGAGTTCGCGGACGGCGCCTTCGCGGAGCTCGACCCCTTCAGCTCCATGATCTGGCCGTCAGACCTGGAAGAATTCAACAAGACCACTCAAGGCGAGTTCTCCGGCGTCGGCATTCAAATCCAGAACGATGATGACGGCTCCCTTCGCGTCGTCAGCCCGCTGGAAGATTCGCCCGCCTACAAGGCCGGCATCAAGGCCGGCGACATCATCACCAAGATCGACGGCAAGAACGCCAAGGGCATCAGCCTCAATCAGGCGGTCAAGACCATCACCGGCCAGAGCGGCTCGCACGTGCGCCTCACCGTTCGCAGCCCCAACAACGCGGTGAAGGAATACGACATCGAGCGCAAGACCATCCACGTCGCGAGCATCAAAGGCTGGCTGCACCGTCCCGGCGGCGGGTGGGAATACCTGGTCGATCCCAGCAACAAGATCGCTTACATCCGCCTGACCAATTTCACCAAGACCACCAAGGATGAGCTGGACAAGGCCGGCGATGAGCTCAAGGCCAAGGGCGCCAAGGCGATGATCCTGGATCTTCGCTACAACCCCGGCGGTCTGCTGTCGGCGGCGACGGACGTGAGCGACAAGTTCCTGCACGATGGCAAGATCGTCTCGACCCACGCCGACCGCGAGACGCCCAATTCCCCCACCGTCGCCGAGGCGCAAGCGGATGACAACGAGATCAGCATCCCCATGGTCGTGCTGGTCAACCAGTACTCGGCCAGCGCCAGCGAGATCGTCTCCGGCGCTTTGAAGGACGACGCCCGCGCGAAGATCGTCGGCGAGCGCACCTTCGGCAAGGGGTCGGTGCAGATGCTCTTCCCGCTCTCCGGCCGCTCGGCGTACCTCAAGCTGACGACCAGTCACTACTACCTGCCCAACGGCAAGTGCATCCATCGCGAGGAGAACTCGACCGAATGGGGCGTCGATCCCGACATGACCATCGAGATGACGCCCGAGCAGATGCGGGCCGCGATCGAGAGCCGCCAGGAGCTCGACGTCCTGCGCGACGTGACCGACAACCCCGCCCCGGCCAAGGGCGAGGATCAAACGCTCAAGAACAAAGCCGGCGACGCGAAGGAAGCGGTCGCGAAGGCGACCAAGGATCCGATGTCGAGCGACCCGCAGTTGTCCGCCGCGCTGCTGATCCTGCGGATGCAGCTTGCGGGGGCGCAGCTGTAATTGCGAGCGTCCCCGCGCGCGGTCGGGTTAGCTAACGATCACCCGAGCGGCTTCGCGCTGCTCGTCAGGTACTCCAACCACGCGCGCTCGTCGTAGCGCAGGTCGTTTCCCGTCATCTTGCGCAAGCTTTGACGCGACTGCCACGCGAGACCGAAGTCCTTCCCCCCTAATGTCGCTACAAGAGCTCGCGCCGCAGCGAGGTTCTTGTAATGTCGCAGCGCGTCCGCCGCTGCCATGCGCACGTTCTTCGTTTCCGCTGCATTTCCGACCGTCCTGGTCAATGCGTCGACCGCGCTTGCATCGGGAACGTTCGCGAGCGCTTTCGCCGCCTCCCACCGCACCAGCTCGTTTTGATCGTTCAGCGCGGCGATGAAGACGGGAACCGCCTGCTTGTCGCGCGACCAGTTCGACGCGCGGATCGCCGCGGCGCGGACGGTGAAATCGGGATCGCTCTGTGCGATCTGGCGGTACCGCCGGGTGTACGGGTCGCGCTGGCCGAAGTCGGTCTTGACGAGCTCGTAAATCCCCTTGCGGCGGTTGTCCGCCGAATGGGAGTCCTCCATCAGCTTCACCGCCTTCAGCGCGGTCTTGCCGGTGATCACATTCCAGGAATTGTCCAGGGCGTTGGTCTTCGGCGGCGCCGAGGAAGATGATGAGCAGCCGATGCAAGTCAGCAGGGCCAGTGCGGAGCAGACGAGCGGAGATCGCATCAGAAAGTCGCCCTTTCGCGCGTGTCATGCGACGACATTCAGGCGGCGGAGATGCGAAGCTGCCTGAGGTCTTCGCCGATCAGGTGGAGCTGATCGGGCGTGACGAGCGTGGGCGGTTCGGGCTCGTGCCCGAGGAATTTCGCCGCCAACGTGCGGAAGCGCGGGGAGCCGTCCGTGACGAAGCACCGGAGCAGCCCGCCGGACGGATTTCCGCTCAGCAGGTTCGCCGCCAGAAGCCGGCGGGCGACATCTTCGGCGCACGCGGCGGCGGAGTCAATCAAGGTGATCTTGCCGGCGGTCTGCTGCGCGATCAGCGACTTGTACTGCGTGTAGTGCGTGCAGCCGAGAACGAGCACGTCCGCGCCGCGCGCGATCAGCGGCTGGAGATACTGCCGCAACGCGAGCCGGACCATCGGATCTTTTTCACTGCGGCCTTCTTCCACCAGCGGCACGAGCAGCGGCGCCGGCCGCAGCAGCAGTCGCGCGTGATGCCGGCGACGGTGGATCGCACGCTCGTATGCCTTGGACCAGATCGTCGCCTCGGTGGCCATGATGGCGATGAGCGGGAACGCCTTGGCGCCCGCCGCCTCGATCGCCGCCCGTGCTCCGGGTTCGACCACGCCGCTGATGGCAACGTCCGAGAACTGTTTTCGGATCGTCGCCAGCGCCAGCGCGCTGGCGGTGTTGCAGGCGATGAGAATGTGCTTGGGATCGTACCCGCGAAGGTACTGCACGATCTGCCGCACGAAGCCGGTCACCGTCTCGGCCGACTTCCACCCGTACGGCGTGCGCGCGGTATCGCCGAAATACAGGATCCGCTCGTGCGGGAGCTTTTCGCGCAGCGCCCGAACGACGGAGAGGCCGCCAATTCCGCTGTCGATGATGGCAATGGGTGCGTCGGGAGACATGAGTACGGCAGTGCTACGACCTTTCCCTTATCGCACCGCAGGCAGAACCTCCTTGACATTTATCGCGTAAAAATTGAGACTTCGGCCGATCCGGCCGAATACAATCCCGCCAAGGAGTGACACACCATGAGCGCAACACTGGAAGGCAAGAAGATCCTCCTGGTCGATGACGACGCCGACATCCTCACCAGCATGCAGGCGGCGTTCGAGCCGACCGGCGCGACGGTCGAGACGGCCAGCAACGGGAACAAGGCGGTCGAGCTGGCGGAGAAGAACGACCCGGACGTGGTCGTGCTGGACATGATGCTGCCCGGCCGCAGCGGCTTCCTGGTGCTCGAGAAGATCAAGGCGCGCAAGCCGCGCGGGACCAGGCCGCACGTGATCATGATCACGGGAAACCAGGGCGGGCGTCACAAGATGTACGCCGAGAGCCTGGGCGTGAGCGAATACTTCACCAAGCCGGTGAAAATGGACAAGCTGATCTCGACCGCCGAGCGCCTCTGCAGCGCGGCGCCTGCGGCGCAGGAGTAATCGCTTCTCCCCCACACCGCGCTCGTACGTAACACTGTCATCCCGAGGTACTCCGAGGGATCTCGGAGTCGATTGCCGTCCGAGATCCCTCGCGGGTACCGATCGGGATGACACGTATTGCAATGCGCGCGGTTACGAAACCGCGACGTTGTCGAACGTCGCGCTCGTCAGCACGCCCTGCTGGTGCGACGTGACGGCCAGGCCGACGAAAACGGAATCTCCCAGCGACAACTGATCCGATCCGATCAGCGTCCACGCGGCGCCGTCCGCTGACGCGTACGCGCTGACCGTGTCGCCGCGGCGCGCCAGCTTCAGCCACATCGGCGTCCTGGTCGTCGCCAGGTTGCCGGTGCTCAGGCTCGGCGCGCCCGCGGTGGCGCGGCGGATGAAGCGGACGCCGTTCGCGGGCGTGAGGAACAGGCCCGCGTGCGGCGCGTCGGCGTCGAGCGACGAGCGGATGTCGAGGCCCGCTTTCGACAGCAGGTTGCCTTTGTCCATGGCGGAGATTCGCGCGACGATTTCGCCATCGCCGGTGAGCTGCTGATAGGCGAACTGCAAGCCGTCCCGGCGGCCCCAGATGTCCGCGCCGGAGCCGGAGATTTTGTAGACGCCGTCGGTGACGACGGTGTCTCCGGCGGCGCCCGTCGAACCGACGTCCGCGCTGGTCAGCGTCGGCGCCGTCGTGGTGGTCGTCGGCGAAGTTGTGGCGCTCAGGCTGAAATCGAAACTGATGTCGCTGCTGTCGGGCACCGACTGGTGGATTTCGACGGCGATCACATTAGTTCCCGATTGCAGCGACGTCGGGCTGACGTTCGCCGAGTACCACGTCGATTCATCGTCGCCGCCGATCGTCGTTGACGCTTCGGTTGCGAAGTTGATCGCGCCGCTCGGCATGTTGTTGCGATAGACCTCGTTGCCGTTGAGGTAGACGACCGCGCCGTCGTCGCGGATCAGCCGCAGCGCCAGCGACTGCACCTTCGACGCATCGGCGATGCTGAAGCTCCTGCGGAAGTAGGTGGTGATGAACTTGTTGTCCGGATCGTCGCCGAAGCCGACTTCGGTGGCTTCGTCGCCGTCGCCGTAGCCGAGCTGCGCCGCGCCGGCGGCCCAGCCGGAGTCGTTGAATCCGGGCCCGCGCCACCCGGTGCCCTGGTTTGAGCCGTTGTCGAGATACTTCCACGTCGCCCCCGCCGCGATGAGCGTGACCGGCGGCGGCGGCGGGGGTGGAGGGGGCGGTGGCGGCGGTGGCGGAGGAGGCGGTGGCGGCGGTGGAGAAACCGTGATCGGCGTGAGCTTGAACCAACTGAAGTTACCGACCGACCCGCTCGATCCGTTGGCGTCGAACGCGAGGCGGACGACGTGCCGCCCCGCCGTCAGGTTCACGCCGCTCTTGCTGATCGTCGTGTAGCTTTGCCACGCGCCGGTGGCCGGCACCTGCATCGGCCCGGTCACGTCGGCGCCGTCGACGGTGAGATGGAACTTGCCGCCGGTCGTCTGGGCGTTGGCGACGCGGAAGTCGATCTTGTAGGAGCCGCTGGCGGTGACATCCATCGTGTACTCGAGCCACTCGCCGGATTTCACGTCCGAGATGTTGAAGCCGATGCCGGTGGCGTCGCCGCTCGGCTGGATGTCGACGCCCTCTTTCTTTCGATATTGACCGCGCTGATTGAAGGAATCGGAATCGTGATAGGCGACGCCTTCGCCGCCGTAGTCGAAGTTCGCCGCATCGACGCGCTCGCCGGTCTGGACCGGCCGGGCGAAGAACGCGACCTGCGGATTGCCGACCGGCGAAGTCGCCCACGGCGCAAATGCGATGTCGTTGCCGTTGGCGAAGACCGCGTCTCCGGCGCCCGGGCCGTCGCCACTCGGGCCGGACGCGCTGCCCCACCAGTTGTTGGTGGCGTCGAGATGGCCGTCGTACTGATCGGCGTTGACGAAAAGACCGTCGTGGTTGACGCCCTGGCTGGTGTTGGTCGCGTTGCCGTAGATGTTGTTGCCGGTGATGGTGAAATTGAAGTTGTCGCCGGGCACGGCGTTGTTATCGATGCGGATCCCGCGGGCGATGTTGTTGTAGATCGTGTTGTTCTGGATCAGCACATCGTGAACATTGCCTTCGAAGCGCAGCGCGCCGCTGCGGGTGTCGCGCGTGGCGGTGACGACGTTGTTCCTGATGGTGATGTTGTTCGCATCGTACGCGAGGACGGCTTTGCCGTTGTCATCGAAGGCGTTGTTGGTGATGCGGATGTTGCTCTGCGCACTGGCCGGCCCGGCTTCGAGGCCGATCGCGCCTTCGAGCTTGCTCGTCCCGGCGCCGCCGAAGTTGCGCACGAAGGCGTTGGAGTCGATGATGACGTTGGTCAGGCGTCCGCCCGAGACCCCGCCGTCGCTGTAGATGGCGCGCCCGCCGTTGTTGCCCGGCTGGTTGTTGTCGCGGAACAGGTTGTTCTGGATCAGCGCGGGATCGCTCGCGCTGTCGTTCGACAGGTACAGTCCGGCGACGTTCTGCTGGACGATGTTGTTCACCAGGTGCGTGCCGTGCTGGTCCGGCGCGATGACGATGCCGGCGCCGAAGCGGTCGACGCTGGTGTTCCCCTGGACGACAAAGCCGTCGAGGGTGACGTCGTTGGCGGAGATGAAGAACGAGCTGCTGCGCAGGCCCGACGCGCCGAGCTGTCCATCGACGACCGTCTCCCCGCTGCCGCGGTCGGGATCGCGTCCGTCCACCCCCGCTTGCGCGCCGCGCAAGGTCAGCGGCTTGTCGACGAAGACCAGCTCGTCATACGTCCCGGCATCGACGGTAACGACGCCGCCGGGTGCGGCGGCGTCCACCGCGTCCTGGATGCTCGCGAAAATCGCGCCCGACCCCGCGACGTGCGCGGCCAGCAACTGCCGCGGCTCATTCCGCTCCATCGGGATGTTCGTCGGCCGGCTCTTCTTTCGACGATGCTGGTGCTTGCGCTGCTGCGCAGCGCGACGACGGCGTTTGGATTGCATGATCGGCTCCCTCCTGTGGAGCACCGTGGAATCTGATCATTCAACGATCCGAGCATCCGACCATTGAAAAACAATGGTCAGATGATCGGATCATCAGAGGGTTCAATCCCGGCGCGGCACAACGTAGCCGCGCGGCTGATCCTCGGCAACGGTTGCCCTGAAACTTAGCCGTCGCTATTGTCGCGCGACATCATGAACATCAAGCTGCTGAAGTCGCTTTCGGAAAGCCCCGGCGTGAGCGGGCGCGAAGAACGGGTGAGAGAGATTCTCAAACGCGAGGTTCAGGGGCTTTTCGATGAGGTAACTACCGATCCGCTCGGCAGCCTCATCGCCACCAAGCGCTCGAAGCTGCCCGATGCGAAGAAGGTGCTGCTCGCCTGCCACATCGACGAGATCGGTTTCTACGTTCGTCACATCGACGACAAGGGTTTCCTGCGCATCATCAACGTCGGCGGTTTCGACACGCGCAACCTGCTCGCCCGCCGCGTGCGCGTTCAAGCGAGCGATGGCGACGATCTCTTCGGCGTCATGAACCCGTCAGGCCGCCCGACGCACATCGCCAAGGAAGAGGAGCGAAAGAAAGTTCCCGAGATCACCGACTTCTTCGTCGACCTGTTTATTCCCGCCGACGAGGTGAAGAAGAAAGTGCGCATCGGCGACCCCGTCACGCTCGTGCAGGAGTTTTCGGAGATCGGCGAATGCGTCAGCGGCAAGTGCCTCGACAACCGCGTCGCCGCCTTCGTCGCCATCGAGGCGATGCGGAAAGTCACGAACTTGAAGTACGACCTGACGCTCGCGTGCACCGTGCAGGAGGAAGTCGGCCTGCGCGGCGCGGGGCCGGCGTGCTACACCGCCGAGCCGGACATCGCCATCGCGATCGACACGACGCTCGCCGTCGACATCCCCGGCGTGCCGGAGGACGAGCGGATCAGCAGGATGGGCGACGGCGTGGCGCTGACGATCCTCGACAGCTCCATCATCGCCGACCGATCATTGATCGATGAGTTCGAGGCGGTGTCGAAGCAGCGCGACATCCCGCACCAGCTCAGCATCCTGATCCGCGGCGGGACGGACAGCGGCGCGATGCAGCGGGTCCGCGGCGGATATCGCGCGATGACGCTTTCCATCCCGACGCGATACATCCACACCGTGACCGAATCGACCAGCAAGAAGGATCTGCAATCCGCGATCGATTTGCTGGCGGCGTGGTTGGAAACTTGAGCGTTCGAACGGGGGGAAAGAATTCTGTCAAATCGCCCCCTTCGCCGGACATTGGATGACATCCGATGTGCGAAGGAGACGCGATGTCGTTGCGAAAGCGGGGATTTCATTGCTTACGGCTGCTGATCGCGGTGGCCCTGTGCGGCTGCTGCGGAGCGATTCTTCTGCTGGTCGATTCGACGCCCTCGCCGAACTCACAATTGTGCGCCGCCGCCGCGCGCGGCGATGTGCGGCAAGTCGATCGCGAGCTCGCGCGCGGCACGGCGGTCGACTGCCGTGACGACGTCGGCGAAACCCCGCTGATGCTCGCCGCCGGTGGGGGAAAACGCGATGCGGTCGATCATTTGCTCGCCGGCGGCGCCGACGTGAACGCGCGCTCAAGCGTCTACGGCACCGCGTTGATGTGCGCATCGTGCAATGGTTATGCGAACGTCGTCCCCACCCTTCTCGAACACGGCGCGAAGGTGGCGATCACGAATAACGCCGGCAACGACGCCCTCTGGCTCGCCGCCGCCGGAGGACACGAGGATGTCGTCGCGCTGCTGCTATCGGCGGGCGCGGACCTGGACCGCGCCG
This sequence comes from Phycisphaerae bacterium, assembly GCA_025936175.1. Lineage (GTDB taxonomy): Bacteria > Planctomycetota > Phycisphaerae > Tepidisphaerales > Tepidisphaeraceae > JAICTV01. The sequence goes on from JAICTV010000037.1 coordinate 26,778, forward strand.
GCGCAGGGGGCTTGACGCCGCGCAAGATGCTGGCGGCGGCGGTAAAGTGACGCCCCGGATGTCGCGAGTCGTGCGCGGCAGCTATGGCCTCTGGGTCGCGACTGATGTCATGCTGAGGTACTCCGAAGCATCTGCGTTCCACAGCAAGGGGCTCGGATTCCGCGGCCGGATCTTTCGCGGAGTACCGATCAGGATGACGGAAGGCGAACGCTGTGCGCGCACGCGCGCGATCCGAGTAAAGCTCTTTCATCCAGCGCGGGCGCGGGCATTTTCGCTGGTCGAAGTGCTGGTGGTGATCGGCATCATCGCCATACTCCTCGCGCTGCTGATGCCGACGCTCTCGCGGGTACGCGAGTCCGCGCGAACGGTGCAATGCGCGGCGCAGCTTCGCCAGCTCGGCCAGGCATTCCACAATTATGCGGCAGCGAATGCCGGGCATCTTCCGTCGTGGTCTGGCTGGCACATCGCAGGAGGCGACGGGACCGGCGAAGACGATCCCGGCCCCGCGTGGAGCGAAATGCTCGCGCCGTGGTTCGTGCCCGCCACGTCGCCGATCTACAACTGCCCCTCATTCCCCGAAGGCTACCCGTTTAATTACTTCATCTCGTCGCGCTGGCTGCGGATGAACGGCCGGCACAGCCTCTTGATGAGCGAGATCAAATGCTCCTCGGAGTTCGTCCTCTCCGGCGACACGACGCACGAGCACCTCTATCCGCCGTCGCTCGGCAACGCGCCGGAGACGACCAACGACTGCGACAAAGACGACGCCGTTGGACCGGCGCTGGTCTTCTTTGGCGAGGCGGGCGGATTTAATCTGCATCGCGCGGGAAATAACGTCCTCTTCGCTGACGGCCATGTCGCGCCTTTTTTCAAATTCGATCCGCGCTACATGACCTTCCATCCGCAGGTCTTGGCGCAGAACTGGGGCAACATCGACGGCCCCTCGCCGGAGTGATTCACTTCACATTGCGCCCTTCCGCTTGTGCATGACCTTGCCGCATAATGCCGGGCCTGATGGCACGACGATTGCCACTCATCGCGCTTCACGGCTCAATCCCCACAACCAGAGAGGTCATCATGCGTCAATCCACGCTCCATCGGCTGTTTCTCGCGGCATCGGTTACCGTCGGCGGGATCGGAATCTACGGCTGCTCGTCGTCGGGCCACATCTCCGATCACGATGCGCCGGGCGGCGTGCTGTCGGGCAATGAATTCGAACGCAACCGCGCCGCGCGCGGAACCGTGCTTGATCGCTCGGCGATGGGCACCGGCAGCGGAAGCGCGCTGGATGCGAGCCACGCATCGGCCGGCCCGGGCGCGATGGGCGGCGCGACCACGCCGGGGACGGGCGGCAATGCCGTCCGCAACACCGCCGCCGCTGTCGGCGCGACGGCTGCTCCCGGCGCGGCTGGAGGAGCCGGAACGGTCGGCGCTGCAGGCGCGACCGGAACGGCTGCGGCGCCCGGCACCTCGGCAACGCTCACCAGCACGCCCGGCGCCGCGGGCACCGCGAGTACCCCGGGCGCGACGGGTGTCACGGCTGGAACCAATGGCGTCGCAGGCAGCGCGGGCGCAACGGGCGCCGCGGGCACGACTGGCGGAACGACCGAGACGACACCCGGCGTGCCGACGGTCGCTCCTGCCGGGACGACGTCAGGCATCGTCGGCGCCACCGGAACGGGCGGCGGAACGAATGGCGGCATTATCGTGACGACTCCGCCCGCCGGTAGCACCGCAGCCCCTGCGACGCCCAATACTCCAGGTAATCCCGCCGCGCCCGCCGGGACCACCGGCACGGGCACCGGTACGACGGGCACCGGCGCGGGAACGACCGGGACAGGCACCAGAACGGGCACGGGCACGACCGGCGCCGGTACCGGCGGCAGCAGCATGAACACGACCGGTGGAACCGTCGGCGGCTCCAATCTGAACTCGACTGCCGCGGGCGCGACCGGTGGCGCCTCGCCCGGCTTTGTCGGCGGCTCCGTCGGTACCGCCGGTACGACTGTGGGAACCGCCGCAGCGACAGGTACCGGAACCCCGGGCGCCGCCGGCACCACCGCTGCCGGCGCGGGCACTGCGACGAACACGGGAACCAATACTGCGTCCGATGCGCTGCATGGTGGCGCGGGCAGCGCAGCGACTGGCAGCGGCATCGGCACGGCGGCGCTACCTGCGGGCGCATCGGTCGGAACCTCTGGCGGAACTGCCGGCGTCACGGGTGGAACCTCGGGCGTGTCCGGTGGAACCTCCGGCGTCGGATCGACCGGCACCGGAACGGCGACCGGAACCGGCACGGGCGCGACGGGCGCCGCCGGAACCAGCGGAGCCGGCACGGGCACGAGCAACACGACCGGCACCGGCTCGCCCGCCTCCTCCGGCATCACCTCGACCGGCTCGCCCGGCGCGTGCGTCGGATCGCCTGGCGCGGGTGTCGGCTCCGG
>JAICTV010000247.1 GCA_025936175.1 Phycisphaerae bacterium
ATCTTCACTTGCTCAGCTTGAACGAGACGCCTTCCTGCTCCCACTGCTCGACGAGGCGCTTGAGGTCCACGATCGTCGCGTTCAGCTCGCGCGACGAATCCACCAATGCCTGGTACAGCTTCGGATCGTTCACGAGCTGCCCCGCGGTGCCTTTCCCTTCGTCGATCTTGGCGGCGATCGAGGTGAAATGATCGAGCGTCTGCGCGATCTGCGTCAGCCGATCACCCACCTGCTTGCTCATCGTGTCGACGTTCCCGCCGACGCTCTTCACGGTCGTGCGCACGTCGGCGACGGTTGCCGAGGCGTCGTCCGAGAGCTTGTCGAGCTTTCCGCCGATGCGATTGATCGTCTCGCTCGCCTGCCGCACGTTCGACATCGTGGTCTTGATGTCATCGCGCAGCTTCGGATCGGAGATCAGCTTGTTCGCCGAGTCGAGCACCTCGCCGGCCTTCTGCACCTGCTGGTCGAGGTGGAGGACCACCTGCGATTCGCGGAACTGCTGCGCCGTCGCCTTGAGCTCCCTGGCCAGGTCCGCGAACTCCGGCGGGAGGAACTGCAGGCCGACGAATCGGGCGGTCAGTTTCGCGCCCGGCTTCATCTCGCCCTGCGGACCTTCCGCGCCCGTCTGGAGGACCATCGTCGACGTTCCGCCCAGCGCGCTGACCATCGTGATCTCGCCGCTCAGGTTCGCCGGCAGCGGCGGGCTCTTGTCGACTTCCGCGTCGATGATGACCTGCCGGCCGTCGTCGCTGCGGCGGACGACGTTGACCTTCCCGACGATCACGCCGCGGTAGGTCATGTTGGATCCTTCGCCCAGCCCGTCGGCGCGATCGGTCACGAAGCTGACGGGGATGCTCGGGGTGGCGAAGATCCGCGCCGGTCGGTCGCCGAACTTGAGGATCATCCATCCCAGCGTGATCAGCGCGCCGAGCACGGTGATGCCGACGAGGATGTTCCTGCGATAAGGGCTCATGTAAAGCCGGGTTGTGCTTGTATTCGCTAACGAAGTGCGTTGCAAGAGAGCCGATCGTCGCCGATCATCGCGCGACCATGCGAATCGCGCTCGCCGTCGTCATCGCCTTGATTCTTATCGGACCATTGCCCTCCCGCGCCGCCGACGAGGTTGCGGACAAAGGCCTCCTCGCCACGCTGCGCAAGGGCCACCCGCGCCTGCTCGTGCTCGATGATCAGATCGATCGCGTGCGCGAGCTGGTCAAAGCCGACGCGACCGCGAAGACGTGGTTCGAGAAGCTCCGCGGCGTCGCCGACAAGACCTTGACCGAGCCGCTCGCCGAGCGCGTGCTGATCGGCCCGCGATTGCTCGGCGTCAGCCGGCAGGTCCTGGGCCGCACCACGCTGCTCGGCGGGATGTACCGCCTCACCGGCGACAAGCGCTACGCCGACCGCTGTCGCGACGAGCTGCTCGCCGTCGCGAAGTTCAGCGACTGGCATCCGCCGCACTTCCTCGACGTCGCCGAGATGACCAACGCGGTCGCGATCGGCTACGACTGGATCTACGACACGCTCTCCGCCGACGACCGCAAGACCATCGAATCCGCAATCGTCAATTTCGGCCTCAAGCCGGGCCTGGCCGTCTATGCGAGCAAGTCCGGCTTCCATAAGAACACGAACAACTGGAACCAGGTGTGCAACGGGGGGCTGACGGTGGGGGCGCTGGCGATCGCGGACGTCGAACCGGAGATCGCGACGAAGGTCATCGAGAACGCCCGCGCCTCCATCCCGATCGCGTTGGCTCAGTTCGCCCCCGACGGCGGCTGCGTCGAAGGCCCCGGTTACTGGGCCTACGCGACGCGCTACACCTGCTACTACCTCGCCGCGCTGCAGACCGCGCTCGGCACGGATTTTGACTTTCTGAAAACGCCCGGCCTTTCGGAAACGGGTTATTTCCGCATCCAGTCAATCGGCCCGCTCGACCGCACCTTCAACTTCGCCGACGCCGGCGAAGGCGTCGAGCCGGCGTCGCAGATGTTCTACTTCGCGCGCGCGTTCGATCGTCGGGAGTTCGCCGCTCACGAGCGGCTCTTCGACACCCGCCGCGGGAACAACATCGACTCCTTTGATCTCTTCTGGTTCGATCCGCAGGGGAGTGAAGCGGATTTGGCGAAGATCCCGACGGCCGCGCTGTTCAAGCGGATCAACGTCGCTTTCCTGCGCAGCGGCTGGAACGATCGCTCGGCCGCGTTCGTCGGCTTCAAAGGCGGCGACAACGGCGCATCGCACGCGCACCTCGATCTCGGCACCTTCGTCTACGACGCCGACGGCGTCCGCTGGGCCAACGATCTCGGCCCCGATGATTACAACCTCCCCGGTTACTTCGGCGCCAACCGCTGGGACTACTACCGCCTGCGCACCGAAGGCCACAACACGCTGACGATCGACGGCGAAAATCAGGCCGAGCGCGCGGCCGCGCCGATCATCGCCTTCAGCGCCAATGAAAAATTCGCCGTCGCGGATCTTTCCAAAGGCTATCCGAAGGCGAAGCAAGTTCATCGCGGCGTGCAACTGATCGATCGCCGGCTCATCGTGCAGGATGAGGTGCAATCCGATTCGCCGCTCGCGATCACGTGGAACCTGCACACGCCCGCGAAGATCAAGCTGAACGGCCGCGAAGCGGAGCTGACGCAGCGCGACAAGCGGCTGCATGTCCAGATCATCGAGCCGAAGAATGCGCGCTTCGCGAGCGAACCCTCCGACATCCCGCCCGCGACGCAATCGACGGTGCCGCGACCGTCTGATCAAAACCGAAAGCCCGGCACGAAGCTGGTCATCCATTGCGACAAGGCGGCGAACCTCCGCCTGGTCGTCGCGTTCTCGCCCGATGAATCGCCGACGCCGCAGGTCCGCCCGCTCGATGATTGGAAGTGAGCAGTTAACGTGGCTTGGGCGTCCCGCCCGAGCATGCTCGCGGAGCGATCTTCATCTCAAAGACAGCGGCTCAAGCCGCAAGCGCTCGGGCGAGACGCCCAAGCCACCTTCTTGCGCGCGTCATCTGGTTTTCTGCTCGGTGCACGTCACTTCGGCGACGCGTCCGCTGGCGAGTCGGAATGATCCGAGGAGCTTTGTCCCATCGCGCATCATGCAGACGATGGTCGGAAGCTTGTTTCCCGCTTGCGGGACGAGCTCGTAGGTGATCCCGCGCTTGCGCAGCGCGGTTGCGTCCGTGAAAGCGCCGGTGATCAGCTTGGGCGGGAGCCAGTCGTTCGCACTTCTCTGCAGCGAATCGGATTTGGCGGCGGTGAGCAGCGCGTCGAAGTCCGCGAACTTCTGCCGCATCGCCGTCGCTCGCGCCAGCGCGCTGGTCATCGTCAGGACGTTGGCGCGCATGAACAGGCTGGCCGTCACGTCCGGTTGCAGGTTGATCCAGTAATCCTCCCACTTCTTCTCGAAGCCCTCGGCGGAGCCGAAGCTCGCGAGCCACGCTTGTTCCCATTGCTGGCCCTTGGAGACCGCGCGCATGAAGTTGACGAAGGCACCCTGGTACTTGCCGTTCTCCGCATGCGCGAGGAACTGGACCATCGACCAGGCTTGATCGTAATTGCCCATCGACAGGTCCGCGTTCCAGTCGGCGTGGGCGAGGAGCATGATGTCCTTGATCGAGCGGAAGCCGTTAGACTTGAGCTGCTGCTTCACGCGCGCCAGGCGCTGCGGCGGGATGACGCCGGTCACAAAACTGTCGCCGGTGAAAATGCCTTCGCCGAAATACTCGGCCAAACCTTCGTTCGCCCAGGTCGGCAGCTCGCCGCCGATGACGGCACGGGCGAATTGGTGGAAGCCTTCGTGCTGGACGACGTTCCAGGTGCGATCGCTGACGTGCCCGTCCGGGCTCCCGACCATCGCCATGAGCGTGTCGTCGTTGGGGTTGAACATGCCCGCGGAGCCGCGCGTCCCGCCGGAGGCGTAGTAGTCGTCTTCGTTCTTGAAGAGGTAGAACGGAAACTTGTGCCCGATCGCGCCGGAGAAACCTTTGGTGCGGTTGTGGTACTCCTCGACCATCTTCGTCATGCGCAGCTCGGCCTCGCGGAGATCGTCGCCGGCGAGGTCGGTGTAGATGACGTAGTACTTCGTCTCGTAATGCGGGAGTTGCCTCGGCGTCTGCGCGAGAGCGAGCGTCGCGAAGATCGCAGGGAGGATTGGGACAAGGCAGCACTTCACGATGTGCATCTTATACGCCAGACCGTGGCTTGGGCGTCTCGCCCGAGCGCTTGCGGCTTGAGCCGCTGTCTTTGAGATGAAGATCGCTCCGCGAGCATGCTCGGGCGGGACGCCCAAGCCACGTATGAGGGCGCGCGATCAGAGGTTGAGCGTCGCCAGCTCCGCTTCGCCCGCTTCGCCAAGCACGAACCGCTTCACGTCCGGATTCTCGCTCTTTTGGATCTCCTCCGGCGTGCCGTCGAAGATGATGTGACCCTCGTGCAGCATGACGATGCGGTCGGCGACCTTGAACGCGCTGTTCATGTCGTGCGTCACCACGATGCTCGTGACCTTCAGCTCCTTCTGCAGCTTGATGATCAGTTCGTTGATCACATCCGAGCGCACCGGATCGAGCCCCGTCGTCGGCTCGTCGTAAAGGATCACCTCCGGATCGAGCGCGATCGCGCGCGCCAGGGCCACGCGCTTCTTCTGCCCGCCCGACAGCTCGCCCGGCATCTTCGCGCCCGCTTCGGGCAAGCCGACGAGACGAAGCTTCTGGGCGACGATCCGCTGCACTTCATCCGGCGGCTTGCGCGTGTGCTCGACCAGCGGAAACGCGAGGTTTTCCGCCACCGTGAGCGAGTCGAACAGCGCGCCCATCTGGAAGAGAAACCCGAAGCGCGTGCGCACGTCCACGAGTTGCCGCTCCGGGAGCGTGTCGATGCGCTTGCCGTCGAACCAGACTTCGCCCTTGTCCGGCTTGAGCAGCCCGACGATGTGCTTGAGGAGCACGCTTTTTCCCGTGCCGCTGGCGCCGATGACGACGATGCAGTGACCCCGCTCGATGTCGAGGTTCAGATCGCGCAGCACCACCAGGCTGCCGAAGCGCTTGGAGATGTGTTTGAGTTCAATGAACGACACGCCCGCTTCCGTAGCATGGCCGTCTCGGCCATGCCTTTCGAGCTGGAGACGGCATGGCCGGGACGGCCATGCTACGAAAACTAACCAAACAGACTCCTGATCCCGTAAATCGTGATGTACCAATCCTTGAGCAACTGCGCGAAGAAGAAGTTGAGCACGATGATCGCGATGAAGCTGGTGACGAAACTTTCGGTGCACGCGCGGCCGACGCCGCTGGCGCCGCTGCCGCAGGTGAAGCCTTTGTAGCAACTGATCAATCCGATCGCGCCGCCGAAGAAGAAGCTCTTGAAGATCCCTTCGAAGATCTGCCAGTTGTCCACCCCTTGCGCCGCGTAGGCCCAGTACGGTTGATCGGCGACGTTGAGGAACTTGGTCGAGATCACCCATCCGCCCAGCACGCCGGTGAAATCGCTGTAGATCGTCAGGATCGGCAGCAGGATCATGCAGACGATGAAGCGGGGGACGACGAGGTAGCGGATCGGGTCGGAGCCCATCACGCGCAGCGCGTCGAGCTGCTCGGTGACGTTCATCGTCCCCAGCTCGGCGGTGAGGGCGCCGCCGATCCGGCCGGCGAGCATCACCGCCGCCAGCACCGGGCCGATCTGCTTCACCACCGACAGGCTGATGATGCTGCCGATGCGCTCTTCCTGCCCGATCGATTTGAACTGCGTGTAGGTCTCGACCGCCATCACCATGCCGATGAACGCTCCGGTGACGGAGATGACCGGCACCGACCGCACGCCGACTTCGTACATCAGCGGGAACAGCAGCCGCAGGTTTTTCCATTTGAGCGAGACGGCGAGCCAGCGGAAGGTGCGGGCGCAGAAGACCGAGAAGTCGCCGAACGCCGCCAGGGTGTTGTTGGTCGTGCGGCCGATCTGTTCGATCTGTGAAACGGGCATCTCTGGTGCGGCGAATGATAAGAACGCCTCACATCATCAGCAAACGCCAACGCCTCCGTTGCATGAAGGACGGCGACAGGTGTCATCCCGAGCGGTACCTCGCGAGGGATCTCGGAATCGTTCGGCGTCCGAGATTCCTGGATCACCCGCAATCGGGTACCCATGTGCCTCGGAATGACAATTCCACAGCATCATCGCGTCTTCGCCCCGATCCCTTGCAAAAGGGCATCTTCTGCGCTACCTTACCGTCTCGGGCAACTCAACCAATCCCCGGTTGGAAACCGGGCGGGGCTACACGGAGGTGGCTTGTGATCCAATCGCTTTCCCGCACGTTCACGTTTCTTGCTTACTCGACCCTCGCCGCGTTCATCGCCGTCGGCGTCGCCGGGTGCACGCAGGAAGTTTTATCGAGCAATCCGAGCGCTCGCGCGCAGGGCATGAAGGAGTTCGGCGAAGGCAATTACGCCGACGCCGCGGGCTCCTTCCGCAACGCGGTCCGCTCCGATCCGCGCGACTACCGGAGCCAGTTCTACCTCGGCCAGTGCTACGAGCAGTCGAAGCAGTGGCAGCAGGCGATCCAGGCGTACAAGGCGTCGCTCGACGCGCAGCCGCGCACGCTGGCCGGTCAGGAAGATCAGGCCCAGCGCCAGCGCTCGCTCGATGCGCTGGCGAGTGTCATCGCCAAGTGCGATCAGCAGGACGCCGAGACCAACGCCATCGAGCAGACCGCCAAGGCGAGCAATCAGCCGCAGGATTGGCTGCTGCTCGGAAAAATTTACGCCGACCGCGGCGACGCGGACTCGGCGGTCAACGCCTACAACCGCGCGTTCCTGATCAATCCGAAGGACTTCATCGTCGCCAAGACGTACGGCCTGTACCTCGAGCAGATCGGCCAGAAGCAGCACGCCGAGCAGACGCTCCGCAAGGCCTATACGCTCAACGGCAATGACGAGCAGGTGAACGAAGCGCTGCGCCGTCTGAACGTCATCCCGGGTCCGGGTCTGAAGGACGAAAGCGCGCTGGTGAAGCCGCCGCTCCCGCAAGGCCCGCTGCCGGAGGTCGATCTGAGCAAGTTCAAGTTCGGCTCCTCGTCGGACCCGCAGCCGCAGACGAGCGAGACACCGTCCGCGGCGTACACGCCTGCGCCCGCGGCTCCGCAGCAGCCCGCGGCGATTCCGCAGCCGCCGACGGCGGCCAATCCGGTCGATCAGCAGCGCGCGGTTAGCGCACCACGCGACTGAATAAAGAAAAATATTTCACCACCAAGTCACGAAGAGCACGAAGCGGTTTCCATGACGCAGACCGCTTCGTGTGCTTCGTGACTTCGTGGGCAATCTTTTTTTTAGTGATGCCCCGCGTCGTGCGCGTGGCCTCCGGGCAGATCGTGCTCGGGGCCGGGTTGAACCGTCCCGCCCGGGCCGTGGTGATGCGATGCGCCGGGCGGCTCATCGTGCGAGTGCGCGGCGGGAACTTCCTGCGGCGTGTTGAGGCGAACGACCACGCCCACGCCGGCGGCGAGCAGGAATGAGCCGAGGATCAAGGTGACGATCGTCCCCGGCCACAGCGCCTCGGCCGGCAGTGTCGGATGATCGTATGCGAGGCTCGGCTCGCGCGACTCGCTCACGCTCGCCGCCGCGCCTTCCGCCGGCGGCGGCATTTCCGGGCGCGCCTGCGCCAAGCACAGCGTCGTCGCGCCCGCCGAAACCATCGCCGCCGCCACGATCGCCAGAACCTGCTGCTTTCGCATCCGCGTCCGCTCCGCGTTAGAGGAATGACTTGAGCGCCGGCACCATCTTCTTCACATCCTCCGGCCGCAACGACGGCACGGCGAAATCCGCCTCGCTCAGCCGCTCGATCGAGTAGCTGCTCGCCACGCCGAGCGTCGGAAATCCCGCCGCCTTCAC
>JAICTV010000148.1 GCA_025936175.1 Phycisphaerae bacterium
ATGCCGCAAATGCTCGGGCGGGACGCCCGAGCCACGGTAAAATCAATCCGTCACGTCGCCGACCGTTTTTACTTCGACCTGCTCATTCCGCGCCAGATCCGCCAGCGTCTGCTTCCCCATGATCGCGCGGAACGTCACCCGGCCGTCGCTGAACTCGCGCTCGCGCACGCGGGTGTGCGATTCGATGAACGAGATCAGCTTGCCGTTGCCGACGTCCGCTTCCAGCGTGACGTCGACCTGCTGGCCGCGGACGTATTGGTAAACCGCTTCGTGCAGGTCGGTCAAACCTTTGCCGGTTTTGGCGCTGATGGGGATCGCATCGGGATGGAGCGTCCGCCAGAAGGGGAAGGCGTCGGTCCCTTCTTCGGTGTCGATCTTGTTGAGCAGCAGGAGCTCGGGCTTTTTCTTCGCCCCGATTTCCTCCAGCACCTCGTGCACGGAATCAAACTGCTGCTGCGCGTGCGGATGGCCGACGTCGAGGACGTGCAGGAGCAGGTCTGCGTGCACCGCTTCTTCGAGCGTCGCCTTGAACGATGCGACGAGATTGTGCGGCAGATCGCGGACGAAGCCGACGGTGTCGCTGAGCAGCACCTCGGTGCCGCGCTCAAGCTTCCACGCGCGCGTCTTGGTGTCGAGCGTCGCGAAGAGCTTGTCGTCCGCGTACGTGCCGGCGGCGGTGAGGGTGTTGAAGAGCGTGCTCTTGCCCGCGTTGGTGTAGCCGACGATGCAGACGGTGAAATGCTCGCGATTTCGTGCGGCGACAAGGCGGCTCTTTCGCTCCTGGATCTTCTCGATGTCCGATTTGAGATCCGAGATTCTTTTGCGGACGATTCGCCGATCGGTTTCGAGCTGCGTTTCCCCCGGCCCGCGCGTCCCGATGCCCAGGCCGCCGCTCTGGCCGGCGATACGCTCGAGGTGGCCCCACATGCGCGTCAGGCGCGGATAGGTGTACTGCATCTGCGCCAGCTCGACTTGCAGCTTGGCTTCGTGCGTTTGCGCGCGCGTGGCGAAGATGTCGAGGATCAGTTCCGAGCGGTCGAGGATCTTCATCGCCTCGGTGCGCTTCTTCCCCATCTCCTCCGCGATGATCTTTTCCAGCGCGCCGATCTGTCCCGGCGAGAGGTCGTTGTCGAAGCAGATGACGTCCGCGTCCTTCGCCTTGGCCAACGCCGCGATCTCCTTGGCCTTGCCGGTGCCGATGTACGTGCCGGAGTCCGGCTTGTGCCGGCGCTGGATGATCTGGCCGACGACTTTCGCGCCGGCGGTTTTCGCCAGCGACGCGAGCTCGCCCAGCGGATCGCGCGGATCCGCCGTTGATCCCGGCAGGATCACGCCGACGAGCACGGCTTTTTCCTGGCGGACGGATAATTCGGTTCGCTTAAGTTCAGCCACTGCTCGCCATGGTAGGACGCGGCGGGGCGGTTCAACAACTGCCGGTGCTGATCGATCAGCCGCGAAGGCGGCGACGCATCAGCGGCACGAGCACGATCCCCGCGAGGGCGAGACTTCCCGGCTCGGGCGCGAAGACGACCGAGTCCGCCGGCACGATCACCGTATGCCCCGCGAGGTCGTCGGTCGAAGGCGTGCCGTAATAACTGGGGCCGACGAGGTACGGATAAGCGGGCGCGCCGGCCGCATCAACGGTCGCGAAGTATCCATACGTCCCGTCGGGAAATTGCGGCGTGTAGACGAACGCGCCGTTGTATTGATCCAGCAAACCGGCGCCGGCGACGTACTGATAATCTTCCTCGAAATAGCCGAGTTGATACTGAGCCGCGACGTTCGGCCCGCCGCTCCCGCGCACGCCGCCGGCGTACGTCTTGAGCGAATAGCTCGACGTCATGCGCACGACCGGCCCGCCGGCGCTCAGCGACGCGTAGTCGTTGAAGATCGGATAGCCGTCGATCGCGTAGCCGATGAGGACCGGCGTGGTGGACGATCCGCCCAGCTCTGAGGTCAGGCTCGCCGGCGCTTCGTGATTGTGATAGACGCCTTGCTGCTGCGGATGACCTTTGGCGGCGTCGAAGCTGGGGGCTTCGACGTAGCCGGCGTTGTTATGCCACACGCCGGCGTTCTGGTACGAGTTCGCGTCGGACATGTTGAAGAATCCGACGCCGTTGACGAGCACGCCGATCGCGCCGAGACCCGTCGCGGTGTGCGTGCTGGCCGGCTGCGGGTTTCTCGGGATGTCGAAGGTGGCGTTGGTGTTCGCCGGGATGTTGGGATTGCCGCTGAACGGGCCGATGTTGTAGTCCGGGATGCCGGTGCACTTCACGTAGACGTTGGTCGCGGTGTAGTTCACCTGCTGGACGTTGGCGTTGACGGAGCTGACGGCGGCGTTGATCGTCGCGTCGGTGCTCTTGCCTTTGACGCCGGTGGTGTTGCGCATCCACCCGGTGAGGTAGGCGTCGATGCCCACGGGGGCGAGCGGCGCGACCGTCGTGGAAGCGGCCGGAATGAACGAAGAGATCGCGGCGGCATCATCTGCGGCGTCCGCCTGCATCAGCGCGGCCGCGGCGGAGGTGGCGGCAGTATCAACCGTCGTCGTCGGCCAGATTCCGGTGGGTTCGGGCAAACCGGATGCCCAATGGTAATCACACGCCGATGCGATCCCCGCGTGCACCAGCGGCAGAACCGCCCCCAGCAAAACCGCCCAATTCCTCAATGAGGACGCTTTCCCTCTCGACTGGCACATGTGTGAATCCTCCCGCGTATTTGCTGCTTCCGCCGAGCGTCCGCCCCTGATCGCATCGGTAAGTGCCGCGAGCAGTGGAGGGGTTTAGTCGGCGCGTCGTACAATGCGCCGCCATGCCACGCGCACGCGCCAAAGGGGGAATCTGCGATTACGCCGATCGGCTCATCGAGAAACTCGGCGATCTCGTGCCGGCGTCGCTGGCGAAGCAGGACGCGGAAGCGACGCACGATGCCCGCGTCGCGGCGAGGCGACTCCGCGCGGTGCTCGACGTCATCGGACCGCTCGTTCCCGATCGCGATACGCGACCGCTGCGCAAGGCCGCGCGAAAAGTCCGCCGTCGGCTGGGGCGCGTGCGCGACCTCGATGTCATGGTCGATCAAGCGCTGGAGCTTTCACGGCAGCGCAAGCACGCGCCGGCGGCGGCGTGGCTGCTCCACCGGCTCGACCTCGCGCGCGACGCCGTCGTTCGACGCCTCCGCAAGAAGCGATCGCTCCGCGCGCCTCTCGATGCGCTGCCGGCGCAGTGGGATGAGGTGCGACGGAAGCTGGAGGGACGCGAAGGGGAGCTGCGCGAGCTGGTCGCCACATCGGTGCGGTCGCAGTGGTCGAACTTCGCCGAGCGCGCGGACCGGCTGGCGGGACATTCGGGGGCAAGCGGTTCCGATCGCGGTGTCACGCCCGACCCGCACGAACTCCGCATCGCCGGCAAGGAGCTGCGATACACGCTGGAAATGCTGCCGAGCGTCGGCTTGCGGCTGGCGGCGGTGGCGATGCGGACGTTCAAGCGGATGCAATCGGAGCTTGGCCAATGGCACGATCGCGTCGTGCTGACGGATTGCGCGATCGCCGAGTCGATCGACGCGGAGCTGGCGCATCACGATCCCGCGTTGCAGTCGCATTTGCTGGCGCTGGCGACGCAGACGCTGCGGGATGCGCAGTCGCACCTGAAGCGCTTCGCCAGGCTCTGGCAAGCGCGGGGGCGCGAGCTCTCGGAGATTGTGCCGCGATTATCGGCAGTCGAGCAGCCGCGCGCCGACGTCATACAACCGCAAACGGATCACGATCCTGCCGGCTCAGAACCGTCTTCAGCTCAGGAAGAGCTTCCCCCAGACGCGCAGACAGCCGCTTGAGCACCGCGCGCTCGCTGTTGGAGTGCAGCGTGCAGACGACGGTCATCCCCGCGGCGGCGGCTTTGATCGCGTCGTGATGGCGCATCTCGCCCGTGAGGTAGAGCTGCGCCTTGGCGCGGATCGCATCGTCGAGCATGTCGCCGCAGGCGCCGGCGCAACAGGCGGCGGTGGTAATGTCACCGTCGGTCGGCCCGGCGATCAGCAGATGGGTGAGGCCGAGTTCCTGCTTGATGCGATCGATGACCTGTCGTCGCGACGTCAACGGCAGGGAGCCGATCCGTCCCTGCCCGATCTTCTCAGGCGGCGCCGCGAGCTGCACGAGATCGAACGCCGGTTCCTCGTACGGGTGCGATTGCCGCAGCGCCTTGAGCACTTCGTTCACCCGCGCGATCGGCATCACCGTTTCGAGGCGAACTTCCGCCGCCGATTCGAGCTTTCCGCTTTGCCCGACGGCCGGATTCGTGCCTTCCTCGCCGAAAAATGTCCCGGTGCCGGCCGAGCGGAAGCTGCACCGCGTGTAGTTCCCGATGCGTCCCGCGCCGGCCTCGAACAGCGCGGCGGCGACGCGATCAAGATGTTCAGGCGGGACGAACGTGACGAGCTTGTACTGATTCGCCTTCGGCTCGACGAGCCGCAGCGGCCCGCGCGAATCGGACGTGATGCCGATCGCGTCGGCGAGCATGTCGTTGGTCCCGCCGTCGGCGACGTCGAGCGCCGTATGCGGCGAGTAAATCGCCACGCCACGCCGGATCGCGTCGAAAATCAAGCTGCCCGCGGTCAGCCGCTTAACCGCATGAAACAGCGGCGGGTGATACGCGATGATCGCATCGCACGTCTCTCCCGCCGCCTCGCAGGCGACCTCCGGCGTGTAATCGATGCACAGCATTGCGCGGGAGACCGATTGCTGCGGATCGCCGGCGAGCAGCCCGACATTGTCCCAGCTTTCCGCCAGCCGCGTCGGCGCGATTGCTTCCATCGCGCGCGTGAGTTCTTCGAGCTTCATGCGGGGATCACTTTACCACAGCCTCGGCATACGCCGCTGCGAGCCGCCGCGTCACCGGCCCCGGCTTGTCGGCGCCGATCGGCGTGCGTTCGATCCGGCAGACGGGCATCACGCCCATGATGCTGTTGGTGAGGAAGATCTCGTCGGCGTCGAGGAGCTGATTCACGTCGATCGCGGCGTACTGCACGTCGATGCCGATGTCTTTAGCGATGTCGATAACCGCGCCGCGCGTCACGCCGGGGAGGACGTTGCTCTTCGGGTACGTCGTCGCCTCGGCGACGGCTTTGTCGCGCAGATCGACGCGCGTCGGCGGCGTGATCAGCGTGTTGCTCTTCACGATGAAGACGTTCGCGATGCTGCCGGACTGGAGATAGTTGTGGACGTTGAACCAGAGCGCTTCACCCGCCGAACGGCGGTTGGCTTCGCGCAGTGCGGCCAGACGCGAGAAGTAGTTCAACGTCTTGTGACCAGCCTGCAGGTCGTAGGGGTTGAGCTTCTGCTCGTCGAGCAGGATGACGGTCAGTCCGCGATCGTAAAACTCCTTCGGGTAAGGCTCGAGTGGGGCGGCGGTGATGAAAGCGTTGGGCTCGAGCTGGGTGCCATGCAGTGGGTTCGGACGCGCGGCGCCGCGGGTGATCGTCAGGCGGAGTCGCGCGTCGGCCATCTCGTTGCGCGACAGCAACTCTTCAATCGCGGCAGAGAGAACCTCATCCTTGTATTGGATCGGGATGAACAGGGCATCGCACGACTGCCGAACGCGTGCGAGATGCTGCGGCAGCCGAAAGACTTTGCCGCCGTAGCTGCGCATCGTCGTGAACACGCCGGCGGCGTGCAGCAGGCCGGTGTCGCGCAGCGAGATCGACGCTCGGGATTCGTCGACGTACGCGCCGTTGAGCCAGACGACGGACCGCGGACTCTCACTCATGCCTTTTCGCCCGTCAGCACCTTGAGGCTGAAACCGCCGCGGATCTCATCGTCCTCGTCGGTAGTGTAGGTCCAGTCGAGCACGTCGCGGCGCGTCGTGTTCACCGTGTCGCCGGATTTCACGTTCTTCACCGCGTTGGGCGAGTTGTCGAGTACGCCTTTGATCGAATCGCCATCGATGGAGTCGACGACGATCCACATAAATTCCTCTTGATCGCCATCGGCGAAGCGGAGCTTGACGCCGAAACGATCGACGGGGCGCTTCTTCGCGAATGCCGCGACGAACTCCGGCCAGCGCTGTTGCGCCTCGTCGATCGTCGCCTTCAGCTTCGGATCATCGTAATCCGCCTGCACGATCGGGACGTCTTTGAGTTGCAGCGCTTCGAGCGGGTTCTCGCCGCGCAATTCGTTCTTGAGGTTCGGATGATTGAACATCATCTCGTCTTCTTCGGGGCAGTAGATGCCGAGGCAGTTATCGTCGATGAATTCCGCGAGCAGGCGGGCGATGTGGCGATATGCTTCCGGTTTCATCGCCGGCGGGATTTCCTGGATCAGGTCGAGGGAAATCCACGCCCGGTGATCCGCGATCATTTTCGCGATGCGGATGTCGAGGCCGTTGAGCGATTCCTGTGGCGGCTTGGGATCCATGTAGGACTTTTGCGCGCAGATGAATCCGAGCGGCAGGCCGTTGATGCGAACGGGCATCGTCTCGGGCGAAAGCTGGATGACGAAATTCTCCTCGTCCGGCGTGGAGCCGACGCGCACGCCGAAAGCCTTGGTCGCCGCGCGGCGGACGGCTTGCGCGTCGATGGCGCGCGGCTCTTTGAGGAAGAGCACCAGCGCCGTCATCTTCCCCTTTCGGCGGTTTCTCAAGACCGCACGGGCAACGAGCAGAAGCAGAATGGCCGCGATGACGATAACGATCCAGACCCATCCCCGCATGATGAGACCTCCCGCGTCACCCTTCCCCGTCGCGGTCCACCGCCCGCGGCACGCACAGCACCAGCACCGCGCCGCACACGAGCGACGCCGCCACCATGAGCAATCCGATCGTAAAACTGTGGTAGCGGTCTTTGGTCCACCCGATCGCGTACGGCGAGACGAACCCCGCAAGCGCGCCGATGGAATTGACGATCGCGATCCCGCCGGCGGCGGCGGTGCCGCGCAGGAATCGCGTCGACAGCGCCCAGAACGGCCCGAGCGAGCCGAAGATCCCGATCGTCGCCACGCACATCGTCACGATCACCCCGCCGAGCGTGTGGCACTGCGAGAGCATCGCTACGCCCGCGGCGGCGAGGAGCGCGCAGACCGCCACGTGCCAGCGGCGCTCGTGATGACGATCGGCGTGATGTCCGATGAACACCATCGTCACCGCCGCCACGAGGTACGGCACTGCCGAGATCATGCCGATCTGCAGATCGCTCAGCTTCGAGACCGATCTGATAATCGACGGCGCCCAGTAGACGAAGCCGTACAGGCCCATGATGAGCAGGAAGTAGAGGAGGCTGAGCATCCACAGCCGCGCGTCGGCCAGCGCGTGCGTGAGCTGCGCGACGTGATGCTGCGGGTGCGCGGCGCCGCCGTCGCGTTCGAGTTCTTCCTGCAGCCACTTGCGCTGCTCGGGCGAGAGCCAGCCCGCATCACCGGGACGATCCGGCAGCAGCGCGAGCGTGATTAAGCCGAGGACAATCGGAACGATGCCTTCGAGGAGGAAGAGCCACTGCCATCCGTGCAGGCCGCCGAGGCCGTCCATCTTCATCAGCACGCCCGCGAGCGGGTTGCCGATGATTCCGGAGATCGCCGTGGAAGTGAGAAAGGCGGCGAGCGCGCCCGCGCGGCGCGAGCAGGGCACCCAGTACGTCAGGTAGAGCACGATGCCGGGGAAGAATCCGGCTTCGGCGACGCCGAGGATGAAGCGCAGGGCGAAGAAACTCCGCGGCCCGCGGACGAACATCATCGCCGCGGAGATCACGCCCCACGTGATCATGATCCGCGCGATCCAGATCCGCGCCCCCACCCGCTCGAGGATCAGATTGCTCGGCACCTCGAAAAGAAAATAGCCGATGAAGAAGAGTCCCGCTCCCAGCCCGTACGCCGCCTCGCTGATGCCGGCGTCGCCGAGCATCCGCAGCTTGGCCATCGCGACGTTGGTCCGATCGAGGTAGTTGACGACAAAGAGCAGGCAGAGGAAGGGGATGAGCCGGCGGGTGATGCAGGAGACGATGCCGGCTGCCGCGGCGGCGTCGCCACCGACTGGCGTTGCTGGGATAATGTCCTGGGCCGTTGCGCCCGACGACATGCGCGGCCTAATATCGCGGGATTCAGCCGGCGGGGCAAGAATTTCGCCGCGCTCGTGTCACGATGCCGACGCCGCGTCCCATTACCGGGTGAGACCGTGAGCGATTTGGGAACGATGACCGACTTCCAACTCCTCCGCGCGTTCGTCGAGCGCGGCTCGCAGCAGGCGTTCGCGGATCTCGTCCGCCGGCACGTCGACGTCGTCTATTCCGCCGCACGAAGACAGACGCGCGGCGATGCCACGCTCGCCGAGGAAGTCACGCAACAGGTCTTCATCATCCTGGCCCAGAAGGCGGCGACGCTTGGCGAGGACGTGCTGATCGGCGGGTGGCTCTACAACACCGTCCGCTTCGTCGCCCGCGACATCGTCCGCAAGGAGCAGCGCCGCGCGGATTACGAACACAAGGCAGCCGAGATGGCAAAGCACGCGAAGTTCGCCGCGGCATCGCAAGGAAAATCCGACCCGTGGCAGGAAGCGGAAGTGGTTCTGGACGAAGCGA
This sequence comes from Phycisphaerae bacterium, assembly GCA_025936175.1. Lineage (GTDB taxonomy): Bacteria > Planctomycetota > Phycisphaerae > Tepidisphaerales > Tepidisphaeraceae > JAICTV01. Next base: position 8,551 of record JAICTV010000148.1, read on the forward strand.
TGGAGGAGCTGAACGCGCAGACGCGCGGGCTCATCGTGCTGCGCTTCTTCCAGGGCAAGACCGCGCGCGAGGTGGGGGAGGCGCTGGGCATCAGCGAAGAAGCGGCGCGCAAGCGCGTCAGCCGCGCGGTGGACGAGCTGCGCGAGATGTTCGTGCGCCGCGGCGTGGTGATGAGCGCGGATGCAGTGGCCGCGGGGCTGGCGGCCGCCGCGCTGATCAAAGCCCCGGCGGGACTCGCGGGATCGGCGGCGTCGGCGGCGACCGCAGCGACATCCGCAACCACAGCCTCCGCGACCGCCACCACCTTGAAAGGAGCAGCAGCGCTCATGGCAATCAAAAGCAGCAGCGCGATCGCGGCGACGATTGCGGCGATCGTTATCGGTGGCGCCGCGCTGGTCGGTGGCGTGCAGGTCGTCCGCGCGTATTGGGGCGCGCCGGCCGCTCGACAAGTCAAACTGCCACTGCCATCCGGACCGACGATCAAAGGCGTCGTCCGCGGCCCCGATGGCGCGCTCGTCTCCGGCGCCGAGATCTTCGTCGGCACCAACCGCAAGCAGGTTTACGCCTACCCCGGCCCGCGCACGCGCGGGGAAGCGGCGAGCGACAGCGGCGGAGCCTTCGTCGTCGCAAAGCCCGATGGGCCGCACGTGCTGGTCGTCCGCTCGCCCGCCGGCTACGCGGAAATCAGCTCCAACCAACTCGCCGCCGGCGCCGCGGGCGGAGACATCAAGCTTCAGCCGTGGGGGAAGATCGAAGGCATTCTCAAAGTCGGCGATAAGCCGATTCCCAAGGCGAGCATCAATCTCTGGCGGGTGGGCGAAAACGATGCGGCGGTGCATCATGAAACGAGCGTAAAGACCGATGCGAATGGCCATTTCGTCTTCGCGCAAGTCGCGCCGGGCGAGTGCAACATCTACTACCGGCTGCCCAATTTCCGATCGGCGCAATGGCGATATGTGATTGTCGAGCCGGGCAAGACATCGCAGGTGCAGATCGGCGGGACCGGGCGCGTGGTGACCGGCCGCATCGACGTTCCGCCGGAGCTTCAGCCCATCATCAAGTGGACGAACGAGGGGCGCTACACGTACGAGGCGGAAGTCCGTCTCGACCTCCCGAACAATCAAGGGCTCAAGCACGAAAAGGACGAGGCGCCCGAAGAATATTGGTCGAAAGAAATCGCCTTCGGCAAAACGCCGGAGGGAAAGCTCTACAAGGAATGGCGCTTCGGCAGCAGCTTTCTGGTCAACCCGGACGGCACATACCGCGTCGAAGACCTGCCCGCGGGGAAGTACACGATGAGCGTGCGTTGTTTCGAGACGGATGACGAAGTGCATTTCATGGAGGACATCGCACGCGTCGAAAAGAAGTTTGAGGTGCCGACCGAGACGGCGGTGAAGGATCAGCCGCCGATCGACGTCGGCACCGCTGTCCCGACGGTCTTGCCGCGCGTCCGCCCCGGCACAATGGCGGCGGATTTTGCGGTCAAGACGATCGACGGCAAAGACTGGAAGCTCTCAGACCATCGCGACAAGCCGGTCGTGCTCGTCTTCTGGGGCGCCTACGGCCACGACGACCGCATGACTAGCTTCACCGACTTCGCCAGGAAATGGGCCAAGGATCCGCGCGTGTACCTCCTCGGCTGCTACACCGCTCCCAGCGCCGCCGAAGCGAAAAAGTACATCGCGGAGTACAAGCTCGATTTCGAGCACGCCACGGCCGAGGAGCTGATGAACAAGTTCGACAACTCCTGGCCCAGCGCCCTCGTCATCGGCATCGACGGAACGATTCTCCAGAAGCATCTGGAAGGCGAAACGCTGGAGAAGTATGTGAACAAATCCCTCGGCATCGCGACAACCGCGCCGGCGAAGACCCGGCGGCGGTGAGACGATCACGGCAGAACGCCCAGCGCCGCGAACATGGCGCGGCCCTTGACGATCGTCTCCTCGTACTCCGCCACGGGATCGGAGTCCGCCACGATCCCGCCGCCGACGGGGATGTGCACCAGCCCGTCCCGCACCATCATGGTGCGGATGGCGACGTTCATCTCGATCGTGCCGTCGGCGTCGAGATAGCCGATCGCGCCGCAGTAGGCGCCGCGGCGCGTGGGCTCAAGCTCCTCGATGATCTCCATCGCGCGGATCTTGGGCGCGCCGGTGACCGATCCGCCGGGGAACGTCGCGCGGAGCAGATCGACGAAGGTGACGTCGGATCGCAATAAACCTTCGACCGTCGCCACGCCGTGATACACCGTCGGATGCGCCTCGATCGCCCGCGGCTCGCTGACTTTCACCGATCCGATCTCGCACACCCGGCCCAGGTCGTTGCGCTCCAGGTCGACAATCATGTTGAGCTCCGCCTGATCTTTGACGCTGTCGCGGAGCTGCAGGTCCATGCCGCTTCCGCTGTGCCGCGTTCCCTTGATCGGCCGGGTAATGACGCGCCGCCGGCCGCTCGCGTCTTCGCGATCGACCCGGAGGAACAGCTCGGGCGAATTGCAGATCAGCGCGTAGTCGAGGTGATCGAGGTACGCGCCGTACAGCGCCGGCGCGTCGCGGCGCAATCGGTCGTAGATCTGCGCCGGATGCTCCGTCAGCGCCGCGGTAAACCGCTGCGAGAGGTTCACCTGGAAGACGTCGCCGGCCGCGATGTACTCGATCGCGCGCTCGACGGCGTCGAGGTACGCGTCGCGGGAGAAATTGCTCGTCAGCGTCTGCTTCTCGCGCGGCTCCTGAGCGCCCGCGTGCCAGGACAGCTCCGTCGGCACGTGGTGCAGCGAAAACGCGTAGAGCGGAAGCTGAAGATCATCCACCGCTTGGCCAGGCAGCTCCTCGAACAGCCGCCCGAGGTCGTAGCCGAGATACCCGATCCAGCGGGCATCCGCCGCCTCGATCTCCTGCAGGTACTGCGGCATCCAGTCCAGCGCCGCCAGCGGGTCATCCCACATGCGGATGATTCCCTCCTGATTCCGCAGCATCGCCACGTGCGTCTCCGGCTCGCATTCGAGCACGAGGGCCGGCTCCTCCGGCCGGCAATTCCATGCCGACGAGGCGACGCGACTGTCGAGCCGGATGCGCTGGGGGCTTCGCACGATTGACCGGCGATTCTAGCGATGAACAGATCATGCGGGAGACCGAATGTCCCGGCGCGTGGCTTGGGCGTCTCGCCCGAGCAATCGCGGCACGAGCCGCTTCATTGAAGATCGCTGCGCGAGAACGCTCGGGCGAGACGCCAAGCCACGTCAACCGCGTCACACCGGTCGCGGCGCCGGCGATTGTTACTGGCGGAGGTGTGTCCTCTGCCCGGCGTGAGCGATTACGAGCGGCGGCAGATCGATTCCGTGCTGCACGGCGCGCGGACGCGGGCGCGCACGATCGCGCGCGGGACGGCGCTGGTGCTGTTGCCGGTCGGCGAGCTCTTCGAGCGCGTGCACGATGTCGCGATCACGCCGGCCCTGATGAGCAGCGGCTTGAACCGCTCGCGGGTCCGTCGGGTGTTCGATCACGTTTCCCCGCTGGCGAGCGTGCTCGAGGCGGTGATGACCGCGGAGGTGATCGTCGCCGACCTCTCCATGCTGAACCCGTCGGTACTGTACGTCGTCGGGCTGGCGCACGCGCAGGGCCGCTGTCCGCTGATCATCGCCGAGAGGGAGTGGGAGCTGCCGTTCGATCTGCACCTCCCGCGCTCCCTGCGCTACGCGCGATCGGATCCGGGATTGATCGAGCTGCGCCAGGAGCTGACGCGCGTCGTGCGGGTGTTCATCGCGTCCGCGCGGGCGGGTGCCCAATGAACAAAAAGCCCCGGGACGTCCATCCCGGGGCTTCGCTCGCTTTTCAAACCGCAAATCTCAAACTTCAAACTTCAAACCTCTCACTTGATAAACAGCATCTCCCGATACGTCGGCAGCGGCCAGAGGTCATCCGAGACGATCGTCTCCAGCTTGTCCCCGCTCTTGCGCAGCTCCGCCATCGCCGGGACGATCTGCTCTTTCGTGTACTTCGCGTGCGCGAACGCGTCGCCGCCCGCGCCCGCGCCGTCGTGATGGTTGACGGCCTTCTCCAGCTTCGTCGTCGCCGCCACGAAATCGCTGATCGCGCTGACGATCGCCGAGAGCGTCTCGATGCCCGCGGGCGAGTTGGCGCCGGCGGCCTTGGCCGTCGCGACCGATTCGCCCACTTCCTTCTGATACCGCAGCGCCGCCGGCAGGATCATCGTCCGGGCCATGTTGAGCATCGTGTTGGCCTCGATGATGATCTCCTTGACGTATTTCTCAGAGAGGATGTTGTAGCGGCTCTCCAGCTCCTTGGCGGTGTAGACCTTGTACTTGGTGAGCAGCTCGCCGACTTCCTTCTTCTTGAAGACCGGCAGGCAATCGGTCGTGCTCTTGAGGTTGGGCAGGCCGCGCCTCTCGGCCTCGGCGTGCCAATCCTCGGTGTAGTTGTCGCCGTTGAAGATGACCTTCTTGCTCTCCTTGATCATGCGCGGGAGCAGGTCCTGAATGGCGGCGTTGAGGTCCTTCCCTCCCTTGATCGACTTCTCCAGCTCCGTCGCGACGTAGTCGAGCGATTCGGCCACCATCGCATTCAGCACCGTGTTGGGCCCGGCGATGTTGAACGTGCTGCCGACGGCGCGGAACTCGAACTTGTTTCCGGTGAACGCGAAGGGCGACGTTCGATTGCGATCGCCCGCCTCGCGCGGGAGCTTGGGCAGGATCGAGACGCCCGTCTCGAAGATCCCGCCTTGCTTGCTGCTCTTCGCTCCGCCTTTTTCGATCTGCTCGATGATGTCGTTGAGCTGATCGCCCAGGAAGATCGAGATGATCGCCGGCGGCGCTTCGTTCGCGCCAAGCCGGTGATCGTTCGCCGCCGACGCGACCGAGAGCCGAAGCAGGTCGGCGTACTTGTCCACCGCGCGGATGACGGCGCAGCAGAAGGTGAGGAACTGCGCGTTATCGTGCGGGTTGTTGCCCGGCTCGAGCAGGTTCTCGCCGGTGTCGGTGGACATCGACCAGTTGTTGTGCTTCCCGGACCCGTTCACGCCCGCGAACGGTTTTTCATGGAGCAGGCACGCCAGGCCGTACTTGGGCGCGATCCGCGTCAGGATCGACATGATCAGGTTCTGGTGATCGGTGGCGAGGTTGGAGTTCTCGAAGATCGGGGCGATTTCGTACTGGCTGGGGGCGACCTCGTTGTGGCGGGTCTTGACCGGGACCCCGAACTTGAAGAGCTCGAGCTCGGCGTCGGCCATGCAGGCCAAGACGCGCTCGGGGATCGAGCCGAAGTACTGGTCTTCCAGTTCCTGCCCCTTGGGCGGCGGAGCGCCGAAGAGCGTCCGGCCCGTCGCGATCAGGTCGGGCCGGGCGTAATAGAAGGCCTTGTCGATCAGGAAGTATTCCTGCTCGGGGCCGACCGTCGTCACGACGCGCGGGGCGGTCTTGCCGAAGAGCTTCAGGACCCGGAGGG
>JAICTV010000380.1 GCA_025936175.1 Phycisphaerae bacterium
GCCGGCGCGCAGGCGAATGTGGTCGTCGAACCGACGCCGGAGCTTTCCGACATCGGCAGCGCGCTCAATCCCAACGTGCGCGCGGCGCGCCCGATGCCGACGATTACCACCGGATCATCGGCGGCCGCCGCGGCGGCGTCGATGGACGATGCGGCATTGCAGGTGAACGTCGTCCGTCGTCCGCCGTTCGGGCGATTCTGGCTGCTCGCGATCCTCGTCGGACTTGTCACGGCGCTGACGGGCGCGTGGACACTGGCGCAGGATTCGAGCACGTGGGACCCGAGGTCGCTCTGGCACATGGTCGCCGACACCAGCGAAGGCTATCGCCGGATCGCGCACGTCGTGACGGGCGTGAGCATCGTCGTGCTGATGATCGTTCTTGCCGTTATCTCGAAAATGCGCGCCGGCCGGCGGTTCCTGATGTTTATCTTCACCCTTGCTTTGCTCTTCGCGGTCGTCGCGCAGATCTGGTTCGGAAGCTTGCTGATGTTCGATACGCCCGGCGGAAGCCTCGGCCGCTTCAACGGCGGCGCCGCCGGCGAGTCTTCGCCGGCGACGACCGGGCCTGCGACGACGCAGAGCATTTCCGCTATCGCGAACCCTGCCGCCGCGGCGCCCATGTAACTGTCGTCGCAGACGCGCACGCGCCCGTACCGGACTGGTGTCGCGGTAGACTCGCTTTGCGGCGGTGAGTACCATCGATTTCCCATGTCGTACACGGTCCTTGCGCGACGCTATCGCTCCGCCACGTTCGATGAGCTCATCGGACAGGAGCACATCGCGCAGACATTGAAGAAGGCGATCGATTCCGGCCGGATCGCGCACGCGTACCTCTTCTGCGGGACGCGCGGGACGGGCAAGACTTCGACCGCCCGCATCCTTGCCAAGTGCCTCAACTGCCTCGCCAGCGACAAGCCGACGACAAAACCGTGCGGCAAGTGCGCGTCATGCCGGGCGCTGGAAAGCGGCGAAGACATGGACGTCGTGGAGATCGACGCCGCGAGCAACACGCAGGTCGAGAAGACCCGCGACGTCATCATCAACAATACGCAGTATCGGCCGGCCATCGGGCGGTATCGCATCTACATTATCGACGAAGTCCACATGCTCTCGAAGGCGTCGTTCAACGCGCTGCTCAAGACGCTGGAGGAGCCGCCGGAACACGTTAAGTTCATCCTGGCGACCACCGAGCCGGAGAAGGTGCTGCCGACGATTTTGTCGCGCTGCCAGCGCTACGATTTCCGCAACATCCCCACCCGCGAGATCGCCGACCACCTCAAAGACATCTGCAAGCAGGAGAGAATCAAGGCGGACGAGGACGCGCTGCTGCTGATCGCCAAGGCCGGGGCCGGGTCGATGCGCGATTCGCTCTCGCTGCTCGATCGCCTGCTGAGCGTCGGCGAGAAAGAGCTGACGACGGACATGATCGAGCAGTTGCTCGGCTTGCCAAAGACGCAGTTGATTTTCGATCTCGCGCAGGCGATCGGCGAAGCGAAGACCAAGGACGTGCTGAGCCGGGCGGACAAAATGATCACGTCGGGCCTCTCGCCGGACACGCTGATCGCGTCGCTGGTCGATCACCTGCGCAACCTGCTGATCCTCCGCACGTGCGGGCCGGATTCGAACCTGGTCGAGGTGCCAGGGCTCGCGGTCAAAGATCTCGCGGCGCAGGCCGAGCGGTTCAATCCGATCGTGCTCACGCAGGACATCGCGATTTTGGAGGAGCTGCGCCGGCAACTGCGATCCTCGCAGGCCGGGCGGGCGCTGCTCGATGCGACGCTGGTGCGCCTGGCGCTGGCGGAACAGTTCAACCAGATCGGTGATCTCCTCACCGGCCGGGGCAGCTCCGCTGCCGCTGGAGCCGTGCCCGCAACCGTACCCGCGCTAAAAAAAAAGTTCGATGAGCCGATGAGGGCGCCACAGGCGCAGACCGCGACCGTAGTGGCGGAGCCCGCGGGGGCCCCCGCGCCCGAACAGGGGGGGGGCGCGCGGGGGGCCCCAAGCGAAA
>JAICTV010000093.1 GCA_025936175.1 Phycisphaerae bacterium
CGCCGCGGCGGCGGCGATGATCCCGGACCTGGACCGATGCCACCCGATTCTCCGCGCGTACCGCATACACAACCTCCGCGCGCGGCGCAGCAGTTCGTCCGCGCGAACCCAAGTTCATCCGACGTTTGCGCTTTTGCCCGTTCTGAAAAGAGATGAAGTCGCCCTCGACTTCGCCCGCGCGAGAAGATACGCCGCGCCGGCAGGCATTACAAATTGTTTCTGCGGCCCCCTGGCAAGCCGGGAAGACTGGCGGGCTTATGCGTGACGCGGCTCACCTTTTCGGCCACGGCGGGCGCGACCCAGCGATAGCGCCAGGAGCACGAATGGCGCGAGCGCGATCGGTTCGGGAACGGCGGTTAGCGAGGTCGCTGCAACGCTCCCGCCGCCGGTCGGGAACGCCGCCCCCTGCGCCGGAAAGTTGGAGTCGATGACGAAATAGTCGTCACCGTTAATGAGCCCGTCGTAGTTGAAGTCGCCGTTGAACCACCCGTGCAGACCCTGCGGGAACCCGGAGTCGATCTGGAAATAATCGTCGCCGTTGACGATGCCGTCGAGGTTCGCATCGCCGCCATAGGTGTACATCACCAGTAGATCGCCGCCGGCGACGCTGATTCCGCCGAAGCTTCCGCCCGCGTAACCGGTGTCGGCGGCGGAGGCGAAGCCGATGTTGGTGAGCGTGTTTCCGCCGGTGGCGCTCGACTGCGTGGTGACGATCCCGCTGCCGAGGAAATCACCACCGTGGTAGCCGCTCTCGATCATCCCCGCGATGCCGGCGTAGTGCGTGCCGTTCCACGAGCTGCCCGACGCCAGGCTCCTGGCGATCACCTTGTTGTCGCCGATGTCAAACTTCGACCCGCCGTCGATCGTCAGCGCGCTGAGCGTGCTGGTGCCTGATGCGGCGCCGCCGGTAGGGATGACCGCCAGCGTTCCGCCGTTGTGGATGGCCAGGCTGGCGATGCGCGTGTTGGCGACGGTGAGCTTCCCGGTCCCGGTCTTGGACAAACCGCCCGCGCCGGTGATCGTGCCGGTGAACGTGCTGGAGGTGTTGTCCATGCCGGTGAACATGAAGCTGCCATCGGAAGAAAGCGCGCCTGCGCCCGCGAGCGATCCGGTGATGAAGGCGCCGGTGCCGGTGACGGCGATGCTCGCGCCCGCGGCGATGGTGGTGCGGTTGTCGATCCAAAGCGTCATGTTGTTGCCCAGCGCCAGGCCCGCGCCCAGCGGCCCGGTCGCTGAGACCGCGAACCCACCCGCGCCGGTGACTTGAAGCTCTCCGCCGGTCCAGTTGAAGCGCGACGGGTTGCCGCTGGTGAGCAGGGTGTCGCAGGCGATCGCGCCGCTGGCGAGAGTGACCCCGCTGCCGCTGGTGTCCCAGACGCGCAACTGTCCGGAATTGGTCAACCCGGTCTGCGGCGAGACGATGACGGTCCCGCCGTTGACGCTGAGAACGCCCGCGCCGCCGCCCACCGTCGATTTCCCGCCGACGAACATCCCGTAGCAATCGACCAGCCCGCCGTTGACGGTGACGGTCGCGCTGGCGGGGGCGTTGAGCGCGACGTCGATGAACTCCTGATCGACGTTGACGTTGGAGCCGGCGTTGACGGTGAGCGAGCCTTGCGCGCCGCCGTCACGGCCGAGGTAGAGCGAGTGGGCGGTGAGGTTTCCGTTGGTGATGGTGTATGAGCCGACGCCGGTGGGGGCGAAGCCGATGACGAGGTTGCCGTTGGCGCCCGCGACGATGTGGTCGCCGCCGGTCTGGGTAAAGGTTCCGGCGCCGCTGAAGCCGACGGATTCGCCGTTGGCGCCGACGGCGTTGTTGAAGACGGTGAGCGTCCCGCCCGAGAGCGTATAGCTCCCGGTGGACCCGACCGACGGCGCGATCCACAAGGGGTTGAGCGACGTCCCGGCGCCGCCGTCGATCGAGATCGTGTGCGACCCGCCGGATTGCACCACCGAGCCGCCGCTGGCGTCGCCGACGCGCTCTTCGAACGCGCTCACGATCGCGTCCGACGCAATGTTCACCGCGCCGCCGCCCCCGATCGTCAGCGTGCTGGTATCGACGTGCATCGCCGAGCCCGTGCCCGTCACGGTGATCTGCCCGGTGGTGTTCATCGTGTAAGTGCCGGTGACGGTGAAATGCCCCGCGTTCTTCACGGTCATGGTCTTGCCGGCGGCGACGGTGAACGAAGCGCCGCTGGCGCGCGAGACGGATCCGCCGTCTACGGCGCCGTCGCCGTTGAGGTTGAAGCTTCCGCCGTTGATGCTGACCTGTCCGGTGGCGTTGACGGTCATTCCCGCGGTCCCGGTGCTGAAGTTGGCGCCGGTGCCGACCTGGATGGTGGCGGTGCTGCCGGTGGCGGCGCCGAGCGACACGCCGACGTTTCCGGTCTGCGAGAAGCTCGAGCTCGTGCCGTTGACGACGATCCTGCCCTGGTTTCCGCTCCCTGAGCCGACGCCGACGAACTGGCTGACGGAGAACAACCCGCCGCTCTCGACGTCGATCAACCCGCTGGAGCCGAGGCTCACCTGCCCCGCACCCTGCTGCTGAAAGAGCGCGGAATTGCTCACCGTCAGTGTCGCCAGGTTCGTCCCGCTGGAGCCGATCGAGAGATTGCCGGTGTTGGTGAGCGACGAGCCGCTGCCGTCAACGTTGGTAACGGACACCTGCGACAAGACCGCGTTGTTCGACATCGTCAGTCCGAGCGTCGAATAATCCGCGCCGCTGTCCACGTCCAGGTTCCCCTGCCCGCTGTTGAGCGTCGCCATCACGGTGCCGCCGGTCGAAACGTTGGCGCCGTTCTGCAGGATCAGCGTCCCGATCTTCCCGATGCCTTGCCCGATGCTCATGTTCGCCGACAGCGTCATCGACGACCCGACGCCGTCGACGACCATCGACCCGCTGTTCGCCACGCCGATGCTCACGTTCGTGCCGTTGAAATCGCTCCCGTTCAGGATGCTCACGTTGGTGTTGAACCCGCAGTTGTTGTTGGCGATCAGGTTGATGGGCTGGCTGGCGTTGAGCGTCAGGCTGCCGGAGTTGACGTTCCCGCCGGTGGTCCAGGTGAAGGTGCGGCCGGCGGTGGAGTTGGTGAAGGTGACGTTGCTGCCGGCGACCGTGCAGTTGTTGACCGTCGGGCTGATGTCGAGGTTGACGTTGTAAGTGTTGGCGAGAGCGAAGTTGGCGGTGTCGCCGGAGCCGGGCGGGCCGCTGCCGCCGCCGCCGGTCCAATTCGATCCCGTCCAATTCCCCCCGGACGCGTTGTTCCAGCTCACCGTCAGCGCGTCAGCCGCCGTCGCGGCGGCGCCGACCGCCAGCCCGCCCACGACCAGCATTGCCGCGCGGCGCAAGGCCATCACTCCCGCAAAACGTCGCATGTGCACTCCCTCCGCGAACAGACGTGCGTGTTTCCCCCCCGGATCGCGGCCGGCATTTTAGCGGCCCGTCGGCGCGGCTGATACCGGAAATCGAGGCAAAATCAGCCCGGACCGCGCCCGCGCCTTCGCCGTTGCGGCGCGAAAATGATGACGGCGACGGCGGTCAACGCCAGGGCGGGCTCGGGGACCATCGTGACGGAGTCGCTTAAGCCGGCGCTCGTCGGGAAGGCCGGGCCCTGCGCCGAGAAGTTGGAATCGATCAGGAAGTAATCGTCGCCGTTGATCGTGCCGTCGTAATCGAAGTCGCCGTTCATCCAGCCGTGCAGCAGTTGCGGGAACGCGCTGTCGATCTGGAAGTAGTCATCCCCGTTGATCACGCCGTCGAGGTTGGCGTCGCCGGCGTAGGTGTACATCACCAGCGTGTCGGTGGCGCCGACGGAGACCCCGCCGAAGGTCGCGTAGCCCAGGTCGGCGTTGGAGGCGACCGCGAGGCTGGTCAGCGTGTTCCCGCCCGTCGCCGCGGTCATCGACGTGAGGATGCCGTCGCCATCCCACGCGCCGCCGTTGCGGCCGCTTTGGATGAGTTGCGTGACGCCGCTGTAAGCGCTCCCGTCCCACGACCCGACGGGTTGGGCGGTGAGGATCAGCTTGTTGTCCTTCAGATCGATCTTCCCGGTGCTGTTGCCGGTGGCGACCGACTGCGTCTTTATCACGCGGTTGCTTCCGCCGCCGGTGGAAAGCTCCAGCGTACCGCTCGCGTAGATCGACGACGACGAGGTGAGGTTGGTCGCCAGCGCGAGCTTGCCCTCATGGACGTTCGTCTTGTCCGCGTAGCAGAGGTTCGCGTTGGTGAGCGTCAGCGTCCCTGCGCCCTTCTTGGTCAGGGCGCCGATGCCGGCCACCGGGCCGGTAAAGGTGAGGTTGGTCGCGGCCGTCGTCACGTCGATCGCGGCTAGCGACTCAGTGACCGTGAACCCGCGGTCGGTGGTCGCCGTCGCGCCGGTGTAGCGGAGGACTCCGCCATCGATCTCGAGGTTGGCGGGGGCGGCGGAGGATTTTCCCAGCGGACCCGCCACGCCGCCGTTGGGCAGGGTCGATACGCTGACGGTGCTCTCGGGGATGTAGGTGGGGCCGGCGTACGTGTTTACCCCGGTCAGCACGAACGATTCGCCAGTGCTCCCGATGGCCAGTGACGATCCGGCGGAGGACTCAGAGATGATCCCGGCGACGGTCAGCGTGCCCCCGCCGGTGGCGCGCAAGCCGCACGCGCCGTCGATCGAAAAATCTTTGGCGAGCGTCGCGGCGGGTGCGCCGGTGTATTGCAGGACTCCCTGGCTGCGCAGGATCAAGGAGCCAGAAGTGACAAACGAAACGTCGGGGATGTGGTAAGCGCTTCCGACGCCGACACCGTCCACGGTGATCGGGGCGGTGCTGCCGCTCACATCCTGAAACAAGTTCCCCTTCACGACGCGGAACCCTTGGCCGTTGCCGCCGGCCACAAGCGGAATACCGTTGTGCAGAGATTGGAAGTTCGAGAAGGTGAGGTCGATCATGCCGCCGGTGTCGTTGCGGATGAGGGACGATCCGCCGTTGCCGAAGGCGCCGGTCCAGGTGGCATCGTTGTTGATGGTGATCCCCGCGCCGCTTCCCGTGAAATGCAGCCAGAAGTTGGTCGAGCCGGAGAAATCGATCGCGCCGCCAGCGGAACTCGTGAGCTGGTTGAGGTAATAGTCTGAATCGCCGGCGGGGACGCGCAACGTCCCGCCATTGAGCGCGACCTGTCCGATCGGGCTGGAAGGGTTGTTGGTGCTGGTTCCTAATTGCAGTTTGGCGCCGGCGTTGACGGTGACGTTGCTGCCGCTGGGGATGACCGCGCCGGCCGCCCCGACGGCGAGCACGCCCGCGTTGATCGTCGTGCCGCCGATGTAGGTGTTCGTGGTGCCGGTGAGCGTGAGCGTCCCGGGCCCGGTCTTGGTCAAGCCGCTGCCGGTGAGTTGTCCGCTGATGCTCAGGTTCGTCGCAGCGGCGGTGACGTCGAGCGTCGTGTTGTCGAGGTTTATTCCGCGATCGGTCGATGCGCTGACGCCGGTGTAGCGAAGCGTCGAAGCGCTCAGCAGGAGGTTGCCCGGCGCGGACGACGACATGCCCAGCGGCCCGGCGACGCCGCCGTTGGGGATGCTCGGCACGCTCAGCGTCGAGAAGGCCACCGCCGTCTTGCCGGTGTAGGTGTTGTTGCCCGAGAGCGTCACGATGCTCTGGAAAAGTTCCAACACCGGTCCCGGCGAGGATTCGGAGATGATGCCGGAGACGGTGAGTTCGCTGGTCGAAGTCAGAAGGAATGCGAAGTTGTTGCTGCCGGGGGCGAGGGTGATGTTTCGATTGAGTGTCGCGGGCGTCGTGCCGGTGTATTTCAGCGTGGAACCGTTCTGGAGGGTGAGCGCGCCGGTGGTGACGAAGGCGGTGTCGCCGAACTGGTAGGCCGCGCGGTCGAGCGTGATCGGCGCGCTGCCGCCGGTGCCGGTCTGGACGAGCGTGACGGCGCTGCCCAGCGGATCGGCGATTTTGAAGCCCTGGCCATTGACGCCTGCGACCAGCGGAATCGAGTTGGTGAGCGTCGTGCCGGAGGTGAGCGCCAGGTCGATCATCGCATTGGTGTCGTTCTGGAGCCGGCTGGTGCCCGGACCGGTCCAGGTGGAATTGCCGGCGACATCGATGCGCGAGCCGGAGCCGGTCATGTGCAGCCAGAAAGCTGACGCGCCGGTGAAGTCGATCGAGCCGCCGCTCGAGACGCTGAGCTGGTTGACGTAGTAGTCGGCCGAGCCGGCGGGGACGGTAAGCTTGCCGCCGGTGAGCTCCATCGTCCCGATCGGCGCGGTGAAGTTGCTGCCGGAGGTGAAACCGAGGCGCAGCTCGGCGCCGGTTTGGACGATGACGGCTGCGTTGGCGGGCAGGACGCCGCCGGACGCGCCGACGACGAGCGTGCCGTTCTTCACCACCGTGCCCAGCGAGGTGTTGCTCGGGTTGCTCAGCGTGAGCGTGCCCGGACCGGTTTTGTTCAAGACGCCGAAGTTGAGACCGGCCACCGGGCCGGTGAAGGTAAGATTCGTCGATGCAGCGCTCACCTCGATCGTGCTGCTCGTCGCGGCGACGGTGAAGCCGCGATCGGTGGAGGCGGTCGGACCGAAGTACTGTAGCGTGCCGTCGCTGATCTTCAGGTTCCCCGCAGCCGCCGAGGAACTGCCCAGCGGGCTATTCTGCCCGCCATTGGCGATCGAACCGGCGCTGGCGATCCCGCCGGAGTAGATATCCGTGCGGCCGCTGTACAGGTTGAACGGTGACAGCGATACGCCGCCCCCACCCACGATGAACACCGGTGAACCGCTGACCTGCTCGTTGATCGGCCCAAGGCTGAGTAGCGCGTTGTAGGAGCCAATCTGCCCCCCGCCGGAACCGAGATTAATCTGTTTGAAGAGGCTGGCGGCGCTCACGCCGTCGTAGATGAGCAGGCCGGCGTTCTGAAGCGTCAACGCGCCGCTGGTCACATGGGACGGGTCGGAAAACTGATAGAACGAAGCATCCACGGTGATCGGCGCGCTGGTGCCGCTGGCGGTCGGCCGCAGCGTGCCGCCGCCGGCGAGGCGAAAGCCTTGACCGCCGGCTCCAGCCGCCAGCGGGAGGCTGGTGCTGAGCGTCTTGCCACCGGCGATGGTGAAGTCGATCATGCCGGAGTTCTCGTTCCAGATTTTCGACGACCCGCCCCCCGTCCACGTCGCGTTGTCCGAAACGTTGACGTTCGCGCCGGTCCCGGTCAGGTGCAGCCAGAAACTGGACGCGCCGGAGCAATCGATCGACGCAGCCACTGAGTTGATCTTGTTGAGATAAAAGTCCGCCGAGCCGGCGGGCACGCGCAGCAGACCGCTGCTGAGGTGCAACGTGCCGATCGGCGCGGCGGCGTTGTTGCCGCTGGTGTAATCCAGCCGCAGCGTCCCGGCGTCGCTGACGGTGACGGTCCTGCCGCCGGGGATGGCCAGCGCGTTGGTCAGCGACAACACCCCGCCGCCGACGAAGACCGAGCCTTGAAACGAGTTGGCGGTTCCGCTGAGCACCAGCGTGCCCTGGAAGTCCTTGCTGATCCCGCCGCTGCCGCTGATGGCGCCGCTGAGCGTCAGCGAGCTGGTGTCGTAGAACACGTCGACGCCCAGGTCATTGGTCAGAACGAGGTTGTTCTCGACCAATGCGTTGGCCGGCTGAAGGCTGCTGAGCTTTGGCGGGACAGCATCGGTGCGGAAGTCGAGCGGGTTGCCTCGCAGGTCGTAAGCGGTCGCCGAGGTGGAGTTGAATGTCAGCTCGTTGAGCTTGAACGTCCCGGCGATGTCGTTGGTCGGGCTGAGGACAAAAGCGTTGCCGAACGTGAGATGAGTGCTGACGGCGCTGGCGGGAACGGTGCCGCCGTTCCAGTTGGCGGGGGTGGACCAGTTGACATTGGTGCTGCCGTTCCAGGTCCACGCAGCGGCCTGCGCACACACCGGCGCGACCGCGCAGGACAAAACCCCCGCGACGCGTTTAACCCACTTGCGACCCATGCACCCTCCCGCCCGTCAGATTTGCCCCCGGGCGAAGTTTCCCCTTTTTGAAGCAACAATCAACGGACAAATGCGCGCCGCCTTGCACACGAACGCTGGCGCTGCGTTGAACGCGCGACGTTCACCTCCTTCCGCCAACTTTCGCACGCCGCGAGCGTACTATGTAGCTGTCACACCAGGCCAAGGGAGAGGAGGCCACGTGGCTGGACATGCGGAGGCGCTGATTGCATGGCGAGGTGTCCCGCTGAAGTGCCGCTGCGGCATGTTCAGTGATCTTCAGAAATGTTCAGAAATGTTCAGCCGATCCGCGAATATGCGGAACGAAGCCAATCGCACGTTCGAGCGCGCGCGACGAGCATGCCCGATCGTGGCGATACGGCGTGCGTCGAACTAAGTTCAGCAGGGGAGCGATCTTATGAACATTCTCGCGTCCGACTTGCCCCTTGACCCCGCGGCGGCCGGCGGAGGATAATCCCATCGTGGCCAAGTTCCGCATCGACAATCTCGCTGCGCTCGCTCGGCAACTTTCCTTCACGCCGAACGATACCCGTGCGCTCCAGTTGAACGCCGCGGAAGAACTGCTCCACAGCATTGACCCGGGCAAGGCGTATCCGCTCGATTTCGTGATCTTTAAGATCACCGGCTATCACCCCAGGGCCACCCGTGTCGGCGAGCAGCTCGCCGGCATCGCGCTGCAGCACGATCTCGGCCTGCTGATCGAACAGGTCAGCCAGACGCTCGACCTTCATACGTCACTGATCGCCGAGCCCGTGCTCGACATCGACGACGTCACCGAGCGCTTCAACGTCACGAGCAAGACGATCCAGCGCTGGCGGCGGAAAGGTTTGCCGGCGCGGCGGTTCGTGTTCGGCGACGGGAAGCGGCGCGTGGGCTTTTTCCTCTCCAGCGTCGAGCGATTCTTCGCGTCCCACCAGGACCAGGTCAGCCGCGGAACCAACTTCAGCCAGGTCGCAGACGCCGAGCGCGAGGACATCCTCCGCCGCGCGCGGCGGCTGGCGACGATGTGCCATTGCTGCGTCAACGAGATTTCGCGGCGCATCGCGCGCAAGCTCAATCGCTCGCCGGCGACCATCTTGCATACGATCCGCAAGTACGACGCCGAGAATCCCGCCGCCGCCATCTTCGCGCACGCGGCGGCGCCGATCGCGGACGAGGAGCGCGTGCGGATCGTGCGCCTGTTCCGCCGCGGCGTGGCGATCAAGACGCTGGCCAAGCGATCGTGCCGTCCGCGCTCGGCGATCTATCGACTGGTGGTCGAGGAGAAGGTCGCGAAGCTCAACAAGCGCAAGGTGAAGTTCATCGACGATCCGCTGTATCACCAGACGGATGCGGAGGAGATCGTCGATGCTCTGGCCAAGGCGCGAGCGACGATCGAAGGGTCTGCGTCGGCGGACGAGGGTCAGGCGCTGCGCGTCCCGCGCGATGTGCCGACGTCGCTGGCATCGATTTGCTCGGCGCCGCTGCTGACGCCCGCGCGCGAGCGGGCGCTGTTCCTCAAGCTCAACTTCCACAAGATGCGGTTCGTCACCGCGCGGCGGAAGCTCGAGCCGGATTTCGCCCGCGCGCGCGACCTCAACCTGCTCGAATCGCACCTGCGCAAGGCCGCCGAGACGAAGAACGAGATCGTCCGCGCCAACATGCGGCTGGTCGTCTCGATCGCGCGCAAGCACCTTCGGCCGAGCCTGGCGCTGATGGAGCTGGTGAGCGACGGGACGATGACGCTGATGCGCGCGATCGATTCGTTCGACGTACACCGCGGCCACAAGTTCAGCACGTACGCGACGCTGGCTTTGATGAAGGGCTTCGCGCGCAGCGTCCCGCAGATGCTGGCCAATCGCGCTCGCGGGACGTCGCAGGAGACCGAAACGACGATGGTCGAGGTGGCCGATCGCCGCACGCCCGTCGCCGCCGAGCGGTTCCTCGTCCGCGAGGAAGTTACGCATCTTCTTCGTCAACTCGACGCGCGCGAGCGCGACGTCCTCCGGGGGCACTTCGGTCTCGACGACGGCGCCGCCGCGACGTACGAGCAGCTCGGCGAGCGATTGGGTTTGTCGAAAGAGCGCGTCCGCCAGATCGAACAGGCCGCGCTGGCGAAGCTGCGGGGCGGCGGCGCGGGGATGATCATTCGTAGGTGAATTCGTAATCGGGGGCTGCGGCAACTTTCACTTTTCCCGCAGCATTTGAAGCTTTCTTTTGGTATGTAAATCAGCGATCGGCGCGTCTCACGCGTCAGCCGCAACCACGTCATCCCGAGCGGTACCCCGCGAAGGATCCCGGAGTCGAGCGGTCTTTGTACGCCTGGATTCGTCGGAGTACCTCGCGGATGACAGTGCCGGAGGGTCCTCGGATGACGCTAAACCGATGGCTCGTAGCATTCTTGATCCTGTGGCTCCTCCCTTGCGCGCGGGGCGCCGAGCCGACGACCTCCGCGACGAAGCAGCCTGACCCCACGCCACGCGTCAAGTCTTTGTCGGAGCTCATCCGCGCCGACATCCGCGACCGCAAGCTCGTGCTCACGCTCGTTTTGCCCGGGTCCGTGCTCGACGACATCGCCGCCGACCGCTCGCCGTCCATCCAGGTCACCGCCGACGACCGCTGGATCATCGATGCCGACGCCCGCGCGGCGAAGCAGAACGACCGCGCGCTCGCGGCCTTCGCGCTCTCGTGCGAATCCCGCCGGCACGACCGCTGGTCGGAGCTTCAGCTCACCGGCGTCACCGTCACCGACGCCGGCGTGACCACGATCGAAGGCTCGGGACGCGTGAACGACTCGTACGTCGGCGTGACGCTCGTGCAGGACGTGCCGGCGGGGGTCGTGCGCTTTACCGTCGAGAAGCCCCGCCGCGCCCGCGCGCGGCCGCTGGACATCGACCAGGCGGCGGACTTCGTGCAACTGTTCAACGAGCACGAACCGCAGGTGCGGCGGTATCTGATGCCGCTGGTGAAAGAGCTGGCCGGCGAGAACGTGCTGCGCCCGCGCGCCGGGGACGTGTATCGCGCGTTCACGGCGATCGCGCCCGATCCGGCGATCACCGCGCAGCTCAAGTCGATCCTGCCGGACCTCGACGCCGACGCCGCCCCGCAGCGCAACGCCGCATCCGCCAAGCTCGATCACCTCGGGCGCGCCGGCGTGCTCGCCGCGCTGCGGCTGGATCCGTCGGAGCTGTCGCCCGAGCAGCGCGGACGGATCGACGCGCTGGTCGATCGCAACAGCCTCTGGCCCGATCCCGCGACTTCGGCCGCCACCGACCCGCACTTTCTGGCCGACTGCCTCGGCGATGACGACGCCGCCGTCCGCCGCGCGGCGCTGGCGGCGCTGCAGAAGCTCGCCGGCCGCGACATCGCCTTCGACGTCGACGCCGCCCCGGCGGCGCGGTCGCGCGCCGTCGATGAGCTGGTCGATCGGCTCGACGAGCTGGAGCTGAAGCCCGCGTCCCCGTCACACGACGCCGCTCTGGGCGCCGCCGCGCCTTCGCCCGCGCCGGCCGAGGCCCGTCCCGCCGCCGGTGCGCCGTGATCGTCCGTTGCGTGCTACAGTAAAGATCATGAACGACGCACCGAGGACATCTCGTCCGCGCATCATCAGCCCGGACGTCAATCGCGGCGGCCCGACCGACCGCACGCCGCCCGGGCAGACGCTGACGGGCAAGTGGCCCGTGCTGCACTACGGCAAGGTGCCGACGGTCGATCCGACGCGCGCCGATTGGAAGCTGCGCGTCTTCGGGCTGTGCGACGCGCCATACGAGCTCTCCTATGCGGAGATTCGCGCGCTGCCGGCGGTGGATGTCGTGTGCGACATCCACTGTGTGACGCACTGGTCGCGGCTGGACAACACGTTCACGGGCGTGCCGGCGAAACTGATCATCGAGCGCGCCGAGCCGAGCGCCGACGCGCGCTTCGTCATGTGTCACAGCGAGGCGGGCTTCACCACGAACATCCCGCTGGATGAATTCATCGCCGAGGACTGCATCCTGGCGTATCAGTGGGACGGCAAGGAGATCGAGCCCGCGCACGGCTGGCCGCTGCGCGGGCTTGTTCCGCGCTCATACCTGTGGAAGAGCGCCAAATGGATCCGCGGGATCGAGCTGCGCGCGACCGATGCGCCTGGGTTCTGGGAACAAAACGGATATCACATGCACGGCGGCCCGTGGACGGAAGAGCGGTTCGGGTGGTGACCGCCGCGTCAGCTTCCAAGAGGAAGGGACGTCCCTCTCATGCGTCATGAGGTACTCCCAAGCATCTGCGTCCGCTCGCGCGGATCCTTCGCGAGTACGATCAGGATGACTGCTGATCCACCATCGTGACATGCGTGAACAAAAATCCTTTCGGGACGACACGGGTGAGTTCCCGACTCATGGACAATTCCCGCCCGCGCATCGATGATGCCGCGTGCGATGAACCCGACGTTGCTCCATCTTCTTCACGCGTTCTGGATCACCACCGCGTCAATGGTCGCGCTCGCGGGCGTGTTGTCGATCATCCCGCGCCTCGGGACGGCGGGATGGCGCGTCTCGGCGGCGTTCTGCCGGGAGCCGCTGCTCGATGTCGTTGTCGCGTGCTTCACCTGGCTGCCGTGGGTGATCGGCGCGAGCCTCGCCGGCTGGGCGGGCTTCGCCGGCGCGCTCGCGGGGCAATTTGTGGCGCTGTGGGCGTGGTGCCTGGGGCACGAGATGGTCTTCCACGAAGCGGCGCGCGGGCCGCGCATCGTGAAGTTCCATGCCAAAGCGGTGGGGCGGCTCCGCAATCACGCGGCGCTGTGGGTGACGCTGGTCGCGCTGCCGATCTTCTGGGCTATCCGCATCACGCAGATGACGCTTTGGTGGACGCTGCCGGTGCTGCTTGATTTTCCCGCCTACAGGCAGAGCGACTGGATCAACGTCTCGCGGCAGAAGTTTGACGGGCTGGTCGGACACGATCTGGTCTGGTGTCTCTACTGCGATTGGATGACCGGCGTGTATTCGCTGGGCGCGGAGATGCTGCGGAATGTCGAATCGTTCTGGTGCCCCATCCGGTTCTACGAGGGGAAGAAGTGCGCCAACTGCGCCGTCGATTTCCCCGACATTGAAAAAGGCTGGGTGCCCGCCGGCGCGACGATGAGCGACGTCGTGGCGAAGATGGAAGAGATGTACGGCGACGGGCGGCGGGAGTGGTTCGGACATCCGGCCCGGTTGACGGTGAAGGGGAAGCCGATCGATGACCCGTCGTCGGCGGCGAAGGTGCTGACGCCGACGGCGTGATCCCTACGACGATGACGGTCGCCTCCGCCACACCACATCCGCCGCTTCAACATCCCGCGCCCGCGTGGAATCTCCACTGGCTCACGCCGGCGCGGTGCCGGATCCTTCTCGTTCTCGTCCTGCTGCTCGACAGCCTGGGACACGTTCACTACCTGAACCACAACTGCCCGGCGGATCTGTCGGGCGATGAGGCGCAATACTGGGACTGGTCGCGCAATCTCGACTGGAGCTACTACAGCAAGGGCCCGCTGGTCGCGTACATCATCCGCGCGAGCTGTGCGGTCTTCGGCGACACGATGCAGGGCGTGCGCTACCCGGCGGTCGCGTTCGGGGCGGCGACGTCGATTCTCGTCTACCTCCTGACGCGAAGGCTTTTCGGCTCCGATCGACTGGCGCTGGGCGCGGTGCTGCTCAACCACATCGTCCCGATGTTCGTCGCCGGCAGCATCCTCATGACCATCGACCCGCCGATGTTCTTCTGCTGGGCATTGGCGACGTATCTGGCGGCGGGGGCGCTGTTCGAAGAGAAGTGGTGGGATTGGCCGCTCGCCGGCGCGGCGATCGGTTTCGGATTTCTCGCGAAATACGCGGCGATGCTCTGGTTCGTGGGGCTGCTGATCTTCATGCTGGCCGATCGTCCGTCCCGCGCGCGGCTCCGCTCGCCCGGCGTGTGGATCGCGTTTTTGATTTCGCTGGCGATGACGACGCCGGTGATCGTGTGGAACCACCAGCACGGCTGGGCGTCGCTGCGTCACGTCGCGCATCAGACCGGCGCGACCGGCGGGGCGCTGAAGCGCGGGAACTTCTTCGAGTTTTTCGGGTCACAAGTCGGCGTAATCGGGCCGGTGCTCGCGGTGATGATGGTGCTGGCGACCATCCGCGCGATTCGCGACCGGGATGATCCCTTCCGCCGCAAGCTGCTGTTCCTCGTCTCCATCGGCGTCACCTTCTGGCTCATGGTGATGTCGATCAGCTTCTTCACCAAGGTGCAGGTGAACTGGCCCGCTCCCGCGTACTTCACGCTGATGATCCTGGCGGCATACTTCATCGCGACGCGACTGCACGCGCGCGAGACGTGGAAGCCGTGGCGGATGTGGTTCTGGGGAACGGTCGTGCTCGGCGTTGTCACGATCCCCATCGCGCATGACAGCGCGCGGCTGTTCCCGCTTATCCGTTTCGTCGACGCGACGTTTCACAAGAAGATCAATCCTGCCAATGTTGATCTGATCGGGCGTTTGCGCGGCTGGAGCCTTCTCGGCGATCACGTCTCGCGCGAGCTGGAGTCGCTCGGCGACAGCCCGTTCGTCCTTTGCGACGATTACATGCAAACGGCGGAGACGGCGTTCTACGTGAAGGGCCGGCCAAAGACGTATTACGCCGGCTCCTACTACGCGGATGCGAAGCGCTTCACGCAGTACGACATGTGGCCGGATCGCCGCCTCGATCAGCCGAGCCTCATCGGTCGAAACGCCGTCTACGTCGGCAAGGGCGGCCCGATGCCGCCCGACATCGCCAAGGCGTTCGCGCGCATCGAGCAGCTTCCGGAGCTGCCGGTGATCGTCCGCGGCGTGACGGTCAAGACGTTCAAGACCTGGCGCTGCTGCGGGTTCAAGGGAATGTCCCGCGGCGGTGGGGCTGGAGATTACTGATCAACTGGCACGGGCGCCTCGCCCGTGTCTTTGAAAATTGCATGGGCGAGGCGCCCATGCCACGATGATTCCGTGCCGCGATCCCAGCGCCTCATCCTCAATATTTGTTTGTGGATTCTCGCGATCTTCGTCGCGATGTCGCTCGATCGCCGCGTCGCGACGTGGGTGCAATCGTCCGGCCTCGATCGGTGGATGCACGCGCACAAGACGCTGAGCGAGATCCTCAAATCGCCCGGGAGCTTTTACTTCACGGCGGTCGTCGCGGTCGTCGTCGCGATCTTGCACCCGTGGAAATGGAAGGCGGGCGGGTTTCTGTTGCTCGCGACGATCGTCAGTGGCGTCAATGGCTTGATTAAATGGCTCGTCGGTCGCACGCGGCCGTTCAAGTTTGCGCGATATGACGCGAGCGGCGAGCCGGCGCCCGCGCCGTTTTCACTCTCCCCGCTGCGCGGCGGCGTTCACGGACTGTTCAACGGCGCCAACCTCTGTTTTCCTTCCGGACACGCGGCCCTGGCGTTTGCCACGGCGGCGGCGGTGGCTATGTTATGGCCGAAATCGCCGTGGCGCTGGCTGGCGTACGCCATCGCCTGCGTCGTCGCCGCAGAACGCATCGCCGAGAATGCGCACTGGCTCAGCGACACCGTCGCCGCCGCGGCGCTGGGCGTCGGTGGCGTTTATTTGATTCATTGGATTCTGACGGCGCTGTGGCATCGTGATGAAGGGGACGCGCGACCTGTGGCGTCGCGGTTAACGGAATCTGACCTTCTCCTATGATTGACGCGCCGTATCTCTCCCTCGTCATCCCCTGTTACAACGAGCAGGAGAACGTCCCCACGCTGCTGCAGCGCGTCGCCGCTTCGCTGGAAAAGATCGGCAAGCCGTTCGAGGTGATCATCGTCGATGACGGGAGCACGGATTCGACGCCCAAGCTGCTGCACGATGCGATGGCGACGCTGCCGTGGTTGCGCGTGATCCGCATGGCGCGCAACGGCGGGCAGTCCGCCGCGTTCGAGGCGGGCTTCGCCGCCGCGCGCGGCGAGGTCATCGCCACCATCGACGCCGATCTTCAGAACGATCCGGAAGAAATCCCGCGACTGCTGCCGCTGCTCGATGAGCAGAAGGTGGACATGATCACGGGCTGGCGGAAGGACCGGCAGGACACCGGCTTTCGCCGCTGGCAGAGCCGGCAGGCCAATCGTATCCGCAACTTCATCACGCAGGAGACGGTGAACGATTCGGCGAGCAGCCTGAAGATCTACCGTGCCGGCGCGATCAAGGGCATCAAGCTTTTCCGCGGGGCGCATCGATACTTCCCGACGCTGGTGAAGATGCGCGGCGGGACGGTCTACGAAACACCGGTCAAGCACAGTCATCGCTTCGCCGGGACCGCGAAATACGGATTTCGCAACCGCGCTTTCGTCGGCATCGCCGACCTGTTCGGCGTGCGGTGGATGAAGAAGCGGTATTTGAAGTATCAAGCAACGGAAATCGAAAGGAACGGATTGAGTCATTGAGCTACAGGCTCATTGAGTCATTGAAGAATGGCTCAATGGCCCGATGAATCAACGACTCAATGCTCAACACCATGAACATCGCAGGACACGACATCGGGGTGTGCAGTTGGTCGCTCGCGCCCAGGGACACGCCGGATCTGATCGCGCGCGTGAAGAAGCTCGGCCTGCAACACGTGCAGATCGCGCTCGGCGAGCTGGCGCAGATGGACGACAAGCGCAAACACCAGGAGCTCGGCCTGCTCAGAAACAGCGGGCTGACGTTTACCGCCGGGATGGTCGGCTTCCCCGGCGAGGACTATACGACGATCACGACGATCAAGAAGACCGGCGGCTTCGTCTCCGAGGCGGAGTTCCCGATCCGCAAAGCGATCGCCAAATCCGCCGGGCAGATCGCGCGCGAGATGGGGATCAAGATGGTCTCGACGCACGTCGGCTTCGTCCCGCCGTCGAGCGATCCGAATTACGACAAGATCATCGGCCGCACCTGCGAGATCGCGTCCGATTTTGGCGCGCTCGGACTTCAAGTGCTGATGGAAACGGGCCAGGAGAGCGCGCCGGAGCTGCTGCAGTTCATCAACGACCTGCGCTGCAAGAACGTGCGCGTGAACTTTGATCCGGCGAACATGATCCTGTACGGCGCGGGTGATCCGATCGAGGCGATCGGCATCCTCGGGCGGCATATCGCGCACGTGCACGTGAAGGATGCGACGCTCTCGGACGCGCCGGGCGCGGCGTGGGGCAGCGAAGTTCCCTTCGGCACGGGCCAGGTTCCTCCGAAGGAATTTTTGCGGGCGCTGAAAGACGCGGGCTACACCGGACCGCTCGTGATCGAGCGCGAGGCGGGCGAGATGCGGATGGAAGACGTCGCCTTCGCGATCGACACGCTGCGCAAAGCGGCGCCGGTCACGTGATGCAGATCGCTCTCCTGCTGCTGACCGCCGCTTGCCGCCTGGCCGCCGCAGCGCCGAGCAGCGCGCCCACGTCCAAACCTGTTCTGCCGCCTGCGCCCGAGGGAGTGACGATCCGGCAGGACGTCGCGTATCTCGCGCCCGATCGGAACGAGAAGCTCGATCTCTACCTCCCCGCTCATCGTGACAAATCCGCGCGTTCGCCTGCCGTCCTGATCATCCACGGCGGCGGTTGGGTCGGCGGCGATAAGGCGGCGGGGCGCGAGCTCAACATCGGCACCACGCTCGCGCTGCACGGCTACGTCGCCGCCAGCGTTAACTACTGGATGCACATCAAAGACCGCTGGCCGACGAATCTAAACGATTGCAAGAACGCGATCCGCTTC
>JAICTV010000366.1 GCA_025936175.1 Phycisphaerae bacterium
AACGGACCGCACCCGACGCGATCGCCGCGCTGATCCGCCAGGTATCGTCGCCGGTGCGGTGGGAAGACGTGGTCAAGCGGCTGGTCGCCGAGGGGGTCACGACTTTCGTCGAGCTGGGACCGGGCGCGGTGCTGGCCGGGCTGATCAAGAAGATCGATCGCGGCGTCACGGTCGCGAGCGTCGAAGATGAAGCCGGTCTCGAGGCGGCGCTGAAGCTGTGATGCGCTTCGACGGCAAGGTGGCGCTCGTGACCGGTGCGTCGCGCGGCATTGGCCGCGCGATCGCATCAATGCTGGCCGCACAGGGGGCGACCGTGGTGGCGGCGGCGCGCGGCGACAATGCCGCGGCGGCGGTCGCCGAGATCACGGCCGCTGGCGGCCAGGCGGAAACCGCGGCCCTCGACGTCAGCGACGCGAGTGCCGTCGCGGCGGTCGTCGGCACCACGCTCGAGCGCCACGGCCGCATCGACATCCTGGTCAACAATGCGGGCATTACGCGCGATCAGCTGATGCTGCGGATGAAGCGCGACGACTGGGACGCGGTGCTGGCGACCAATCTGACCGCCGCGTTCGCGCTGACCCAGGCCGTGCTGAAGCCGATGATCCGGCAGCGCGCCGGACGCATCATCGCGATCAGCTCCGTCGTCGGACAGGCCGGCAACGCGGGGCAGGCCAACTACGCCGCGTCGAAGGCGGGGCTGATGGGATTCGTGAAGGCCGTCGCGCTCGAGGTCGCGTCCCGCAACATCACGGCGAACGTCGTGGCGCCGGGGATGATCGAGACCGACATGACGCGGGCAATCACGGCCAGCGCGCACGAGGACTGGGCGTCGAAGATTCCGCTGAAGCGGCTGGGCACGCCGGACGACGTCGCGTCCGCGGTGTGTTTTCTGGCGTCGGACGAGGCAGCGTATATTACGGGGCAGGTGCTCGCGGTCAACGGCGGAATGTATATGTAGGGCGCCCCTTTACGGGGCGCCGCGGTATTCGGCGATTTTGGAGGATCATTCATGGCGGTAGCAGACAAGGTGAAGAGCATCATCGTGGAGCAGCTCGGGGTGGACGAGGAAGAAGTGACGCCGGATGCCTCGTTCGTGGACGACCTGGGCGCCGACTCGCTCGACACCGTCGAGCTCGTCATGGCATTCGAAGAGGAGTTCGGGATCGAGATCCCGGACGACGACGCCGAGAAGATCACGCGCGTCAAGGAAGCGATCGAGTACATCGAGTCGCACGCCAAGTCCAAGAAGTAGGGCACCCCTTTTATGGGGTGCCGGTAGGGCGCCCCTTCAGGGGCGCTTTCTCGCGGAGGTTCATTGAGCAGGCGAGTCGTGGTGACGGGCGTCGGACTGGTGTCCCCGCTCGCCATCGGCACACAGGCGAACTGGGACGCGCTCCTGGCGGGCAGGAGCGGGATTGGCCCCATCACCCGATTCGACGCTTCGCAGTTTTCGGCGCGTATCGCTGGCGAGGTGAAGGGGTTCGATCCTCTGAAGTTCGTCGACAAGAAAGACGTCAAGAAGATGGACGTCTTCATTCAGTACGCGCTCGCCGCGTCGCAGTTCGCGGTGGACGACGCGCGCCTGACCGTCACGCCTGACATTGCGGATCACGTCGGCGTCTTCATCGCCTCCGGCATCGGCGGGTTCCAGACCATCGAAGCCGAGCACAAGGAACTGATGAAGGGCGGTCCGCGCCGCATCTCGCCGTTTTTCATCCCTGCGTCCATCATCAATCTCGCGGCCGGTCAGGTCTCGATCCGTTTCAACGCGCGCGGACCGAACCTCGCGACGTGCACCGCCTGCACGGCCTCCGCGCACGCGATTGGTGAAGCGTTCGAGATCATCCGCCGCGGCGACGCGGACGTGATGATCGCGGGCGGATCCGAAGCCGCGATCACGCCGATGGGTGTGGGCGGATTCGCGGCCATGCGGGCGCTCTCGACCCGCAACGACGAGCCGGAGAAGGCCAGCCGTCCCTTCGACAAAGACCGCGACGGCTTCGTGATGGGCGAAGGCTCGGGCATCGTCATTCTCGAGACGCTCGAGCACGCGACGAAGCGCGGTGCGTCGATTTACGCGGAAGTCGTCGGCTACGGGCTGACGTCGGATGCGTATCACCTGACGGGCCAGCCCGAAGAAGCGCACGGCGCGATCCGATCGATGACGATGGCGCTCAGGAAGGGCGGCATCGAGCCCCGCGAAGTCGATTACATCAACGCGCACGGCACGTCGACGCCGATCAACGATCCGACCGAAACGCGCGGCGTGAAGTCACTGTTCGGCGAGCACGCATACAAGCTGGCGATGTCGTCGACCAAGTCGATGACCGGCCACCTGCTCGGCGCCGCCGGCGGCCTGGAGGCCGGGATCACCGCGCTTGCCGTGAAGCACCAGATGGCGCCGCCGACCATCAATCTCGACAACCCGGACGAAGGCTGCGATCTCGATTACGTCGCGCACACCGCGCGGCCGATGCGCATCCGCTACGCGCTGTCGAACTCGTTCGGCTTCGGCGGCACGAACGGCACGCTGCTGATGAAGCAGTATGAGGAATAATGGAGTGTGTGGTCATAGGTAATTGGTTGTCGCGCGAACAAGGCGCTGTGTAGGGCGGTAGGTAATTGGTTGTCGCGCGAACAAGGCGCTGTGTAGGGCGGCCCTTTACGGGCCGCCGATTTCATATATGCGAATTGCCGT
>JAICTV010000103.1 GCA_025936175.1 Phycisphaerae bacterium
GGATAAGGTAGAACGGCGATCGATCCCACAGCAGGTAAGGCAAGGGTACCGCCCGCCCCTTGCCCGGTACTTCGACGTAGCCCAAATTCAGCCAAAGGGATCCGTCAGGTTTAAGGGCGCGGTGCAGTTGCCCTAGCCATTGCGAGCACCAATCCAAGTATTCGCCCAACTCGCGCGGGCGTTCATATTCTTTGCCGATGTTGTATGGCGGTGACGTAATGATGAGATCGGCGTGCGCGGATGGGAGGTCGCGAAGCACATCGAGTGCGTCGCCGCAGATTAGCTTGGCGTCGGCCATGTCACGCTACTTATAGTCATCATCACAAAAATGTCAAGCAGCTCCCGCGCATGTCGCTGTACTTCAAATCGATCGATTCGCGTCTTCGAACAGCACGCCATTGAAGAAGGGAACCGGATCGACGCCCGAACTCCCCGTCATCCTTCATTTCGGCGAACAACTGTTCCGCCAGCAGAGTGCGGGCGAGCTGGCCGATCTCGGCGGCGACGTCCTGCGTCACCTTCTCGGCCGTCATTTGCGGCTTGAACGATTCCGGGTCGGTGAAGGCGCGGCGGAACAGGTCGAGCGCCGCGGGCTGCGTCATCTCCGCCAGCGGGATCGCGTGTACTTGTTTCGTGGGGCCGGTGAAGTTGGTGTGGATCTCCGTCCGGGCGATGTCGCTGACGATCAGCAGCGGCGGGTTCTCCAGCGCCTCGCGGTACCGGAGCAGTTGCCGGTACGCCTCGCTCAGATCGCGGTACTTGCCCTTGCGCTTGTACTCCCAGCCGAATTTCCCCTTCCACCAGACGTCGGCGTAACCGTGGTCGCCCCTGGCTCCCTTGCTGGCGCCGTCGGTGACGAGGACGCCTTTCTCGAAGGCGTACTCCGCGCCCGTGGCGTCATGCTCCGTCGGCGTCGGCTGGCCGAGCAGGCGGCAGAGGTCCAGGAAATGCTCCTGGCTCAGGGCGCGCTCCGGTTGATCGACGCGCGACCATTTCTCGACGAACTGCTGAGGAGTCATCCCGCCGCCCTGAGTCAGGTGCCCATCGCCGCGCGATTCTCGCCGGGCGCGTGACGAATTCCAAGCCGCGCGCGTTTCCTGACGTCGCGCCGGCGCGGGCAGCGCGCCATCGCTCGCGCGCAAACGCCGGCGCGCAAACGAAAAACGGGCTCGAAGTGAGCCCGTTTTTCCTGTGCTTCTCAGTTGTGCTTGTCGATCGCGCGGCGGCGTGTTAGGCCGGCTGCGGTTGCCCCTTGCGGTGGCGGCGGCAGATCACGGCCATGGAACCGGCCGCCGCGAGCATGCCGAACGTCGTCGGTTCGGGGATGCCCACGTCGTTGCGGTTGTTGTTCGTGAACACCGTGTAGTTCTGGTTCAAGAGCCAGATCGTCTTGGTCGTGAACGAACCGGTAAAGGTCGAGCTGTTGTAGACGCGCGTGTTCACGAGGCTGAACTGCAGCATGCGGTGCATGCCGGCTTCGATCAGGGCGTTGCGGCTGGCGGCGAGCTGGCCAGGGTCGGAGTAGGTGTAACCGC
This sequence comes from Phycisphaerae bacterium, assembly GCA_025936175.1. Taxonomy (GTDB): domain Bacteria; phylum Planctomycetota; class Phycisphaerae; order Tepidisphaerales; family Tepidisphaeraceae; genus JAICTV01. Next base: position 1,536 of record JAICTV010000103.1, read on the forward strand.
TGCCGTTCTTCACCGTGAAGACGTCGTAGACGTCGACGGTGCCGAACTTGACCAGGTGATTCACCGTGTCGAGGTTCGACGCGAGAATGTCGAGCTGCTTGAGGCTCAGGCTGTAGACGCCGGACCAGAGCGTGCCGGTCTGCTCCGCCCGCATCCCGCCGTTGGCCGAGGCGCCGTCCACGATCGGGTTGAGCGTCATGGTGGCGCGCTGGTTGTCGCTCTGGGCGAAGATGTTCGCCGCGTGCGCCACGTGCGCATCGGATGCGCCGTACCAGCCGTCGCGGATGTCCTGCTGCTCGTCGGTCTTGGAGTACCCGACGACGCCGGGCTCGAAGGCGTTGACCGAATACGCGCCGCGCATGCGGTAGTGCATGATCTGCGCGCTGAAGTCGCCGCGGCCCATCATCTGGTTCTGCGTCTGCGTGCTGCTCAGGCCGGCCTGCGGGAGCGGCGCTCCCGGGACGAACTGATAGCCGTTGGCGCCGTTCTGATCCGAGTCGAGCGAGGCGTTGCCCCAGTTGTTGAAGCGGGCGACGTAGGGGATTTGCTTGTGGTAGGGCAGGCCCACGTTCGTCACCAGCGCCTGCGTCCCGCTGCCGCCGTTGTAGTACGTGTCGAGCAGGTTCTGCGTCAGCGTCATGCGCCCCAGCGGGGCGATGAACAAGCCGGTGCGGATGTTGGCGTTGGCCCAGTCGAAGGTGGAGCGGTTGCGGAAGTCGGCGGCACCGGGATACAGCTCGGTGTTGGCCATGTTCACGCCGGAGGCGTTGTAATCGGCGGCGGTCCATACCGCCGGCCCGCGCCGGAAGGCGTCGCCGGCGCCCAGCGGCGTAAGGTTGTACTGCCCGACGTAGGCGTTCTTAGACCAGGTCGAAGTGCGGACCTGGCTGACGAGGGTCTGCACGTTGCTGAGCTGCGTCGCCTTGGTGCCTTGTTCGAAGTCACCGAAGACGTAGCTGATCGCCTTGCTGCCGCTGGGGAGCGGATAGTGTGAGTTGAACAGCGTGCTGGCGTCGGTCGCGCTGAGCGGAAGCTCGACCTTGATGCCGAGCGGCTTGCCGATCGTCGCCGAGCCGTTCAGTTGGGTCTGCGTGTTCGCGATGCCGGTGTAAGTGCTCGGCGTGGCGAAGAAATCCGCCGGCGCCGGAGCATTGTTCTCGTTCCAATCCGCAAACCAGTGCACCGCCGGATCGTTGTTGAGCTTTTCGGGCGCCGGCGCAGTGGGCGGAGGCGGGGGGGGCGGCGGAGGGGGAGGCGGCTTGCCTGCAAAGACAGGCGACGCCAGCGAACCGACAATTGCGGCCGCAGCGAGCTTTTTCACCAAACGCTTATTGCTGCGCGTCAGCTGATTCCCACTCATCGAACCTCCGAATGCCCTCGAACGGACAGGCGAAATCCCAAAGCCACTGCGGGACGTGAAGCGATAGCCCTCTCACGGTCGAGACGTACTGCCCTCTGTCTCGCGGCGAAGAATACCACAGGGTTATATCATGTCAAAGTTTTTCTCCCGCTTTGTTGGTTCAATTTGCCTCCTTTGCGCAGGCCAATGGCCCGGCAGAGGAAAACTGCGCCTGCGTGACTTGTCTCGCGCGGGCTGGGTGTCGCGGCTCCGCGCGAAACCCCTTTTTAGACCCGAAGTTCTGCCGGTTTTGAGGGGGACTGCGCATAACGCGCCCGAACGGGAGCGAGGATCTGCTCTGTGAAGCGGGCGACCTGCTCCGGCGCGCGGCCGACAAAGCGGCGGGGGTCCAGCAACTCATTCAGCCGAACATTCGCAAACCCCCGATCTTCCCCAATCCGCCGAATCAAATCATTCGGCCGGCCGTGCATCTTCACCTCCGCCGCCGCCGCCTGCGCATGCCGGCGGATCGCCTCGTGCAATTCCTGTCGGTCACCGCCGGCTTTGACCGCTTCCATGAGAATCTCTTCGCTCGCCATGAAAGGAAGCTCCGCCATCACCGCCGCTTCGATGGTTTTTGGATAGACGACGAGCCCGCGCGCGACGTCCGCCACGATCATCAGACAGCCGTCAATCGCCAGGAATGGCTCGGGAATCGCCAGCCGCTTGTTGGCCGAGTCATCCAGGGTCCGCTCGAACCACTGCTCGGCCGCCGTTTGAAGCGGAGAGTTTGCGAGGCTGATCACAAACCGCGCCAGCCCCGTCGCCCGCTCGCAACGCATCGGGTTGCGCTTATATGCCATCGCGCTGGAGCCGACCTGTTCTTCCTCGAACGGCTCCTCGATCTGCTTCATCCCGGCGAGCAGGCGGATGTCGTTGCAGAACTTGTGGACGCTGGCGGCGATGCCCGCGAGGCAGGAGACGACCTGCGCATCGATCTTGCGCGGATAGGTTTGTCCCGTCACGTCGAAGCTCTTCTCGAAGCCGAAGCGGCGGGTCACCATCCCGTCGAGTTGTTCGACCCTGGCATGATCGCCCTCGAAGAGCGACAGGAACGACGCCTGCGTGCCGGTCGTCCCTTTGACGCCGCGGAAGCGCAGCGTCGCGATGCGATATTCCAGCTCTTCCAGGTCGATCACCAGATCCTGGGCCCAAAGACAAGCGCGTTTGCCGACCGTAGTGAGCTGTGCCGGCTGAAAGTGCGTGTAGCCGAGCGTGGGCAGATCTTTCCATCGCAGCGCGAACGTCCCGAGCGAATCGATGCACGCGGCGAGGCGCGACGCCAGAAGCTTCATCGCATCGCGCATGATGATCAGGTCGGCGTTATCGACGACGTACTGGCTGGTCGCGCCCAGGTGAATGATTCCCTTGGCCGCCGGCGCGGCTTCTTCGAACGTGTGGACGTGCGCCATCACGTCGTGGCGCAGCCGCTTCTCCCAGGCGGCCGCCGCGGCGAAGTCGATGTCGTCGAGCTTCGCCTCCATTTGCCGAAGGGCGTCGTCGCTGATGCGCGAAAGTCCGAGCTCCCGCTCGCACCGCGCCAGCTCGAGCCACAGCCGCCGCCACAATCCAAACTTGTGCGCCGGCGAGAAGAGGCGAAGCATCTCGGCGCTGGCGTTGCGCGTCGCGAGAGGGGATTCGTAGGTGTCGTGCGTCGCCATCGCCAGAAGTCCGATTCTACGCGGCGGGGCAAAAGGTGAAAGCGAAGACGCGATCAATCGGAGGCGACGATCAGCTCACATCCCGCCTGGCGGACCTGCTCGCGGTGCGCGTCCGTGATGGCGGCGTCGGTAACAACGATGTCGATCTCACTGAGGGCGCAGAGCCTGGCGAGAGCCTGCTGGCCGAACTTGGTCGAGTCGGCGAGCAGCACGACCTGCTGGGCCTGCGCCATCATGCGCTGCTCCGCCTGCACGAGCAGGAGGTTCTGGTTGTAAAGACGACCGTCGTGGATGCCGGCGACGCTGAGGAACATCGTTTTGGTGTGGATGGTCGAGATGACGTGCTCGGCGGTGGGGCCCAGCAGCACGCCGTAGCGCGGGTACATCAAGCCGCCGGTCAGGACCAGCTCGACGTTCTCGTCGTTGAGGAAGAGGTTGGCGATCGGGAGTGAGTTGGTGACGATCTGGAGCGATTGCCCGAGGAGCTGCTCGGCGAGATAGAAGGTCGTCGTGCCGCCGTCGATCAGCACCGTTTCGTTGTCCTGCACGAGCGAGCGGGCGGCCTTGGCGATCTGGCGCTTCGCGTCCATCTCGTAGCTCATGCGCTGGTCGAACGCGTAGGGCCGCGTGGCGGCAGCATTGTTGGCGTTGGGCTCGCCGATCCAGATCACGCCGCCGTGCGTGCGCTTAACGAGACCTTCATCCACCATGGCGTCAATGTCGCGGCGGACGGTGGACTGGCTGACGCGCAGCTCGGCGGCGAGGGAATCGAGGTCGCTCATGCCCTTCCGGGCGATCAGCTCGCGGAGGCGGGATTTTCTCTCGGCGATGAGCATCACTTCCCGTTGTTTGTCTTCGACAAGTCCGATCGGATGCGTTCCCGCGAGAGCGCGACTTTCTGCGCCGAAGACATCGATTTGAAGTCGGGAGCGGACGACGGCGAAGATATTGCCACTGAAGTGGCAACGCCGGCGGAAGGTTTGGGGATGACCGTGGAGCTGAGCGAGACTGTCGATCCGGTTCCCGCGTAGCTCGTCGCGGTGCTCGTCAGCTCCAGATCGTCCTTGAGCGCGCGGTACGGTTTGAGCTGGAGTTTCTGCAACTCCCCGTGATATGCGCGGACCGCTTCCTCGGCCTTGATCCGCCCGTTCGCGATCGCGTGCAGGTAGCGGACGAACGTGAGCTGATGCTCGGAGTTGTTGATCTTCCGCCCGAACAGCGCCGCCCGCGCGCCGTGCGCTCTGGATTCCTCCAGCAGCTTGAACGCATCGTGCGTCGTCCCGCTGGATCCGCCGAGGATGCCCGCCACCAGGTGCGGGTCGTACGAGACGAGTTCCTCCATCGCCTTGGGTCCGTGATACGCGATCTTGAGGAAGACTGGCCGGCTGAACGAGGGCACGCCGGCGAGCGTGCGCGCGATCCAGTCGTTGATGAACCGCCCCAGATCGACCGGGCATGAATGGCCGCAGGCGTTGGGATCGAACACTTCGAGGAAGTGGCGAAACCCTTTTGTTTCCGCTTCGAGGCGAAACTCCTTGTACGCGTTGAGCGTGACGTAATCCGCATCCAGATCGTTGTTCGGTGTGATCGAGTACAGGCCGAGGTTCGCGCCCAGCGTCCGCTCGTACGTGCTCGCGTTGACCTTGGCGCTCTGGATCTGGTCGATCGTGCACGAGCGGAACGGCCGGCTCGGCTCCTTCGGATACACGCCGCCGGACTGCAGGTGGATGTCGGTCGTGTCGTTGGCGCGGCAGGCCGGCGTGACGGTCGAATGATCGAACAGCCGCTCGCGGACCGTGAGCTGCTCGCTCGTCGAGCAGCTCATCAGCATGATGTCCACCAGACCCTGACGGGTGATCTCGCGCATCTGATCGCGGTAGTCCGCCAGGGAGCGGATCTTCCCCGTGCGCGCATCCTTCCCCGGCGCCGCGAGGCCGGCGGCCATGTCCGCGTCCTTGGCGTCAGCGAGAATGAAATCATTCGCCGCCGAAGGATCGGCGTGAATCCGAGCAAGTTTTTCGTCCAAAGACTTCGTCATAAATTGTGGCACGGGCGCCTCGCCCGTGCATTGGCGGCTATCGCCGCGCGTTCACGGGCGAGGCGCCCGTGCCACTGAACAATGCTCACGATGCCGCCGCCATGATCTGATCGGTGATCGTCTGCACCAGATGATCGATGTCCTTCTCGTTGTAATTGCTCGGCAGCATCTGATGAATCGCCTGCTCCATCGGCGAGGATTGCACCGCGGTGCTCGGACGCAGCTCCGATCCCGTGGGCACCGGCACCGTTCCGCCGCTCGATGACTGCATGCGGCCTTTGGTGCCGATCTCCCCGCCGACGCGGCTGACGTAATCGACGCCGCCGCAGGCCATCTTCTCCGGCGACGCGCCCGGGGCCGTGCGCGGGTCGAACATGCCGAACTTGCTCTTGAGCGCCAGCAGCTCCTTCATCTCGTCCGCGCCGAGCGGCTTGACACTGCCGAGCTGTTTCACCAGCAGAAGAATCCGCGCGTATGCGTCCACGATCTCGAGCTTGTAGTACGCGTCTTCCAGGTCCGGCCCGTAGCAGACCACGCCGTGGTTGCCGAGCAGGATCGTGTTCGAGTCCTTCACGAATGGTTTGATCGATTGACCCAGCCGCGTGTCGCCGGGCGTGACGTACTTCGCTGTCTTCACCGGACCGAGAAAAACTTCCGCCTCGGGATGAATGCACGTCGGTAGTTCGACATCGGCGACCGCGAACGCCGTCGCGTGCGGCGGATGGCTGTGAATCACCGCGCGCACGTCCGGCCGCTCCCGGTAGATCGCCAGGTGCAGCAGGATCTCGCTCGTCCGCTTGCGCTTGCCGGAGATCTGCTTGCCGTTCATGTCCACGATGCACATGTCGTCGGGCTTGAGATTGCCCTTGCTGATCAGCGAGGGCGTGCAGAGGATGCGATCCTCGCTCAGGCGATACGAGTGATTGCCTTCGTTGCCCGCGCAGAATCCCTTGAGCCAGATCCGCCGGCCGATGTCGGCCATCTGCTCTTTGAGTTTGAACTCGCTGATGCGCGGATGTCCGTTGGCGGTGCTGAATTTTCCGTTCGGTGTTGTCGTCGTTGCCATAAAAGTCACCTTCAGATTTCGTGCGAAACGACCGCCGCATCGAGGATGGCGGCGTTGTACGCATCAAGCGGGACGATTTTCTCCGGATAGAACGGCATGCACGCCTCGCGGCTTTCCGTGAACGCGATCAGATCGCCGGCGTGCGCGCCGAGGTTGTCGTAGCAGACGAGCGATTCGCTCGTCCTGCGCGGCTGACCGGCGAGCGCGAAACGATCCTGCACCTCAACGATGACGAACCGCCCGCCCGCGAGCGTTTTGTACGCGCGGTTGAGCGTCACTCGGCCGACGACGCGTCCTACGCGCATGACGCCATCTCCTGAAGCTGTCGCTTCACATCTTCCGACGGTTCGCGTCGCATGCGGATGAAGAGGGAGAGGACGTTTTTCACCTGCTGGAGCGTTTGGTAGGGCGTTTCGATCACGAGCACGTTCGCCCCGACCAGATTGATCCCTTGCTGCACCGCGTCGCGACAGGTGCCGAGGATCGCGCGGAGCGACGGGCAGCGGTTCGCGTAGACGACGGCGGCCGCGCCGGATTGGACCAGAAGGATGCCGCCCGCGGCGCGGTCGGATTTCACTTCGTTCGCGAGATGCTTGATCGCTTGAACGAGGTATTTGGGTTCCGCGGTGTAGGGAAGCGGTTGGAGATTCGTCTCCTTCGCTTGCGATGCGAGCGCTGCTTTCGCGGCGCCGCAGGGGCCGTCGCACCACCAGAGCCATTGACCCGCGGGCGCTGGCGCGCCGGGATTTTGTGGAACGCGCTCGGTTTTTGAAAGCGCTGGGACTGCAGTCCCAGGGCATTGCGGTTCGTCCCCGTAAACGATCGCGATCTTCCGCGAGTGCAACCAGTCATGCGCCATCGGAGTCACCCGCGCGCCGATCGGAAGGCGCACGTGACCGTTGGTCTTGTGCAGTTCTTCGAGCTGACGCGCCGTGTAAATCATTCGTCCACGATCCCGATCACAAACCAGCGCACCGGACTCTTGTCGTCGCCGATCAGCTCTCGCGCGCCCTTACTGTCGCTGTTGAGGATCACCACGCTCCCCGGGCCGCTTCCGAGCTTGTCCACCGCGACGACCGGATCCGCCTCCGGCTCTCTCCGGTTGTTCAGCGGCTGCACCAGCAACATCCGCCACCCGACCAGCGACGGGTGTTTCACGGTTGCGGTGGCGTGGCCGATAACGGTGCCGAGCTGCACGTCGAATCCCTCAAATCATTCGAAGACTGCCCGTGATCATCACGCGGCGGTACCGCGTAAACGTCAGCGGCGTCGTGATCCCTTCGCCCGTCGGCGTCGCGATGCTGTAGCTCAGGTAACCTTGTCCGCCGAGACCGAGACCCGCGGGGCTCGCGCCGTTGGCGACGAAGACCGTCACGTTCGCCATCCGGCCGAACTTGGTGATGTTGTCGAGGTTGCGGCTGTGGATGATCGCCGTGTGCCGATATCCGTGCTCGCTCTGCAGCGCCAGGTCCATCGCCTCCTCGGCGCTGCGCACGCGCACGAACGGGACGAACGGCATCATCTGCTCTTCCTGCACGAACAGGTGCTTTGCATCGGTCTCGCCGATCAGCAACTGCGTCGCCGGCGGAACGCGCGCGCCCGCGGCCTCGGCGAGCACGCTCGCATCGCGTCCCACCAGATCCTTATTCACGTGCGGAATGCCCTTCGGATCGACGCGGAACGCCTTCTTCGTCAGCTCATCGATCTGTCGGCTGTTCAGAATGAAAGCGCCTGCGCGCTCCATTTGCTGCATCAGCTTGTCGAATACGCTCTCGACGCAGAAGACCTGCTTCTCGCCGATGCACAGCAGGTTGTTGTCGTACGCCGCCCCTTTGACGATCGACTCGGCGGCGTTCTTCAGGCACGCGGTCTCATCGACGACGACCGGCGGATTGCCCGGGCCGGCCACGATCGCCCGCTTCTTCGCGCCCAGCGCCGCCCGCGCGACGGCGGGACCGCCGGTGACGACAAGCAGCGGAATCCCGCGGTGATTGAAGATCGCATCCGCCGTCTCCAGCGTCGGCGGGACGATGCAGGTGACGAGGTGATCGATGCCGAACTTGGCGGCGATCGCCTTGTTGTATTCGCGCGTCGCCAGCGCCGCGCAGTTCGCGCCGCTCGGGTGCGGGTTGGCGACGATCGCGTTGCCGGACGCGACCATGTTGATCACGTTCGCCGTCAGCGTGGGGATGCTGTGGGTAACCGGCGTGATGATCCCGATCACGCCGAACGGCGCGAACTCGTGCAGGCATAGGCCGTTCGATCCGCTGTCGGCGGCGGTCTTCAAGAACTCCACGCCGGGCACGAGCTCGAGGATCTGCAGCTTCTCGATCTTGTGATCGAGCCTGCCGATCTTCGTCTCGTCCAGCTCGATCTTGCCCCAGCTCTGCGCGTTGTCCTTGGCCATTCGCTTGACGAGCTTGACGATCGCATCGCGGTCATCGAGCGAAAGCTTGACCAGCTTCTTCTGCGCCTCGGTCGCCGCATCGACGGCTTGATTCACGTCGGAAAAGATGCCGTGCTGACCGATCGGGAGCGTCGGCGCATGTCGCTCGCGCATCTTCTCATCGTTCGCCGGCGCGTCTTCACCGGCGCGGACGCCACCGCCACCGAAGCGGCTGCTCCGCCGCTCGTCCAGTCGCTTCATCACTTCCGCGACGACGTCTTGTACGAGTGCCTGGTTCATGGGTCAGTCCTGAGTCCTGAGTGCTGAGTCCTAAGTGAAGAGGCTTTCGCACTCAGCACTCAGGACTCAGCACTCAGGACTATTGCGTAGCTTTGAAGAACGTCTTCCCCGCGTACTCGGCCGAGTCAACGATGCCGACAACGATCGCATCGGCAGGCAGGTTCTTCGTCACATCCGTCATGCGCGCGGACGAACCCTGCACGACGAGCACGAGCTGCCCGTCACCCGCGCCGACGACGTCGATCGCCACGATCGCGCGCCCGGTGTTGCCGAGCGAGGCGGGGGCCTTGGTGGCTTCGTCGTACTTGACGTTGAGCGGCTCGACGACCAGCAGCTTCTGCCCGCTGAGCGCCTTGTCCTTCTGTGTCGCGACGACGTTGCCTGTTACACGTGCCAGGAACATGGGAGCTCCGCTATTTGCGATTTGCGATTGCCAATTTGCGATTGAAATTCAAATCGCAAATTGCAAATAGCAAATCGGCAATCCGTCATCCCATCTTCGCCACGTCGCCGTGCGGGCGCGGGATGACGTGGACGCTGACGACTTCACCGACGCGGCCGGCGGCTTCGGCGCCGGCGTCCACCGCCGCGCGGACGGCGGCGACGTCGCCCTTGAGCGTGATCGCCACCAGGCCGCTGCCGACCTTGTGCTGCTCGACGAACGTCACGTTCGCCGCCTTGAGCGCCGCGTCGCACGCCTCGACGGCGGCGACGATGCCTTTGGTTTCGATCAGTCCGATTGCTTCACCGTTTGCCATTGTCCTGGCTCCTGTAGGGGCGACGCCTGCGGCGCCCATGTTTTGCGGAGAGCGCGACGCAGGCGTCGCCCCTACGTTCAATTTGCTGATAGCACTTGCACCGTCTGACGCGCGACGATGAGCTCCTCGTTCGTCGGGACGATCCAGATTTCCGCGTCCGATTCGACGCTGCTGATCTTCTCTTCCCTGCCGCGCACGTGGTTCTTGCTCGGGTCCAAAACGATTCCGGCCCAATCCAGGTTGTGACAGATCGCTTCGCGGATGGTCGTCGCGTTCTCACCGATTCCACCCGTGAACGCGAGGAGGTCACAACCCCCGAGCACGACGAGATATTGACCGATGAAACCGCGCACGCTTTCGACGAACGCGTCGATCGCGAGCTTGGCGCGCGCCGAACCGGAGCTTCCGCTTCCGGCCAGCATTTCGATGTCGCGCATGTCCGGCGAAACTCCGGACATCCCGAGCATCCCGCCTTCTTTGCTCAGCTTCTTGAAGATTTCCTCGAGCGACAATCCCTGCTTCGTCAGCTTCATCAGCGCGAAGGTGTCGAAGTCGCCGACGCGGTTGCAGTGGGGGACGCCGCTCTGCGCGGTCATCCCGAAACTGTTCGCGACACTCTTGCCGTTCTCGATGGCGCACACCGAGCACGATCCGCCGAGGTGGCAACTGATCACCTTGCGCGCCTCGGGGACGAGCTCCTTCACGCGCGTGGCGATGTAGCGATGGCTCGCGCCGTGGAAACCGTAGCGGCGGATGCCGAGCTGCTCGGTCCACTCGTGCGGGATCGCGTAGATCTGCCGCGACAGCGGGATCGTCTGATGAAACGCCGTCTCGAACGCCGCCACCTGCGGAACGTTCGGGAGCTTCTCGTGGAACGCCTTCATCGCCGCGATGTAGGGCGGGTTGTGAGCCGGCGCGACGTCGGCAAATTGCTCCATCGTCGCGATGACGTTGTCGTCCACCCGCACCGCGCCGGAGATCGGTCCGCCGTGAACCGCCTTGAAGCCGATCGCGTCCGGCTTGCGCCCGCACTCTTTCAAGATGACGTCGATGACGTCGCCGTGCGTCGCGTAGGGCGAATCCTTCTGCCCGATCCGCTCGTACCCGCCGCGCGCGACGACGTCGCCGTTCTTCTCCATGTCGAGGAGCTTGAACTTGAAGGAGGTCGAGCCGAGGTTGGCCACGAGCACGAGCATTAGAGAGCGGTTGTTCCCGCCGCCGCGCCGTAGCCGGCGAGCAGCTCCGGATGCGGCCGCGCGATCACGTGCGAGGCGATAAGCTCACCCACGCGGCCGGCGGCTTCGGCGCCCGCTTCGACCGCCGCGCGAACGCTGCCCACGTCGCCGCGGACGATCGTCGTCACGAACGCGCCGCCGATCTGGATGGTCTTGACCACCTCGACGTTGGCGGCCTTGCACATCGCATCGGTCGCCTCGACCAGGCCGACCCAACCCTTCGTTTCGATCAGGCCTAGGGCGCTGCCATATGAACCGTTGTTCTCTGCCATTTGTCTTTCTCCGTAGCATGGCCGTCTCGGCCATGTCTGTGGCATGGGCGGGACGCCCATGCTACTGAAACTACTTGCGTGCGCCGGCAGCGGCCGGCGCAGCGGGAGCGGCGGCGCCGCCCTTGCGCTTGGGCATCATTCCGCCCAGCTCATCGTGCGGGCGCGGGATGACGTGAACGGCGATGACCTGCCCGACGCGGCCGGCGGATTCGGCGCCGGCGTCGAGGGCGGCCTTCACCGCCGCGACGTCGCCGCGAACAAACGCCGTGACCATGCCGCTGCCGGCCTTGTCCCAGCCCATCATCTCGACGTTGGCCGCCTTCAGCATTGCGTCGGTCCCCTCGATGAGGGCGACCAGACCTTTGCATTCGAGCAGGCCCAATGCTTCTTGAGGCATGTTGATCCTTTCAGACGTTGAAGTTCGAGGTTTGATGTTTGAGGGTTTAATGAAGGCGTCAAACCTCCAACTGCAAACCCTCGAATCTCAAATCATTTGCTCAGTTCCATGTGCGTCGCCGATTCCAAATCGCACGCGTTGCCCTCGTCGGTGTCGATGTGCACTTCGAGGACGACTTTCGGGTGATAGCGGACCTTGACCCGATCGAAGGTCACGCCGCACGGGCCGGCGATGTGCAGCTTGAGATAGTCGCCATCCTTCACGCCGTAGTAATTCATGTCGGTGGTGGACATGTGCGCGTGCCGCTCGGCGCGGATCACGCCCTTGTTGAGCGTCAGCGCGCCCGCGGGGCCGAGGATGGTGACGCCCGGCGTGTTCTCGTGATTGCCGCTGATGCGCAGCGGCAGATCAATGCCGAGATAAATGCCGTCGGTGTAGCTCAACTCCACCTGTGTGTAGTTGCGGACGGGTCCGAGAATTCGAACGTTGGGAATGATCCGCTGCCGCGGGCCGACCAGCGTGACGAGCTGCTCGGAGGCGAACTCCCCTTCCTGATAAAGGTCCTTCAGCTTGGTCAGCTTTGATCCCGGCCCGAAGAGGATCTCCAGGTGCTCCGGCGTCACGTGCATGTGCCGCGCTGAGACGTTGACCACCAACGGATGGGGCGGCCCGCCCGCGACGGCGGGGCTCGCCGCGTGCCGCTCGCGAGCCGGCGGCGGGGTCGCGCCGCGGAGCTTTTGAACCAGCACCTCGCGGACAAGCTGCTCGACTTCTCTGCGATCCAGCGTTTTGACGCCTTCTGCCACCATCTAGTCACCTATTCTCAATGGACGGCAGAAGTGTGCAGAACATTTCATTACTTGTCAAGAACTTTCACCGATGCGCCGACCTTTTCGACAAAGTCTGTCCAGATTCGCAAAATTCGTTAGCGGCCGCGGTATTCGCAGCTCGAAGTGCAGGTTTCGTAAACGAGGACGGCCGAAAGCTGCGGCAAAGCGGGCTTGAGGCGGTCGAAGAGCCACCTGGCAAGCACCTCGCTTGTCGGATTCGACAGACCCTCGATCTCGTTTAAGTAGTAGTGGTCCAGCCGCTTCACCAGCGGTTCTGCGGCCTTCTTGATGTCGCCGTAATCGATCAGGTAGCCCTTTGCCGGGTCGAGCTCACCTTCGACGACGACATCGAAGCGGAACGAATGCCCATGCAACCGCCGACACTTGTGGTCGGGCGGGAAGGTCGGCAGGTCGTGCGCGGCCTCGAAGTGAAACGTCTTGCTCAGGCGGACGATCATGGGACGGGCGGATTCTAGGTCTCGTCCGTCGGATTGGAAGCCGCCGCCGCCGACAGCGACATGATCACCGCCGCCGTTGCGATCGCCGCCGTTTCTACGCGGAGCACCGAGTCGGTCAGCTTCAACCCCGCGGCGCCGGCGGCGACGAACTGGTCGATCTCCTGCTCCGTCCATCCGCCTTCAGGGCCGATGAGCATCAGGAACTGCCGTCCGGGCGCGAGCTCCACTGCTTCGACGATCGGCATCGCATCGTGCGCGGTCGACAAGACGAACAACTGCGACTGCGGTGGCCGGGTGGCGAGCAACTCCTGCACGCCCGTCAGCTCCTCGATCCGCATCACGCCCGCGCGGCGGCACTGCTTCGCCGATTCGGTGGCGATGCGGACCCAGCGGTCGCGCTTGTTTCTTCCTTCCGGCAGGACGACGCTCCGCGCCGCCGCCAGCGGCACGAACTTCGACACGCCCAACTCACTCAACTTCTCGACCATCCAGTCGGCGCGCTCGCCCTTGGGCACCGCCGCCGCGACGGTGAGGTCGATCGCGTTGGGATCGACGCCCGATGCGGCGATTTCGTCGATGTGCAGCGCGACCGTCGGCTCCAGCTCGACGATGGTCGCGACGGCGACGTTGCCGAGATCGTCGAACGCCTCGACCCGCATTCCCTTCTCCAGGCGGAGGACGTCGCGGACATGGCGTGAACCGGGCGCGGTCAGCGTGACCTCGCCGGGATGAAGGTCGGGCGTGTAGACGCGGCGGAGCATCGTTCCCGCGATGGTAACCGAGGCAGGTGCGGCGTGCAGGCCGGGCGCGCGAGGCTCCCGCCGAACCGCTGTGTGCGCCCTGTCACACAATCGGCTGGGCAGGCGCCTCGCTCTCCGATTCGGGTCACTCGCGTTGCGACGGCGGTAGGGCGGGGGTATCATCGGCCGCCGCCGAACGCGACACATGGATGCGTCGCGCACGCCGCCGCAAGCGAAAGGAGTCGCCGCGATGTCACGACCCTCCGCCGATTTTCCCGACCCGATGAACGCGAGCAACCACGGGGACGATGATGAGCTCGCGCCGGGCAAGCACGATGAGTTGATCTCACAGCTCGCGGGCGACGACATCGCGCGGATGCTCGCGCCGGACGCGAACTGGCAGCCCGAGCCGTCGCCGCTGCGCGAGCCCGTCGTCCTCGCGCCCGTTGCAAAACCGCCCCCGCCTGCGCAGCGTCCCGTCGAAGAGCTGACCGCGCAGCTCGATCGCATCTTCGAGGAAGTTCGCCGAAACAAAGCGTCCGCGTCGCAGGCGGCGATGACGCCGATCGCGGACGAGGAGCTCGAAGAATCCGTCCATTGCGTCGATGTCTCCGCGCCGCCGGTCGATCCCGAGCCGGTACTGGTGATGCGCCGGCGGGACGAGGTGATCGAGCAGAACGATCCCAGCGGCGAGCCGCGCAACACGCTGATCGCGCCGCTGGAAGAAGACCCGCTCCCGCCGCTGCTCCGCCCGCTGGCTTGGCTGAACGCGCCGGTGCTCGATTTGTCTGCCGGCGCGCGTTTGGCCGTGAGCATCGTTTCGCTGCTCTCGTTCGTCGGCTCCGTCAGCGCGCTGGTGTACGTGCTGATGCTGCGGCAGAGTTGACTGCTTCCGTAGCATGGCCGTCCCGGCCATGGCGGCCCCACAGTCGAAAATGCATGGGCGAGACGGCCAACGCCACGGGAAGCTACTTCGCGTCCTGTTCCTCTACCGTGGGCGACGGCTCTCCGTGCTTGGGGGCGGGCGGCTCGTAGCGCTGCGCGATCGGCATGCGCCGGCCGAAGCCGAACGCTCTTCCGGTGACTTTCAATCCCGGCGCCGCCTGGCGCCGCTTGTACTCGGCGCGGTCGGTCATCTTGATGACGCGCGTCACCGTCGCGGAATCGAAGCCGTCGGCGATGATCTCCGCCGGGCCCTTCTCCTCCTCGATGTAGCGATGCAGGATGCCGTCGAGGATCTCATACGGCGGCAGTGAATCCTGGTCCGTCTGATTCGGACGCAGCTCCGCCGACGGAACTTTCGTGATGCTGCTCGTCGGGATGAGTTCGCGGCCCTTGTTCGCATTGATCCAGCGCGACATTTCCCACACGAGCGTCTTCGGGAGATCACTGATGACCGCGAGCCCGCCACACATGTCGCCGTAAAGCGTGCAGTAGCCGACCGCCAGCTCGCTCTTGTTGCCGGTCGTGAGCAGCAGATGGTTGTAGCGGTTGGAGAAGGCCATCAGCAGCGCGCCGCGGATGCGCGCCTGGATGTTCTGCTCGGTGAGATCGTCGCCCATGGGCGATTCGCTGTCGCGCGCGTCGCGGCGGAAGGTGGGCCCGAGCGTGCGCTCGTACGCATCGTGCACCTCTTTGATCGGCACGATGTGGAACCCGATCCGCAGGTTCCGCGCCAGCGCCTTCGCATCGTTGACGGAATGATCGGAGCTGAAGCGGCTGGGCATCGCGACGCCGGTGACTTTGTCCGGCCCGAGCGCCTCAGCGGCGATGGCCGCGGTCAGCGCGGAGTCGATCCCGCCAGAGAGGCCGAGCACCACCGATTTGAACCCGCACTTGCGGACGTAATCGCGCAGGCCCAGGACGAGCGCTTTGTAGATCGATTCGATCCCGCGCGCGTACGTCGTGGCTTGGGCGTCTCGCCCGAGCGCTTCGCGGAGCGGCTCATGCCGTAAA
>JAICTV010000309.1 GCA_025936175.1 Phycisphaerae bacterium
CGACGAGCTTCACGCGATTGGGATCGGCGAGGAATTCGATCTGGTACGCCGCCAGCGGCTTGTCGTGCGGATCGATGCGGACGTCCACGTAGGCGAAGTGCACCGCCTGCGTCGATGGCGCCGCATCTTGAACCGTATGCGACGCGCGGACGCTCAGCAGCGCGATCAAGGCCGTAGCGACGACCATCATGCCGTGGCTTGGGCGTCCCGCCCGCGCGTTCGAGCGGAGCGGCGACGAGCGGCTGGCCGCCGCAAATGCCCGGGCCAGAGCGCCAAACCACCAGAAACCATCGCGACGGTTCGTCACTGCACGACCCCCCCGCTGCGATCGACGCGGACGGCGAGCATCGCGACGGCGTCCACGTCTTTCTGATCGACGACTTTGTCGCCGTTGACGTCATCGAAGCGCGTGAACGAAGCGGTGCGCGCTTCGACCTTCTTCGCCAGTGCCAGCGCATCGCGCACGTCCACCATGCCGTCCCCGTTCACGTCGCCGATCGCGCGCGTCTCGACCGCGACCTGCGGCCGCGGGTGGAAGTGCTGATAAATCGCCGGCGTGAGCAGCGCCAGAAGGATGATCGCCGCCGCCGCGGCCCACCCGACGCGCAGGAGCGGACGCCAGTCCCGCAAGCGCGATCGTCGCATCATCTGCGCGCGGGCGCGGTTCAAAATCGCGCGATCGACCTCCGGCGGGAGCTGGATTTCACTCCGGTACCGCCACCACAATTCGGAGGTCAGGTTCTTCGGCAGCCGAAGGTCGTCCTGTTCCTCTTCGTGCGACATCAACAGGTGAAGTGCGCGGCGGGCGGGAAAAGTTCATTCCCAGAAATAATCCTTCGTCTTGGGATCATTCCGCAACGTCGCCAACGCGTTGTGCAGGCGGGATTTAACGGTGCCCAGCGGCACATCGCTCGCCGCCGCGATTTCCTCCAGGCTCAGCTCATCGACAAAGCGCAGCAGCAGTGTATCCCGCTGCGCCGCCGGCAGGCTCGAAAGCGCCGCAGAGATCTCATCGCGCGCATCGTTGGGATCGGCGACGACGAAGCCGGGAAGATCGTCGAGAGCTTCCGCCTCCCGGGCCGATCGTGATCGCTTCCGTCGCGCGGCGAGCGAGAGGTTGCGGACGACGGGATAGAGGAGCGTCGTCATCGCGCTGGTGAGCGTGAAGCCCGGAAACTTTCCGAACAGGTACGCGAACGTTTCCTGAAGCACATCCTGCGCGTCCGCGTGATTGCCGGTAAAGCGGAGTGCCAGGCGGATGACGCGATCGCGGTAACGGTAGTAGATGCCGTCAAACGCGGATGCGTCGCCGAGGTTGAGCGCGGCGATCAACTGCTGGTCGGTGCGTGGATCGTCCGGCGCCGGCATCCACGCAAGAGTTTACCGTCCGCGGCCCCTTCTGAATCCCCCGCCTCCGCCTCCTCGGTGTCTTCGGCTTTGCCCGCCGCGGCGGGGTTGATGTTTCGATTGCCGGCCCTGCGCTTGCGGCTGCTGTTTGTGCTTGCCCTGTTTCTGGTGCTTTCCGCCGGCTGCGCCGCCCTGCTGCTGCGCCGGCTGCCCGTCCTGCACCTGTTTTCGCCCGCGGCCCTTGATCTCGCGGATCGCCAGGCCCAGCTCGCGCCGCGCCAGATCGACCTTGACGATGTAGACCTGCGCCACGTCGCCGATGCCGATGCGCATTCCGCTGTGTTGCCCGCGCACAACGCCCGCCCGCTCGTCCACATCCCACCAGTCGTCCATCAGGTCTTCGTAGCGAATCAAACCGTCCACGAGGTACTGCGTGAGCTGGATGAAGATGCCGAAGCTGGTGATGCCGGTGATGACGCCGGTGAATTCCTCGCCGATCTTGTCCTGCAGGAGCGTCAGCACCTTCACCTGTCGCAGCTCGCGCTCGGCGTCGTCGCTGCGACGCTCGGTGAAGCTGATATGACGCCCCACTTCGACGAGATCGTCATAGCTGGGAATGTCTTCGAGCGTAACCCGCTGACGCTTACGTCCGCCGCGCGGCGTCTGACCCCGCGCGTCGGTCTGCGCGAAATAGGCATCGAGCAGACGATGGATCGTCAGGTCGGCGTAGCGACGGATGGGGCTCGTGAAGTGCGTGTAGTTCTGGCTCGCCAAGGCGTAGTGACCGATCGGTTCCGGCGAGTATTCCGCGCGCGACAGACTCTTCAACACCGCGAGGTTGATCGCGAACGATTCCGGCTTTCCTTTCACGCTCTCCAGCAGCGCCTGCAGCGCTTTATGGTCCATCGCCTTGGGCATGCGATGCCCCGCCACCTGCACGAACGTGCGCAGCCGCTCCGAGTCCTCCACTTCCGGTCCGGGATGCACGCGGCGGATGAACGGGACCTCGAGGGAATCGAACAGCCGCGCCACCGCTTCGTTCGCCTCCACCATGAACATCTCGATCAGCGTGTGCGTGAAGGATTGGTCCTCCGCCACCGCGTCGATGACCTTTCCCTCTTCATCCAGCACCAGATCCACCTGCGGAAGATCGAGGACGATCTGCCCGTCATGCCGGCGGCGCTTCTGGATGCGCTTGGCCAGCGCGTTCATGTCGTGCAGCAACTGCACGACCTGCGGCGGATAATCCGCAACCGACCGCGCCCCGTCCGGGTGCGGGATGGACTTCTCGCCGTCGAGGATCGCCTGCGCCTCGCGATAGCGCAATCGCTTTGCCGACGTGATGATCGTGTTGGCGAAGCGCGTCTTGATCGGCCGGGCATCGTCGTCCAGGGTGATGAACGCGCTCTTGCACAGCCGCGGCACCGCTTCCTGAAGCGAGCAGACGCCGTTCGATAAAATCTCCGGCAGCATCGGGATGACGAAGCCGGGGAAGTAAGTCGAGTTGCCGCGCTTTTGCGCTTCCTCGTCGAGCGGCGTGCCGTCCTTGACGAAGAAAGACACGTCCGCGATGTGTACGCCAAGCTCCCAGTACCCGGTCTCGGGGATTCGTTTCAGGCTGATCGCGTCGTCGTAATCCTTCGCGTCGTCCGGATCGATCGTGCAGATGATCTCATCGGTCAGATCGAGCCGGCGCTCGCGCTCGATCTCCGGATCGAACGTGTCCACCGCGCGACGCGCCTGCGCCAGCACCTGCTCGGGAAATGTCTCAGGCAGGTTGTGCTGGATGATGACCGTCTTGAGATCGACGTCCTTCTCACCGGCCGCCCCGAGCACTTCCGTGATCACGCCGACGGCGCGCCGCTCGTCTTCCGGATATTCCGTGATCTCGACGACCACTTTGGTGCCCGGCTTGATGTGCCGCGACGCGGCGTCGGGCGTGAGGATCGCCTCGGTGAACTGATTCCCGTCCGGCAGCACCATCCACGTCGTGCCCTGCTTGATGAGCGAGCCGACGAAGCGGCTGTGCTTTCGCTCGATCACCTCGGTGATGCGGCCGGTGTACATGGCCTTGCCGTCGCGCTGGCCGCGGCTGGTGATCTTGGCGCGGACGGTGTCGCCGTTGATCGCGCCGTTGTTCTCTCCCTGCGGGATGTACAAATCCTCGTGATCGGACGGATCGGTCGGCACGACGAAGCCGAAGCCTCGCTTGTTGTGCCGATAGGTCCCGACGAACTCGTCGCGCCCGCTCTTCTGGCTCGGCAAAACGATCGCCCCGCGGCTGCCGAGGATCACGCGCCCCTGGTGCATCAGCTCGCGCAGCGCTTCGCGGAAGGTCGGGTACTGCTCGTCGTTCTCGAGGTTCAAATCCTTGGCCAGCCCCCGCGGCCGCTGCGGGCGATAATGCTCGCTCTTGAGATGGTTGATGATTCGGTTCTTGATCTGTTCGGACATGGTCTCTTTCTGCTGCCGCGACTGCGGCGATGTGCTTCTAGACCGGGCGCGCCAACAGAGGCGCGAACACGCAGTCTAATTGCGGTTTTGTAATTTCAACAAGAACGGATCGGACGAGAAGACGGGAAGCTAAAGGCGGGAAAGCGCTTAGGCTGTCGCTCTGATCGGTCAGTTCTGCTCTCTCCCCTCACATCGGCTCGATCGGGCCGAGACTTAAGCGGAGAATCGGCGGATCATAGGCGGCGTCACAAGCAAATGCAACTAACGCGGCAATGCGCGGGTCATCCCTCGACCACGCTCTTCTCGATCGGCTCGACCGTCACCCCCTGCGAGCGCAGGTACTCGATCGCCCCCTTGACCTGGTCTTCCTTCCCGCTCAGCAGCACCGCCATGATGCCGATTGCGTGCTGCACGCTCGCCTGGCGGATGTCGAAAACGACGTCGGGGAATTTGCGGCTCATCTGCCAGATGATCGGCCGCTCCACCTGAACGGTAGACGGAAACGTGAACCAGCAACGACGGGAATAGGTGTTGTCACTCACGCAAAGAGCTCCAAGACGGTGAATGTCATCCCGAGATGCTCCGAGGGATCTCGGACACCGCTCGCCTCCGAGATCCCTCGGAGTCCCTCGGAATGACAACGCGCGGCACCCGTTACAACAACGGGCGTGAGACACTAGCGTACCGCGCGGAAATGGCGCAAAAAAACGAGGCGTGACCCGTTCGTCACGCGATCACGCCTCGCAAAGCCCTCTTGCTCCGTCGATCGATGTTTCAATCCTCGTTGTCGTCCTCATCCCGCCAGGCGGCCAGCGGATCGAAGCGGAGCAGGCCGGCGAGCTTGTCATAACCGGCCTGACGAATGGCCGCCGCGATCGCCAGCTTGCGCTGACGAATGCGGTTCCAGTAGATGCCGACCACCGTCGCGCCCGCGGCGGCGGCGGCGATGACGTTGCTCGAGTTCCACGCGCCCAGCGGCGAGACGCTCGCCTGCGCCGTGGCGTTGTTCTGCGCCTGCTGCTTGAGGACGGCGGTGATCTGCGCCTCGGCGGCGGCTTCGACCGCCGCGGCGTCGCCGCTCGCTTCGGCCTGATCGAACGGGGAGGACAGCACCGACGCCGCCGGGATGATCACCACCGTGGGCTGCGCCTGATCGTCGCCGTCGGCGGCGGCCGTCGCGTCTTCGGCATGGCCGCTCGCGTGCGCGACCTTCGCCGTCGGCAGACCGATCTCGCCCCACTCCAGGTGAGCCAGCGCCAGCCGACGCTGCTCTTCTTCCGTCTGCTCGCCGTTGGCCGCGGCGCCTTCGCCGTGATCGACCCGCTTGCCGCCCGCGGCGACGGCGTCCTCGATCGCGACCTCGGAGAACTTGGCCGTCTGGGCGGCGGGCGTCGAAGTGGTCGGCGCGTCTTTCGCCGCCGTCGCGACCGGCGTGTTTGCCTGCTGCTGCTCTTGCTGCGGCGCGGACGCCAGCGGCGCCGGCGCGGCCGGCGTCGCG
>JAICTV010000060.1 GCA_025936175.1 Phycisphaerae bacterium
CATTGCCATGGCGATCGGGACGACGCTGGTCGTGCTGATCGTGCTGGCCGGGCTGGGCTGGATCCAATGACAATGGCGCGCTTGCCAACCTCGATCGAAGCCGCCAGTTCTTGGCGAGAAGACACCGCCGATCGCGCCAAAGCGGTCATAAAGGGGTCACTTCCCTTTTTGTCCTCTCCATCGGATTTGTGGAGCGCAGCGGTCATAAAGGGACGTGACCCCTTTATGACCGTTATGACCGCCTTTATGACCGCTTTTATGACCGATGGCGATCGGGACGACGCTGGTCGTGCTGGTCGTGCTCGTCGTGCTGGGCTGGATCCAATGACAGGAAACAACGACAGGAGTCTTCAATGACAACCCCAGTTGAAGAACCTCAGGCAACAACGCCGAAGACGAAATCGCCGCTCTGGATGCGCGTGCTCGGTATCCGCAAGCGCGGCACCGATGTCAAACGCCTCAAGTTGGTACGCTACGCGCCCAGCTTCTGGGGCTGGTGCATCCTCGGGTTCGTCGTGTTCATCGGCGGCGGCGCGGCGTTCGCCGAGTACTCGATGCAGCCGGACTTCTGCCGCTCCTGTCACATCATGGAGCCGTACTACCAGGCGTGGCACACGTCGACGCACAAGGACGTCGCCTGCACGCTCTGCCACTTCGAGCCGGGTTTGCAGAACACCCTCCGCGGCAAGTTCGAAGCGTCAAACCAGGCGGTCAAGTACATCACCAACACCTACGGCTCAAAACCGCACGCGGAAATCAAGGACGTCTCGTGCATGCGCAGCGGCTGCCACGAGAAGCGGCTGCTCGAAGGCAAGGTGAACTGGACAGTCGAGACGCCCAACGGAAACAAGGTCACCATCAAGTTCGATCACACGCCGCACCTGACCGAGACGCGTCGTGGCAAGCAGCTCCGCTGCGTCTCGTGCCACTCGCAGATCGTGCAAGGCAAGCACCTGGTCGTCACGCTGGACACCTGCTTCCTCTGCCACTTCAAGGGCAAAGAGTATGGCCGTAACGAAACGGTCATCGGCGGATGCAACGGCTGCCATAACGCGCCGAAGGAAAAGATCCGCCTGGCGACCGGGATGTTCGATCACTCCGATTACGCCGGCAAAGGCGTCGCCTGCGAGAACTGCCACTCCGATTCGATTCAAGGCGACGGGGCGGTGCATCGTCAGGTTTGCTGGAACTGCCACAACAAGCCGGAGCAGGTCGCCAAGATGGGCGAGACGACGCGCATCCATGACGAGCATGTGACCAAGCACAAGGTCGAGTGCTCGAGCTGCCACATCGCCATCGAGCACAATCTCACCGCCGCCGCCAAACCGCCGACAAATGCGGGCGCTCATGCGGCGTTCGATCCGGGCGGATGCGGTCAGTGCCACGAGCAGTTGCACGGCGGGCCCGCGGAACTGTTCCGCGGCACGGGCGGTCGCGGCGTGCCGGACATGCCCAGCCCCATGTTCCGCGCGCAGGTCGATTGCATCGCGTGCCATCGGCTTCGGCAGCAGACCGACAGTGTCGCCGAGGTCGTCGGCCAGACCTTCAAGGCGACGCAGGACAGTTGCAACTACTGCCACGGCACCAAGTACGAAGGCGTCCTCGATGACTGGAAACGCCGGATCAACCAGCATGTCGATCGCGCCGAGGCCACGATGCTTGACGCGAAGAAGCGGATGGCGGCGATCAATCCCGGCGGCATGGAACAGCTCAAGTTCCAGCGACTGCTCGACGACGCCGACTTCAACATCCGCCTGGTGAAGCTCGGGCACGGCGTGCACAACGTCGCGTACTCGACCGCGCTGCTCAACGCGGCGATCGAGTGGTGCAATCAGGTGAAGCCGACGGTGCAGCAGGCTTCAACGGTTGGAGGCGCTCCGTGAGACTCGCGGCGGCGCGCAATGTTGTTCCCCGCGCGACCGTGATCCTGGTCGCGGCAGTGATGTCGTTGCTGGGCACCGCGTGTGAGAAGAGCGAGAGCATGCCGCCTCCGCAGCGACCGGCGACGACGCTGTCCGCCGCCGCGCCGGATGAATATCTGCCGGCGGGTGCGCCCGCGAAGACGCAAGCGGTTGCACTGAACCTTCCCAAGGTTCCGCCCGCGCGCAAGCCCACGTCGTCGCTGCCGAAGGGGACGAGCTGCGTCACCGCCGAATGTCATGCGACGTATCAGACCGCCGCGCACATCCACGGCCCGGTCAGTGAGAAGTCGTGCAATTCTTGTCACGATGAGGACACGGGAACGCACCACTTCCCGCTCAAGCGCGCCAAGACCGAGACCTGCACCTTCTGCCATCCCGTCAACAACACGCAGGCGCACCAGCACGCGCCGCTGAAGACGGCGCAGGCGTGCATGACCTGCCACGATCCGCACGTCTCGCAGGCGAAGTTCCTGCTGAAGGCGGACAACGTCGAGCAGCTTTGTCAGAAATGCCACGATACACCCCTGCGGAAGTTCGCGCACGATCCGTTCGCCAAGGGCCAGTGCACCCTCTGCCACGAGCCGCATCAGTCGGCCAACGCCAAGCTCCTGCGCGGCGGCGAGGGGAATCAGCATTGCTTCAGTTGCCACGGCGCGATGAAGGTGCAGTTCGCCAGCGCGACGATCGTCCACAAGCCCGCCGGCGAATCGTGCGTGACGTGCCATAGCCCGCACTCGACCGACAATTCGCATCAGCTCAAGTCGCCGGTCGATCAGACGTGCCTCAAGGGCTGCCATCAGAAGATGGCCGAGCACATCGCGTCCGCGCCGGACAAGCACGACGCGGTGAAGACCGGCATGGCGTGCGCGAACTGCCACAACCCGCACGCATCCAACGAGCGGCACCTCCTCGCCGATCGCACCGATCGCCTCTGCCTCAAGTGCCATGACAAGCCGATGCAGACGCCGGATGGGCGGAACCTCGAGAATATGAAGGTCGTCCTCGCCTCGTCGTCGCTGCACGGCCCGGTGCGCGTCGGCAACTGCTCCGCGTGTCACGATGCGCACGGCGGCGCGAACCATGCTCTGCTCGACAAGGCGTTCCCGGAAACCTTCTACACGCGCTTCGACATCAGGAAGTACGAGCTGTGCTTCCAGTGCCACGATCCCAACATGGTGCTGGCCCCCAAGACGCAGTCGCTCACCAACTTCCGCAACGGTGATAAGAACCTGCACTTCGTGCACGTCAACCGCGACGACAAGGGCCGAACCTGCAAGACCTGTCACGAAATGCACGGCAGCGATCTGCCGAACCACATGGCCAGCGGCGTGCCGTTTGAAGGCTCCAAATGGGCGATGCCCATCGACTATCAGAAAACGCAGACCGGCGGGAGCTGCACGCCCGGCTGCCACAAGACCAAGACGTACGACCGAGGCAGTGCTCCGACCCTGATACTTCCCACGACGCGAGGTGCGTCATGAAACGCTTGTTCGCCACGCTCTCCCTGATCCTCCTGCTTGCGTTGACCGCGCGAGCGCAAGTGCCCGCTGCTCCGGCGCGGCCGGTTACGCCTGTCGCGCCGGCGCCCGTCGCTGCGCCCGCGCCTCCGCCCGTTGCGCCAGCCGCGCCGGCGCCGCGCGCCGTGATTGCGCCTAAGCCGACGGCCGCCGTCCCGCGCGAATCGTGCGTCACCGCGCAGTGCCACGCTGACGTCAAGAATTACAAGGTCCTCCACGGCCCCGTGAACGTGAACGCCTGCGACGCGTGCCATAAGTCGGTCGATCCCGCTCAGCACACCTTCCAGCTCGCGCGATCGAAGACCGAGACCTGCACGTTCTGTCACCAGATCGACACAAAGAGCGCTCCGGTGGTCCACAAACCCGTCACCGACGGCCAGTGCCTGAGCTGCCACAATCCGCACGGCGGGCAGACGAACAAATTCACCCGCGGGCGAAACATGCGCGAGCTGTGCGCGCAGTGCCACAAGGATCCGGTCGGCGACAAGACGCACATCCACGGACCCGTCGCCGCCGGCGCGTGCGATTCATGCCACAGCGCGCACGCCAGCAAGTATCCCAAGCTCCTCGCCGCCCAGGGACGCGACCTCTGCCTCACCTGCCACAACGAGATGAAGACGCAGATGGCCAAGGTGAAGTTCACGCACAAGGCGGTCGAGGGCGACTGCAACAACTGCCACGATCCGCACGCATCGAACTACACCATGCAGATCAAGCAGGAGCCGGTCGCGCTGTGCACGAGCTGCCACGAGCACGACAAGATCAAGCAGGCGGCAATGAATGCGGCGTTCAAGCACTCGCCGGTCGTGAAGGACAACGCGTGCCTCAACTGCCACACCGCGCACGGCGGCGACCTGGCGAAGCTCATGCGCGCCGAGCCGATCAAGGTCTGCATGAAGTGCCACGAGAACGACCAGAAAACGCCTGACGGGCGCCCGGTGCCCGCGCTGACGGCGGTGCTCGATCCGAACATGTCGAAGCACGGCCCGATCCGTGACGGCAACTGCTCGGGCTGTCACAACACGCACGGCTCGAACAACGCGCGGCTGCTGATCAAGTCCTATCCCGAGGCGTTCTATCAGCCTTTCAGCGAAGACAAGTACGAACTGTGCTTCAGTTGCCACGACAAGCAACTCGTCGAGATCGCCAAGACGGCGAACCTGACCGGCTTCCGGAACGGCGATCGCAATTTGCACTTCGTGCACGTCAATCGCGAGAAGGGGCGTAACTGCCGCTCTTGTCACGAGACGCACGCGAGCCGCAACGAGCGGCACATCCGCGACAGCGTCCCGTTCGGCAAGTGGGAAATGCCGCTCAACTACCAGCGCAGCGAGGCCGGCGGGAGCTGCTCGCCGGGTTGTCACAAGCCGCTGACGTACGACCGCGAGCATCCGGTCAGATACGACATCGTGCCGCCTTCGACGCCGGCACCCACACCCGCGCCCGCGGCGCCGACGACTCCGATTGCAGCACCGGCGCCAGTCGCTCCCTCGGCGGCACCGGCGGCGCCGGTTCCAGTCGCTCCCGCCGCTCCGATTGCACCTGCGCCGGCTCCAGCCGCGCCGGTCGCGTCGTCGTCGCTGCCGCCGTTGCCTCCGCCGCCACCGAATGGTGCGACCATCGCGCCTCAACCGCTCCCGCCAAAGCAGTAGGAACCAATCATGAAGACCCTTCTCCTCATCCTCACGCTCTCGTCGCTCGCCTTCGCCGCCGAGGCGCCCAAGGTCCAGTGGACCGCGCGCGACACGAGCGGCAAGGACATCATCGTCCCCGCCGCCGATCGACCGACTGTCATCGCCTTCCTCCGCGCCGGGCAAGAGCAGAGCGGCGATGCCGTCGCGGCGATCCGTGACGTCACCTCCAAGCTGCCCGCGGTGCAGATCGTCGTCGCTTTCAGCGGCCCGAACGCGGCCGACGCGATCAATCAATTCGTCGCGGCACAGAAGATCGTTTGGCCGGTCATTCTCGACGGTGATTATGCCGTCTCGGGAAAGATGTCCGTCCACGCCTGGCCGACGACCCTCGTCGTCGCCGCCGACGGCACGCTGGTGGCGCATCTGGGCGGGATGTCGCAGACGTTTCAGACGGATCTGGGAGCGTATCTCGATTTCGCCTCGGGCAAGATCGACCGCGCCGCGCTCGATCAGCGGCTGACTACGCGGCAGGTCGTCCAAGACACGCCCCAGCAGGCGGCGACGCGCCAATACTCCGCCGCCACGCGATCGCTCGAGCGCGGCAAGCTTGATCAGGCCAAGACCGAGATCGAAGCGGGGCTTAAGGCGGTGCCGAACGATCCGGGCCTGCTGCTCATGCTCGCGCGCGTCGAGATCAAGTCCGCTCAGTTGACCAAGGCACTGGCGCTGCTGGATCAACTCAAGGATTCGGCCCCGGCGTGGCAACTCAACCTCCTGCGAGCCGAGGCGATGATCGCCCTCGATCGCTGGGACGATGCCAAGCTCGCCGTCGGCGAAGCGGTCAAGCTCAACCCGAGCCCCTCGTCCGCGTATTACCTCACGGGCTTGGTCCTCTCGCACGACAAGGACTGGGAACACGCGGCCGACGCGTTCCGCAAGGCGTATGAGGCGGCCGCTCCGAAGCCCTGATCTGACTATCGCTGATTCGCTCGAATTCGCAGACCGATCTGATATCCTTCCGCCGCCGTACCAAAGGAAGCGATGTCCGATACGCAGTCGATTCTCGAGCGCGGAAAACAGGTCCTCATTCAAAACTACGCGCGCCTGCCGCTGGTCATGGACCGCGGCGAAGGCGTTTGGTTGTGGGACACCGACGGCAAGCGCTACCTGGACCTCTTCGCCGGTTTCGGCGGCGCGATCCTCGGACATTGTCATCCCGCTCTCATCGATGCCGCGACCAAGCAGGCGCAGAGGCTCTGGCACGTCGGCAACACGTTCTATACCGAGCCACAAATCGAATTCGCCGAGCGCCTGAATAAGACCGCGTTCAAAGGGCAGGCGTTTTTCTGTCACGGTGGGGCGGACGCCAACGAAGCGGCGTGCAAGCTCGCGCGCCTGCGCGGGTCGGACAAGCATCGCTGGAAGATCATCTCGCTGAACCAGAGCTTCCACGGCCGGACGCTCGCGATGATCGCGGCCACCGGCAATCCGAAAGTCCGCGAAGGTTTCGCGCCCGATGTTCCCGGCTTCGTGCAGGTCGAGCCCGGCAGTTTTGATGCGCTCGCCGCCGCCGTCGATGAGCAGACCGCCGGCGTCATCATGGAGCCGATCCAGGGCGAGGGTGGGATCAACGTCTATCCCGACGGCTTCGCCGCCCGCGTCCGCAAACTTTGCGACGAGCGCGGTCTCACGCTGATTTTCGACGAAGTCTGGACCGGCTGCGGGCGAACCGGGCGATGGTTCGGTCATCAATATTTCATTGACGCCGGCAAGGTGATCGAGCCCGACATCATGACCCTCGGCAAAGCCGTCGGCGGCGGACTGCCGGTCGGGGTCATGTTCGCCAAGCCCGAAGTTGCCAAACTCTTTGGCCCCGGCAAGCATGGCTCGACGCTTGGCGGGAACCCGATCTGCATGGCCGTCGCGCGCACGATCTTCGATATTGTCGAGCGCGAAAGGTTAGTCGAACATGCGGCACAGCTTGGGGAGCACGCAATCGCGCGGCTCGGCAACGAGCCGAAGATCAGGTCGAAGGTGAAGGAAATTCGCGGCCGCGGGCTGATGCTGGGCATCGAGCTGACGATTGAGCCGCAAAAACTCATCGAAGCGGGCCTGTCGCGCGGTATCCTGATCAACCTGACGGCGAAGAAAGTCATTCGACTCGCTCCGCCGATAAACATTACGAAGCAGCAATGGGACCAGGGACTGGACGCGGTGATCGAGACGATCGCCGCTCTGGAGGGGCAGTCATCATCATGATGAAGCGCACGATCGCACTGACGGCCATGTTGATGACGGCGACGACGGGATGTCCGCCGGCGCAACCGATGCCTCCGCCGCAGCCTTCGCCGACTCCTCCGCCGAGCATGTCGTCGCGCTCGCGGTTCCTGATGAACGCGCAGGGCGGCGCCGTCGCCGGCAATTCCGCCGCCGCGAAGGCGCCGTTCCAGTTGCAGGTCGATTTCTATCAGCTCACGGTTCCCTTCGGCACCGTCAGCCGCAACGAGCAGTTCTGGAAGCGCGTGGACGAGCAGGTCGTCGACGTCGCGACCTACGACCTGCTCTTCAAGAACGGCATCCGCGTCGGCCAGGCGCCGATCGCCGAGTGGGATTACTTCCGCGCGATCATGGAGCAGCACCCGACGTTCACCAAGGCCAACACGCTCGTTGGCGCGGAAGGCAAGCCCGTCGAGCTGCCCATGCGCAAGGAAGTGCCGTGGGAGAACATCTTCTACTTCAACGCCGATAACGAGCCCGTCGGCCGCACATACGAGCAGAGCGAGAATTTCGTCACGCTGACGTTTCAATCGGCCCCCCGAAAACCGGACACGATGCGCCTCGCGCTCTGCCCCGTCGTCCGCGCGACCCGCCGTCGCCTCGAATACTCGACGATGAACAATGAGCTTGGCGAGGTGAAGTACGTCGCCCCCGAGCGCATCTATGACCTCAACCTGCGCACGGACGTTCCCGTCGGCAACTTCCTGATCGTCGCGCCGTCACAGCAGGCCAACTGGCCCACCAGCATCGGCAGCGCCTTCTTCGTCAACGACGGCGCCGCCGAGAAGATGGAGACGGTGCTGCTGATCGTGCCGAAGTCGGTGCATCTGGAAGAAGCGACGCCGCCGCGCGCGACCCCGAAGTAGATCAAGCCGTGGCTTGACGAACCGCCGCGACGAACTGATCGATCTTCTCCCGCGACTTCACCCCCAGTGATTGTTCGACCCCACTGCTGACATCGACGGCGAACGGGCGGATCGTCTTTACGACCTCCGCGACCGTCTCCGGCTTCAATCCGCCCGCGGCGATGATCGGCGGAAGATCTTTAAACGTGCCGGCCGCGATTTCTTCGGCGATCGCCGACCAATCGTTCGCCACGCCGCTGCCGCCGGCTTGGCCGGTATTCGCCGGCTCCATCACGAACGCGGCGAGGTTCGGCGGCCGCGACGATTTCCACTTCGCCAGCTCATTGCGGAGCGTCGCGCGACTGACGCGGATCGCTTTGATCACTGTCAAACCTTCGAGCTCCGCCACGTCGGTGCCCGTTTGCTCCCCGTTGAGCTGAATCGTCCGCAACCCAAGCTGCGCAGCCGTGTCGAGGATCTCCTCGCTCGACGCCTCGGCGAACACGCCGACCGGCGTGACGAACGGCGGCAGGGCGGCCAGAATCTGCCGCGCGCGATCGAGCGAGATGTTCCGCGGCGCCGGCGGGTAGAAGATCATGCCAATCGCGTCCGCTCCCGCCGCCGCGGCGGCCGTGGCGTCCTCCGCCCGCGTCACGCCGCAGATCTTGATTCGTGTTCGATGCATGTCGAGCGGATGATAGTATCCTCTCGCCTGTAGGGGCGACACCTGTGTCGCCCTCCCGCGCGCGACGTGAAAAAGTGTCGACGCAGGCGTCGCGCCCTACAGGCCGAGGAGATCGAACGTATGCCCGCGACGCCCGCCCGCAACTTCCTGGCCTTTGATCTCGGCGCCGAGTCCGGCCGCGCGCTGATGGGAACCCTCGACAACCAGCGCCTCTCGCTCAAGGAACTTCATCGGTTCTCCAACCCGATGGGCAGGATGAACGGCCACCTGCATTGGAATTTGCTCGCGCAGTGGGAAGAGCTCAAGACCGGCCTGCGCAACGCCGCCCGCACAGTTCCGACCCTCGACGGCATCGGCGTCGATACGTGGGGCGTCGATTTCGGTCTCATCGGCGCCGACGGCTCGCTGCTCGGCTATCCCTACATGTACCGCGACAGCCGCACCGACGGGATGATGGACGCCGTATTCGCCAAAGTCCCGCGCGAAAAAGTCTTCGACGCCACCGGCATCCAGTTCATGCAGCTCAACTCGCTCTACCAGCTCTACGCGATGAAGCGGTCCGAATCGCCGCTGCTGGACGTCGCGAGCAAGCTGCTCTTCATGCCGGACCTTTTCAACTACCTCTTCACCGGCGTCGCCAAGAGCGAGTTCTCGATCGCCACGACGAGCCAGATGTACGACCCGCGCCAGCGCGCCTGGGCCACCGATATGCTCGCGGCGCTCGACCTCCCGACGAACATCCTCACCGACGTGATTCCCTCGGGCACGATCCTCGGTCCCCTGCGCGACGACGTCGCGAAAGAATGCGACGTGAAATCGCGCGTGCAGGTCATCGCAACCGCGGGCCACGACACCGCGAGCGCCGTCGCGGCAGTGCCCGGCTCCGCCGGGCCTGAACAATGGTGCTACATATCGTCGGGTACTTGGTCCCTGATGGGAGTCGAACTCCCTGAACCCCTCATCAACGACAAATCCCTCAAATACAACTACACCAACGAAGGCGGCGTCGGCGGCACCATTCGCTTCCTCAAGAACATCATGGGCCTCTGGCTCGTGCAGGAGTGTCGGCGGCAGTGGGCGCGCGAAGGCCGCGAGCACAGCTACGCCGAGCTGACGCGCATGGCGGATGAATCCGATGCGCTCGTCAGCCTGATCGATCCCGATCACGCCCCTTTCGCCTCGCCCGGCGAGATGCCGAAGAAGATTGCCGACTTCTGCCGCGCGACGAACCAGCCCGCGCCGGAAGGCATCGGCGCGACCGTCCGCTGCTGTCTCGACAGCCTCGCGCTCACGTATCGCAAGACGCTCGAAGGTTTGGAAGACATCCTCGGCAAGAAGATCGGCGTCATCCACATCGTCGGCGGCGGGACGCAGAACGAGCTGCTCAACCAGATGACCGCCGACGCCTGCGGCCGATCGGTCATCACCGGCCCGGTCGAAGCCACCGCGATCGGCAACATCCTCGTGCAGGCGATGGCGACGGGGGATGTGAATTCGCTCGCCGACGCGCGGGCGATCGTCCGCAACAGCTTCGACGTGAAGCGCTACGAGCCGCGACACACGGGCAGGTGGGATGAGGCGTATGAGCGGTACCGCAAGCTCCGCGCGTAAGTCGCGGATTGCAGTTTCGCGACGACGATCGTGCAATGGGATTCGACCCCAAATCTGAAATCTCAAATCTGAAATTTCAGATGTTCCTCAGTAATTCGCGCCTCGCCGAAGGCGTTACAGATCCGTCATCACGAACGTGCAATGCCCCGGGATGAGTAGGGGCTCGCGTTGCGCCGCCGCATTGCGATGCATCAAAATGCATCAGGATGCAGCGCATGAAAAAATCGCGCGTCCAAGCGTATTCGCAAGTGCTGGAGCCAAGGGAGGTTACGGGAGCACGGTTCGGGCCGGCCGCGCGTGTTGTTGCACAAGCCGCTACAGCACTTCCGTCGCCCGCGGGTAGCTGCCCAGCACCGTGAGCTGCAGGCAATGCTGCTTCGCCTGCTCGATGGCGCTCTGCATGTTCACGTCGTCGCTGTGGCCCTGGGCGTCGATGAAGAAGACGTACTCCCAGTTCACCTTTTTGCTCGGGCGCTGCTGGAGGTTGGCGAGGTTGATGCGGTTCTCGCGGAAGACGTCGAGCACCTCCGCCAGCGCGCCGGGCTTGTTCGCGGTGGTGAACATGATGGCGGTCTTGTCGTCGCCGCTGCGGCGGGCGGCCTCGCGGCCGATGACAAAGAAACGCGTGACGTTGTCGGGATTGTCCTCGATGTTCTCGAAGAGCATGCGCAGGCCGTGGATCTCGCCGGCGATGTTCGAGCCGATGGCGGCGACGCCCGGCTCGGTCGCCGCAAGTTCCGCGGCGCGGCTGGTGCTGGCGGCCGGCTGGATGTCGCGGCCCTTGGCGGTCGAGGCGAGCCAGTGCCGGCACTGCGTGAAGACCTCGGGCTTGGAGTAAATCTTCTTGATTTGCTCCCACGGCTCCTTGGCGAGCAGGTTGTGATGGATCGTGATCAGCACTTCGGCGCAGATCTTCGCCGACGACGAGAGGAACGCATCGAGCGTGTCCACGATCCCGCCGCCGATCGAATTCTCGACCGGCACGAGGCCATAGTCGGCGTGGCCGCGGATGACTTCCTCGAACACCGACGGGATCTCATCCAGTGGGACGTACTCGACGCTGGAGCCGAACTTCCGCACGGACGCGGCATGGGAGAACGTGCCGATCGGACCGAGGTACGCGATGCGGAGCGGCTTCTCGAGCGCGAACGATCCGCTCATCAGCTCGCGATAGACCGCCTCGAGGCAGCGGTCGGGAAGGGGACCGCGATTGAGCCGACGGACTTTCTCCAGCACCACCTTCTCACGGTCGGGCGCGTAGATCGGCGCGTTGTTCTGCTGTTTGAGCTTCCCGATCTGCACGACGACCTTCGCGCGCTCATTGAGCAGCTCGACGAGCTTGGCGTCGATGGCGTCGATTTGCCTGCGCAGCGGATCGAGATCGGGTTCGGACATCGGAAGGGTCAGCATAACGTGCGGATGGCGCAACACATAGCCCGCCGTTTACGGCCGGTTCTTGCGCGCGGCGAAACACGAAATGCCCCGGCGCAAACGGCGGGCGATGTGAATAAATCGTGGCGAGAGGTCGACCGACCGACCGATAATCTGAATTGAGCCATCGATGATCCAGGAACTCCTCCCCCTCATCCCGCAGTCGCTCACCACCGAGCAGATGCTCATCTGCATGGCCGGCGTGCTCGCCGGCGCGATGCTCTGGCTGATGGGCGCGGTCTGGAGCCGCGCGATCGTCACGCTGATCGCAGTCGCCGTCGGCGGACTCGCCGGCGAACTGCTCCCGCGATGGTACATCCTCCCGGTCAACTCGATGGCGATGGCGGTGCTCGGCGCGACGCTCTGCGGCGTCTTCGCCGCGATGATCCCGCGCGTCTGGGTCGGCCTGATACTCGGCATCGTGCTCTGCGCGTGGGCAACGTTGGGCTGCTGGATCCTCTTGCGCGGCGACGCCGTCTGGCAGGCGCGGCAAGCTTGGGAAATCCAGAGCATGAACACGCCGCAGTATGCCCAGGACTTCTGGCGTCGCCTGCCGGATCCGGTCACGCGCGTGCTGCCTTACGCGGCGGCGACGGCGATGATCAGCGCGCTCTCGCTGAACCTGCTCTGGCCGCGCATCGGGCGCCTGTTCATGTGCAGCGCGACCGGGCTGACGATGATGCTCGTGTTCGGGCTGACGTTGGTGGTCAATCGCGCCGAATCGTGGCTCAAATTCATCCCCCCCGAGCCCGCGATGCAGATCCTGACGCTCGTGGGCGTGCTTTTATTGGGCATGCTGGTGCAATGGCAATTGCTGCCGAACAAGCACGAGGAAAGGATCCTCAAAGAAGAGCGGCGAATCGAGCCCAAGTTGGCCGATAAGGGCTTGTGAGTAAACAGCCATGATTTCGATTCTGCTAGCCGCCGCCACCACTGCGCCTTCCGCCGTTTCGCAGGGGTCGTCCCTGGCCGCCAACAAGGTGGTCGAGGTTTCCAATCAAGCCGCGCAGACCGCGCAGCAAGCGGCGCAGCAGGCGAACGATGCGATGTCGGTCATCTGGCCGCACCTGCCGAACCATTGGCCGGTCCAAGGCGACCTGCTCACCTGGTCGCAGAACATGGGCGCGCTGACGGCCGCGGTGTTGCTGCTGGCCGGCGTCGTCTATCTCCTCTTCGGCGTCTACACCTACCGCGCCCTGGTCACACTGAATGCGACGACGCTGGGCGCCTACATCGGCGGGCTGCTGGGCGAGAAGGCCGGCAACTCCGTCGCCGGCGCGATGGTCGGCGGATTCGCCGCCGCAGCCATGACCTGGCCGATGATGAAGTACGCCGTCGCCATCATGGGCGGACTTTTCGGACTCCTCCTGGGCGCCAGCGTCTGGCGTGCTTCCGGCCTCGAAGCCAACTACGCCTGGTCCGGCGGCCTCACGGGCCTGGTCTTCTTCGGTCTGATCAGCTTCCTGCTCTTCCGCGGCAGCGTGATGATGTACACGAGCCTGCAAGGCAGCGTGATGCTCGTCTTCGGGCTGCTCGGATTGATCTACAAGTATCAGGAGCTGGGCCCGCGCGTCAGCGAGAACCTCACGCAGCGGCAGTTCCTGCTGCCGCTGTGCATCTTCATCCCCGCGACGCTCGGATTGATCTGGCAGCAGACGCAGTACCCCGCGCCGATGCCGCCGGGGAAGAAGTGAGGTTTGAGGGTTGAGTGTGGATGTGGAGTGTCGTCAACAATCAACATTCCACAATTACTTCGCTGATTCGACGAACGCCATCAAATCCGCCAGATCCTGCGGCTTCATCCCAACCTCCAATCCCTCCGGCATCAGCGATTTGCCCTGGCTCGTCATCCGCTTGATGTTCGCGCGCTGGATGACCGCCTCCTTCCCGTAAGCCTGGCGGACCGTCACGCTCGCCGGCGTGTCGCTGGCGAGAATGCCGAGCACGTCCTGGCCGTCCTTCGTCTCGATCAGGTAGGCGACGTACTGCTGCGCGACCTCGCGGTTGGGGTCGAGGATGTTGAACAGCAGCTTCTCCCGGCCGGCGTTCTTGACCGTCACGAAATCGGGGCCGATCGCGAAGCCTTCGGTCGCGCTGCCGCTGGTGCGATGACAGGAGATACACCGCTGCGCGTAGACCGCATGGCCGCGGGCGGCGTCGCCCTTGAGATCGAGCGCAGGACGGAATGCCGCGACCACGGATTCGCGCGTTGCCGGCGGCGGCAGAACCTCCGCGGCCAGCGCTTTGAGCGCGGGATCTTTGTGATTCCGCAAGAACGCCGCCTGCGACGCCGACAGCGCCGACGGCGCGATCCGTTGCTGCTGGACCTGCGTCAGCAGCGCTTTCGCGGCGTCACTGCGCTTGATCAGCACGGCAATGACTTCCTCCTGCACGCGGGGCGAAAGCGTTTGAAAGTGCGACAAGCTCGCATCCGTCAAGACCGGCGAATTCGCGCGATCCATCGCCGCCAGCGCTGCGAGTTGCACCGATTGGCTCCGCTGCTGCAGCAGCGGGGGAAGTTCATCGGCATGTCCGGTCGATCCGAGCAGTGAAATGGCGGCGACTCGGTCATTCGTCGGCGCGTTCGGATCGAATGCCATTGCCTTGGCTTGGTCGATCACGGGCTGAAATTGATCCGCGATCTTCGGTCCCGCGCCCTCGGCCAGCGCGCGGGCGAGCGCCAGCCTCTGGCTCGGCCGGGTGGCGGCGCTGACGACATGGCTCACGCGCTTGATCTCTTGCGCGTCACCCTTGGCCCCGATCATGGTGGCGAGCGGGGGCAAGAGCGGTGACGAAGAATCCGCGAGCCGCTCGAACAGTTCCGCCGCTGCGTCTTTACATGATGACAGGATCGCACAGCGCATCCACGGATTCTCGCCGTCGCGTCGTGCCAGCGCCGCCAGCAACGCCGCTTGCGCGGACGGCTTCACCGCGGCTGTGCTGAACGCGAGCTGGTAACGCACGCGCGGCGACGGATCGTTCGCCGCCGACTCCAGCTTCTGCGACAGCTCCTGCGACGGCGGGAATTTCTCCGACAGCAGGGCCGCGTGTTCGCGCACCGCCGGGTCGTCATCGGCCAACGCCGTTAGCACCTGCGACTGCTCCAATCCACCCAGCCCGTCCAGCACGTGCAGTGCGGTCATCCGCGCCAGCGGCGACGGCGACTTCTCCAGCATCTCCGCCAGGAGCGGCGCCGCCGATTTATCCTGCCGCTCGAAGAGCAACCGCGACGCCGTCTCGCGGTGCCAGCCGTTGGGATGCTCCAGCAGCTCCACTAAATCCGCCGTCGTCGCGTTCGACAGATGCGGCGGCGGGCGCGGTTTGAAGCCGTCCGGCGCGAGCCGATAAACCCGCCCGCGGTCGTTGCCGCTGTTGAGATCGAGATACTGCTTGATCTGCGGCGGCAGCGACCAGGGGTGCTCGATCACCTCGCGGTACATGTCGGCGATGTAGAGCGTGCCGTCGGGCGTGTTGGCGAAATCGCAGGGGCGAAACCAGTTGTCGGTCGAGGCGCAGAACTCGATCTTTTTCTCGTCATCCGGCCGCTGCGCGACCGGCGTGATTCCATCCGGCCCGGTGCGAATGCGCTTGTGATGCACGAGGTTCCCGCCCGCATCGCCGATAAAGGCGTCGCCGACGTAGTCGGGGCCGAACGCGTCGCCGCGATAGACCGTGATGCCGGTCGCGCCGGTGAAGTATCCCGCGGATCGCCCTCCGCCCTCGACCGGGCCGCCGACGAGTCCCGCGACGCGCCAGCGCGTGCGGATCACACGCCACGGCTCTTCCGGACTGACGCGAAACACCTCCGCCGCCGGACCGTCAGCGGCGATTGAAATAAGCGGATCCGGGAGCGTGATATATGGATTTCGCGCGGCGTAGCGGGCGTCGTACATGAAGAACTCGCAGTGACTGGAGTTCTCGCAGGTGAACAACCGGCCGAGATGATCGAACGAGAGTCCGTACTGACCGCCGCCCGCTTCGGTGGTCATGCTCCAGTTTCGCGGGTCGATGACGAAGCCTTTGTTTCGCACATCGAGCGGCGGGGCGCCCGGGTGCAGCGCCTGCTTGACCATCCCGCCGTCGTGTCCGGAGCATCCGTGAATGCGATCGTCGAGCCCCCAGATGAAGTTGTTGAAGAGACCCTGCACGTTGAGCTCTTCGTCGGTGCCGAAGCCTGTGAACAGAATTTTGGTCTCATCCGCGACGCCGTCCCCGTTGGTGTCTTTGGCGAAAATGATGTCCGGGCAGGCACCGACCAGCACGCCGCCGTTGACGCACATGACCGCCGTCGGCCAGGGCAGATGGTCGAGGAAGACGGTCGATGTCTCGTAAACGCCGTCGCCGTCGCGGTCTTCGAGCATGCGGATGCGCCCGAGCTTTTCCGCGCGGCGCTCGGAGTAATCGCGCATCTCGACGACGAACATGCGACCGTCGGCGTCGAAGCACATCGCGATTGGGTCGATGACGTTCGGCTCGGCCGCGGCCAACTCGACGTGAAAACCGGGGCGGACTTTGAACGTCTTCACCGCGTCTTTGGGCTCCGTCGGCGGGACGCGCGGCAGATCCTCCGGCTTCACCGTCGGCGCGGTCGCCGCCGCGCCCGCAACCGAAGCGGAAATGACAACAAACACCGCGATCTGGCGTAGTGCGTTCATCGCTGCGACCATTACCGCCCGAGGGAGATCACGTTGCAAGACCGTCATCCGATCACGCGCCGGCAGATGCTCGCCGCCGCCGCGGGCGCCGCGCTCGCGTCATCGCTCGTTCTTGGCCAGACCGCGCCTTCGACGATGCCGGCGGTCGAGCCCATCATCGACATCCATCAGCACACCACTTACTGGGGCCGATCGAATCAGGCGTTGCTGCACCACCAGCGGAAGATGGGCGTGACGCAAACGATCCTGCAGCCCGGCGGCACGCCGGTCATCACGGAATCGACATTGAAAGGCAAGGCGAACGGTCTCTACGCCGGCGCGGGAACCGTTGATACGTGCATCGCGATCGCGGAATCGCATCCGCACGTCTACTACTTCGGCGCGAATGAAGTTCCGGATCTGCCCGAAGCACACGACCGCATCGTCGCCGCGCTGAAACAGGGCGCCGTCTGCATCGGCGAGCAGAAGTTCAACCTGCCTGTCAATTCGCCAGAGATGGAGCGGATCTACGCCATCGCCCAGGACTTCGACGTGCCGATCCTGATGCATTTCCAGGTCGGTATGTTCAACACCGGCTTCGCGCGCTTCGGCGACGTGCTGGCGAAGTGGCCGAAGGTGAAGTTCATCGCGCATGCGCAAACGTTCTGGGCAAACATCGACGCCAGGAACGTGGACGATGCCAAGGCGCTCTATCCCAAGGGCAAGATCACGCCCGGTGGAATTTCTGATCGTTACTTGAGCGATCACGAGAACTTCTTCGGCGATCTCTCCGCCGGTTCAGGGCTCAACGCGCTGACGCGCGACGAGGAGCACGCGGTCGCTTTTCTCACGCGGCACCAGGACAAGCTGGTGTTCGGCAGCGACTGCCCTGATCCCGCCGGCGAAGGACCGACCTGCACCGGTGCGAGCATGATCAAGCTGATCCGCCGGATCGCGCCGAGCAAGCAGATCCAGCGAAAGCTCCTGCACGACAACGCGACGAAACTGTTTCGGCTCGCTTAAAAGAAGATCTACTACAGAGGCACGGAGATACGGAGGCGCGCTCGAACGACGAAAGCGCCTCCGTGTCTCCGCGCCTCCGTGGTGAAAAATCCCTTTTCAACGAACTGCCAATGTTGCAGCCGCTCCTCCACCGTGCGCGGATTGGCAGCTAGTGTCCGCTAAACCTCGTCACAACTCGCGGAAAATCGCGCATTTCCGGCCATTCCGCCTGGTCTCATCTTTGCCATAGTCTCAGCGTTCCATCACGAACACTGGAGGTCTGGCCGTGCGCTTCGACAAGTTCACCATCAAAGCCCAGGAGGCGGTCGGGCGGGCTCAGGAGTTGGCCCAGTCGCGCGACCACAGCGAGATCACGCCGCTGCATCTGCTCGCGTCGCTGCTCGCTGAGGAAGAGGGCGTTGTGCGGCCGCTGCTCTCGAAGATGGGCGCGAACGTGCTGCGCATCAGCGAGATGGTCCAAGGCGAGCTCGAGCGCTTGCCGCGCGCGACCGGCACGCAGACGGGCATGAGCCGCACGATACAGGATGTCTTCAATCAGGCGCAGAAGGAAGCGGATCGTCTGAAGGATGAATATGTTTCGACGGAGCACCTCTTGCTCGCGCTCGCGCAGGTGAAAAGCGAGGCGAAGGAATTGCTCTCCGTCAACGCCGTCGATCACAACGCGATCCTCGCCGCCCTCAAGGACGTCCGCGGCGGACAGCGGGTCACCGACCAGAATCCGGAAGAGAAATACCAGGCCCTCCAGCGCTACGGCCGCGACCTGATCGAGCTGGCGCGGCAAGGAAAAATCGATCCCGTCATCGGCCGTGATGAGGAGATTCGTCGGACGATCCAGGTGCTCTCGCGCCGCACGAAGAACAACCCCGTCCTCATCGGCGAGCCCGGCGTCGGGAAAACGGCGATCGTCGAAGGTCTGGCGATCCGCATCCTCAACAACGACGTGCCCGAGGTCCTGCGCGACAAGAGAATCGTCGCCCTCGACATGGGCGCGCTCA
Organism: Phycisphaerae bacterium; assembly: GCA_025936175.1. Taxonomy (GTDB): domain Bacteria; phylum Planctomycetota; class Phycisphaerae; order Tepidisphaerales; family Tepidisphaeraceae; genus JAICTV01. The sequence continues at coordinate 18,575 of JAICTV010000060.1, forward strand.
TCGCCGGCGCGAAATACCGGGGGGAGTTCGAGGACCGCCTCAAGGCGGTCATCAAGGAGGTCACGCAGAGCGAAGGAAAGATCATCCTCTTCATCGACGAGTTGCACACCGTCGTCGGCGCCGGCAAGGCCGAGGGCGCGATGGACGCGGGCAACCTCCTCAAGCCCGCGCTGGCGCGCGGCGAGCTGCGGACGATCGGCGCGACCACGCTCGACGAGTATCGCAAGCACATCGAGAAGGACGCGGCACTCGAGCGCCGATTTCAGCCGATCATCGTCGGCGAGCCGAGCGTCGAGGACACCATCGCGATCCTCCGCGGCCTCAAGGGCCGCTACGAAACGCACCACGGCGTGCGCATCACCGACGGCGCGATCGTCTCCGCCGCCGTGCTGTCCGATCGCTACATCACCGACCGTTTCCTGCCGGACAAGGCGATCGATCTCGTCGATGAAGCGGCATCCCGCCTGCGGATCGAGAACGAATCGATGCCCGCGGAGCTGGACGCGATCCGCCGCGAGATCATGCGATTGCAGATCGAGATCGAAGCGCTCAAGAACGAGAAGGACCCGGCGTCGAAGAAGCAGTTGGAGAAGGCAAATCGCGAGCTCGCCGAGCTGCAGGAGCGCAACACGCATCTTACTTCGCGCTGGGAAGCTGAGAAGAAGGTCATCAACGACGTCAAGCATCTGAACGAGGAGCTTGAGCGCAAGCAGGTCGAGTTAGAGCAGGCGCAGCGGCAAGGCAAGCTGGAAGTGGCCGCGCGGATTCAATACGGCGAGATTCGCGAGCTCAAAGCCAAACTCGCCGCCGCCGAACAGCGCGTGCACGACATGGCCGCCGCCGGCAACGCGCTGGTCAAAGACGAGGTGACGAGCGACGAGATCGCCGCGATCGTGTCGCGGTGGACCGGCATCCCGGTCAGCCGGATGCTCGAAGGCGAGCGCGAGAAGCTTGTGAAGATGGAAGACCGCCTCGCCGCACGCGTGATCGGACAGGAAGACGCCGTCCGCGCCGTCTCCGATGCGGTGCGGCGCAACCGCGCGGGGCTCGGCGATCCGAATCGGCCGATCGGCAGCTTCATGTTCCTCGGCCCCACGGGCGTCGGCAAAACGGAACTGTGCAAAGCGCTCGCCGAGTTTTTGTTCGACGATGAGAACGCGATGGTGCGCATCGACATGAGCGAGTTCATGGAGCAGCACTCCGTCGCGCGTCTGATCGGCGCCCCGCCCGGCTACGTCGGATACGAAGAGGGCGGACGATTGACCGAAGCCGTCCGCCGCCGGCCGTACAGCGTCATCCTCTTCGACGAGATCGAGAAGGCTCACCGCGACGTCTTTAACGTCCTGCTTCAGGTGCTCGACGACGGCCGGCTGACCGACGGTCAGGGCCGCACCGTCGATTTCAAGAACACCGTCATCGTCATGACGAGCAACATCGGCAGCCAGCAGATCATGGACCTGACCGGCAAGAACGCCGAGGAATGGGAGATCGAGGCCGCCGTCCGCGACATGCTCAAGAATTACTTCCGTCCGGAATTTCTCAATCGCGTGGACGAAATCATCGTCTTCCACCCGCTGAGCAAGGACCAGCTCGGCGAGATCGTCGATGTGCAGCTCAACCACCTGCGCAAGCGGCTTGCTCTTCGAAATCTGAAATTTGAGATCTCAGATTCCGCCCAGCGCCTGCTGGCCGAAGAAGGCTACGACCCGACGTACGGCGCTCGTCCGCTCAAGCGCGTCATCCAGCAGCGGATCGAAAACCCGCTTGCGTCGAGAATCCTCAAAGGCGAGTTCGCCGAAGGCGACACGATTCGCGTGGACGCCGACCCGACGAAGCATGACTTCACCTTCAACAAGGGCCGCGAGGCGGTGGAGGCGGAGCTGGTTTCTTAACGGCGTGCCGGGGGCAGGGCGCAGCACACCGCGGCGCCACGACGGCGGCGGCGGATGCGGAAATCGGCGCCGATCGCGTCGGCGCGGTACTTCATGATGCGCAGACCCATGCCGGACGTCGTCGGCGGGGGGACCGTCGGCGGCACGTTCGCCCCGGGGAAGCCGACGCCGTTGTCCATCACCGCCAGCCACAGCCCACCGACCGGCGGCGTCGCGAGATTGATCCGCACCTGCCTGGCCTTCCCGTGCTTGATCGCGTTGCCCGTCGCCTCCTGAGCGATGCGATAGAGGTGATCGGCGGTCGTCTGATCGTCGACATCGGCGTCGTTTGCGCACCGCGCGCGGCAGCAGACGTGAAAACGATCCGCGGTCATCATCGCCAGTTCGCGCAGCGCCGCCGGCAATCCGCCGGCGCGAAAGCTCACCGGCTGCAAGCCGTGCGCGACCTGGCGGAGCTGGCCGAGTGAGTTGTTCAGGAGCTGGCGGATCTTGTCGAGCTGCGCCGGATCGATCGTGCTGCCTTGAGACGATTTTCGCTTGAGCATCTCGATCGATACGCCCAGCGCGGCGAGCTGCTGACACAGCCCGTCGTGCAGATCCTGTCCGATGCGGCGCTGCTCGCTCGCCGCGCTTTCGAGCACCTGGCGCTCGAGCCGCCGGCGATCGGTCAGGTCCGTGACGATCCCGGTGAACGCGCGGCGGCCGTCGGAGAACCTCATCTCGCTCACTGCCAGCCGCATCGGGAACGCGGAGCCGTCACGGCGCCTGGCGTGAAGCTCCCGGCCGATGCCGATGATCCGCGCTTGGCCGGTATTGAGATAGTGCTCGAGATAGCCGTCGTGCGCTTCCGCGTGGGGCGAGGGCATCAGCATGCTGACGTTACGGCCGAGCAGTTCATCGGGCGCATAGCCGAACATCCGCGCGGCAGCGGGGTTGACCGAGTCGATGACGCCGCGCTCGTCGATGGTGATGATCCCGTCCACCGCCGTATCGACGACGCTGCGCAGCCGCTCCAGCGAATCCGCCAGCGCGGGGTCGACCACCACGAGGGACGGCGCAGATTGATCGTTAACGATGCCCATTCGCGCGTCATGAATCGTACCGATGTGATGCGGCATTGCGTAGGGGCGGCGCGTGTCGCGCCCGTCGCCGCCGCGCGTGAAGAGGGCGACACAAGTGTCGCCCCTACAACGTCTCCAGCAACCTCAAAACCGTCGGATTCTGCTGTAGAAACCGACCGTGACGTCCGATGCCGCCGGCATTGAAGTGACCGATGCACTGAAAAGCGCGACAGGCGGCGGGGCGATCGTCGTAGATTGCGCAGCGGTCGTCCGGCCCGAGGAACTGACAGCGACCGTCTTGGTACGGGAGCACCTTCTCGATCACCGTCCGTCCGTCATCGGTCGCGATCCGCGCGTCGACGGAGAACGCGGCGAACTTCCGGATCTCATTCCCGCGCAGGATCGCGGCGTATTCGTGTCCGTTCTGCTTGCAGCACGCCGCGTTGCAGAGGTGGCAGGGCGAATCTCCGATGATCGCGATTCTCATTCTTAGCTTGAGCGTATCGTCCGAGTGTTCGCGGCATGAGCCGCTACCTGCAAGAAGATCGCTCCGCTCGGACGCTCGGGCAAGATGCCAAAGCCACGACTAGTAAGAATTACACAACTTGTAGAATCTCGATCGCGGTGATTTGCCGGGGGTCGATTTCGATACGGCGTTCGAACGTCCCGCCGAGGCCGGCGCGGTCGAGGGCGATAATCCAGCCTTCCTCGACGATCATCTCATCGATCACGCGCCCGCCGACGATCTCTGCGCGAAGCACGGCGGTATACTTTCGCTTGGGGACGCCGTGGGCGACGAGGAACTTTCGCCACTCCTCGGGCAGCACCTTGGCCAGACGATTTCTCCGCGGCTCCTTCGAGTGCACGATGGCCGCGATTATCCACGGCTCGGCTTGCAAAGCACGCGGATCTCCGCCGGCGCGGCGTTCGCCTGTTGCGAGATCTGTTCCAGCTCGTCACTCACCTTCTGGAGCATCTCCTTCGTCACCTGCTGGTCGTCCCCGCGGCTTCCGCTCCACCATCACCTCGATCAGATTCGAGTCCTCGATGACGCGCACGCGCGTGACAGCGATGAGCTTCTTCGCGGCATCGTCCTCCGACGCAAACTTCATCTTCTTGACGTCGTCACGCTATCTCATCGAAAACCTCCCGTTGAAGTGACGAGGCCAATCACGCGCGGGCGGGTTCGGATTTGCAGGACGCCTCGGCAGAATCCTCGTTCACCTCATCTGCCGCGTTGGCGGCCGGCCAGACGCCGGGGCCGTCGATGGCGTAATAGCGATCAAGCACCCCGCTCCAGTCGCGCAAGCTGCGGACGTTGATGAAGTGCGTTTTCACGTCGGCGGACTGCGGGTGGAAGCGGCTGTACTTGATCCCCATCTTGCGCATCCGCCGCCCGGCGAGCTGCTCGCCGTGGATCTGCATGGCGATCGAGAAATGTTCGGCGAGCGCGTCACGCTGCTCGTGGATGGTTGGAGGACGGATCGTAGGGGCGACGCCTGCGTCGCCCTTTCCGGATGCCGAAGAGGGCGACGCGGGCGTCGCCCCTACAGACGCGCGCGATGCCAACATCGCCGCGGCGTGCTGGAAGATCCATGGATTGCCGATCGCGCCGCGCGCGATCCAGACGATGTCCACGCCGGTCTCCTCGAGCATGCGCACGACATCCTCCGCCGTGAACACGTCACCGCTGCCCAGAATCGTCTTGTCGGGCCAGCGCTGTTTCACCTCGCGAAGAAAACTCCATCGGCTCGGGCCGAGATACTTCTGCTCCACGGTACGCGCGTGGACGCGCACGGCGGCGTAGCCGTGCGACCAGATCGTCTCCATGATCTGCTCGAAGCGCTCGCGCGACTCGATCGAGTCATCGAACCCACGCCGCAGGCTGACCGTGGTGATCGCCTCCGCCGGCAGCGCATCCCGCACCGCTCTGACGATCGAGATCGCGCGCGGCACATCGATCAGCATGTGGCCGCCGCGCGCCTTGTTCTTGATCTTCTTCACCGGGCAGGCGAAGTTCAGGTCGATCACGTCGTAGCCGCGCTCGTGAAGGATCTTCGCCGCGCGCGACATCGTCGCAGGGTCTGAGCCGATGACCTGTCCGGCGATGGGATGGTCCTCGTCGTTGATGTCGATTGACCTGCGCAGCCCCTCGCCGCCGTTGCAGAGGATCGTGTCGAGCAGCGCTTCGGTGAC
>JAICTV010000131.1 GCA_025936175.1 Phycisphaerae bacterium
CTGGCGGGACTCTGGTGATCCGTACTGGGGCGGCCTGCAGATGGACCGTGGCTTCATGGACGGCTATGCGCCTCGCTACCTGCTCCGCCGCGGGTTTGCCGAACATCTTGCCCGCCTCGGCGTTGGCCGAGACGAAGACGATGTCCCTGCCGTCCACGATTTCGACGATGCCCATGACCGTCAGCGCGCTGTCGTAGAAGCTGCGGAGCGTGGCTTCGTTGGCGGCAAGGGCGGCGGTGGCGCGGCGGCGCTCGCGGATGTCGCGGCGGATGACGCCGGCGGCGGCGACCGCGAATGACAGCTCCACCACCGCGCCGCACATCAGCATCCAGAACATGATCTCGCCGCACGCGTCGGCCAGATGCTCGCGCCGGTTCAGTTCCACACGCGTGTCCTGCAGCAATCGCTCGACCTTGTCGTTCAGCGGGTCGTCCAGATCGTCGCGGTACTCCGACAGGACCGAGACCGTGGCGATGATCCCGCCGGAATGATCGTGGAGGTTCACCAGCTCCTGGCTGTGCTCCATGCGCCGCTGCGCCATCAGGTCGATCTCGCGGACTCGTTTCGCGCGGCGGGGATCATCCTGCGCGGCGAGTTTGACCGCGGTAATCGATCGCTCGACGTCCTTGAGGCCGTCGATAAAGTCCATGTGGATGCGCGGATCGCCGGTGACGACGTAACCGCGCGTCGCCATCCGCACCGTCTGCATCTTCGTCGAGAAATCCGCGAGCGCGGTCATCAGCGCGTGCGCGTGATTGACGCGATCGCTCGAAGCGACCAGGCGCTCGGCGCCGAGGTGATAGCAGAGCGTCACCCCGGCGATGATGATGCTCGCCAGGCCCAGCCCCCCCATGACTTTGCGTTCCTGCGATGACGTCATAGCAGCGAACCTCGCTGACGCGGGTGCGCTATTAACGACATCGACGCAAAACTGTGTCAGATTTACCGCGCGTGATGCTTCTGTGGTTTGAATCGCTGAAGAAACGAGAGTTCTCGGACTTATGGAGGGAGGGCGAGGCTCCTGCCGAGCCGCGGCCGCAGAAGAAATGACCGACTCGGCGGGAGTGTCACCCTCCCCGACGCACCCCCTAGAACATCTTGAGCTGCTCGCGCTCGAAGCTGAACTTGCTCTGCGGCTGATCGATCGGGATCTTGTAATTCCCGCTCCAGCATGCGGTGCAGTACGCGTCTTTGTTTTCGCGCAGGCACCCGAGCATCCCGTCGAGCGAGAGGTACGCGAGGCTGTCCACCTCGAGGAACTGCGCGATCTGCTCGACGCTGCGCTCGTGTGCGATCAGCTCCGTCGTGGTCGGGAAATCGATGCCGTAAAAGCACGGATGCCGGATCGGCGGGCAGGAGACGCGCAGGTGAATCTCCTTGGCGCCGGCGTGACGGAGGGCGCGCATCTTCGAGCGCGTCGTCGTCCCGCGGACGACGGAGTCTTCGACGAGGATAATCCGCTTGCCGTTCACCACGTCCGGGATGATGTTCAGCTTCATCGCCACCGCGCGGTCACGCTGGCCCTGATTGGGCAGGATGAACGTGCGGCCGACGAAGCGATTGGGGACGATCCCTTCCTCGAACGGAATACCGGATTGCTTGGCGAAACCCAGCGCGGCGCTGCGACCGGAGTCCGGCATCGGCATCACGTAGTCCGCCGCCGCCGGCGCTTCCTGCGCCAGTTGCCGGCCCAGCGCCTCGCGAACGGTGTGAACCGTCTGCCCGAAGATCTTGCTCGCCGGGTTGGCGAAGTAGACGTGCTCGAAGACGCAGTGCGCCGTCTCCGGCGGCGGCGAATCGAACCGGCGGGCATGGATGCCGCTGTCGTCGATGCGGACGATCTCGCCCGGCTCGATCTCGCGGACGAACGTCGCGCCGATGGCATCGAACGCGCACGTCTCGCTGGCGACGCACCATTGCCCTTCCACGGTCTTCCCCAATGACAGCGGGCGCACGCCCCACGGATCGCGGCAGGCTTCCATCCGATCGGGAAAGAGGAACAGCAGGCTGAACGCGCCCTGCAAATGCTTAAGCACGTGCGGCAGCGGGTCGGCCTTTTCCAGGTGCGACGGCTTGGCCAGCAGGTGAACGATGATCTCGGTGTCGGTCGTGCTCTGGAAGATGTGGCCCAGCCGCTCGTATTCCGCGCGCAACAATGCCGCGTTGATCAAGTTCCCGTTGTGCGCGACCGCGACCGGCCCCATTGAGAACTGCCGCAGCAGCGGCTGAGCGTTGCAAAGTTTTGACGATCCGGTGGTCGAGTAGCGGACGTGACCGATTGCCGCGTTGCCGGCGAGATCTTCGCGGAGCATGCGCGGCGGGAAGACCTGACTTACGAGGCCCATTCCCATGTGCCCGTTGATCCCGCCGGCGGAATCCACGACCGCGATGCCGGCCGATTCCTGTCCGCGGTGTTGCTGCGCAAAGAGGCCCTGGTAGCAAAGGTGCGACGCCTCGGCGGTGCCCCATACCCCGAACAGGCCGCACTTTTCCTTCTTCTCGTATTCGTCAAAAAGCGGGAGGGGGAACGTCACCGATGCATCTTATGGCCGCGAGTCGCGCGACTCAAACTTGTAGTTTCCGGCCGTTTTCCGCACACTCGGCGGCGACGAATGAGCTCACGACGCCGGAAAAAGCCGCGCCAGAACGAGGATTTAGCCGAGCGCTACATCCAGGGCGACTTCGAGGAGGAAAACGCGGAGAAGGAGCAGCGCTTCACGAACCGTTCAAAAAACGCGGAGCAGGAGAAGATCCTCAAGACGGCGGCGATGCGCGCATCGGACGAGGGATCGGCCGCCGGCATCGAGTCGTTGCCGATCGGGCAGGTCATCCAGATCCACTCGCTCTTCTGCGAGGTCGAGCGCGAGAGCGTCACATATCTCTGCGTCACGCGCAAGACGCTGAACAAAGTCGCGGAGACCGGCATCGTGGTCGGCGACCGCGTGCGCATTCGCGAGAGCGGCACGAAGGACGATCTCGGCCGCCCGGAGGCGGTGATCGAGCAGGTTCTGGCGCGCGACACGGTGCTGACGCGCTCGGACAGCTTCAAGCAGATCGAGCAACACCCGATCGTCGCCAACGCGGATCAGATGCTGATCGTCGCCAGCGTCGCCAACCCCGGGGTGAAGTGGGGCCTGATCGACCGGATGCTGATCGCCGCGCAGAGCGGGAAACTCAAGCCGATCGTTTGTCTCAACAAGTTCGATCTTCCGCCCGATGACGCTGAATCGCCTCAGCCACTCGAGGCGCTGGAGTATTATCAGAAGCTGGGGATTTCGATCCTCAAGACCAGTGTCGAGTACGAACTCGGGCTCGACCTCCTTCGGGCGATGCTGAAGGATCGGACGACCGTCCTCGCCGGGTCCAGCGGCGTCGGCAAGAGCAGTCTGATCAACGCGATCCAGCCGCAGCTCGACCTGCGCGTCGGCGACGTCAGCGAATACACCGCCAAGGGCCGGCACACGACGACGTCCGCTCGTCGCTATCCCCTTGGTTTCGGCGGCGCGGTGATCGACACCCCGGGCGTGAAAGTCTTCGGCCTATGGGACGTCACGCGGGAGAATCTGGACGGCTTCTTCCCGGACGTCGCCGCCGGGACCGCCCCGCCCTGGCGGCGAGAGAGTTTCGATCGCATCGCCGAATCGCTTGCGAAGTGAGAACGGATTGTCTCCATTTTCGCCGGTGCTAGACTTCCATGTTATGAACGTGACGTTAACTCGCGAACTCGAGACGCTCATCCGGCAGAAGGTCGACAGCGGTAAATACGAGTCGCCGAGCGAAGTGGTGCGCGAAGCGCTGCGCCTGCTCGCGGAGCGGGACGAGGCGCGGCGCGCGCAGTTGAAGCGCTTGCGGGGTAAGGTGGCAGTCGCACTGGACCAGTTGAAGCGCGGGGAATACGTGGACGGGGACGTTGCCTTCTCGGACCTGCGCCGCAAAGCCCGCGCGCGCCGAGCAAGCCGCCGATGACGCGGCGATTCCGCCTTTCGCCGCGCCCGCGACGATCTCGACGAGATCTGGACGTACATCGCACGTCAAAACCTGGCCGCCGCAAACCGAGTCATGGACGAGATCGAGGCGGCGATTCGCCGGCTGGTGCGTCATCCTCGGCTCGGGCATCTCCGCGACGACTGGCAGAGGAAGAGCTTCGCGTCTGGAGCGTCCGCTCGTACCTGATCGTGTATCGACCGCAGACCAAGCCGCTGGAGGTTGTCCGCATCGTCAGCGGTTATCGCGAATTGCCTGCGCTGCTGGATTGATGCTCTTCGCATGCCGCTTGTCATCGTGCGTCGTCAGCCCTACCATATCGCCCGCTGTTGAATCGTCCGATTTTTCCCCCGGAGAACCCGCGCGTGGCTAAGAGCGAGCCGATTGAAGTCGAAGCGACCGTTTCCCAGGCGTTGCCCAACGCCATGTTCAAGCTCAAGCTGGACGGGAGCGACCGCGAGATCCTCGGCATCGTCTCCGGGAAAATGCGCAAGCACTTCATCCGCATCCTGCCCGGCGACCGCGTGAAGGTCGAACTTTCGCCGTACGACCTGACCAAGGGTCGCATCGTCTTCCGGCAGAAGTAATTCCCGCACAGGTCATCCCAAAGCTCAATATTGCGCCGGCCGCTCGCCCGATTGCAGCGCCCTGTAGTAGTCGCGCACGGTCCGCGTGCTGAGGATGAAGATCAGCGACAGCGGATAGGCGAGGTAGATCGCCGCGGTGACGGCGGCGGTGACGATCATCATCGATTGCATGATCGAGGTCGTCGCCGCGGGCACACCCGCTCCGCCGGTGACACCGAAGCCCGGTGCGCCGGGAACGCTCGCGGCGAACGACGACATCATGCTGCTGGTCATGATGTGGGTGCCGACGGCGGCGACGATGACCAGCGGTATCTTCAACATCGCGTAGACCCAGTGCAGCCGCGCGCCGCTGCGCGAGTCGCGCAGCACCATGATGCCGATCACGAACAGGTAGATCGCCAACAGCGCGCTCACGAAGCTGGCGACGAGCGTGATCCAGATGCCGGTCGGGTTCATTTTGTTGAAGGCGGTGAAGGCGGCGAAGGGGTTGACGGGCGGGCCGCCCTTGATCGTGACGCTCGATGTGCCGCCGGTGCTGGTGTTGATCGTCACGGTTGAGGTCTGCATCGTTGGCCCGGTCGCGGGCGGCGCGGGCGTCACGCTGACGACGTCGGCCGATCCATCGGGACGGAAGACGGCGTGATTCTCGTAGACTTCGACGCGCCCGGTGCCGACGACGTAGTAGGCGCCCACGGGCGCGGTCTGATCCGCGCGCGGGATGTCGCCGCGCTCGGTGATGTTGGCGCTGATCGCCTGCGCGTTGAACGTGCCGCCCGCGGCGAAGGGGAAGATTCTCTGACCCGCTTGCGCCATCAGTGCGTCAAGGCTGTCGATCTGGCGTTGTGTCAGTTGCGTCTTGCCGTGGCTCATCACGCGGATGATCGTCGCGCGCTGATCTGCGGGCAGCCCGTCTTCGTCCGGCGTGACGACGATCCCGCCGGAGACGCTGGGCGACGTCGCCGTTTTGGCCGTCACCGTCATCGGCGGCATCGTGAACAGCGACGGCGGCGCCTTCGACATCACCAGCATCGCGGCGTTGGAGAACACGCCGCCCGCGTTGACAAGGAAGCTCAGCGCCCCGAGACAGATGCTGAAGATGCCGACGGCGGTGAGGATGCCGGGCCGCGAGAACGGCTGCTCCCATCCGCCGTACGCGAGCGGCGAAATCGGAAGCGGCGGTTGCTGCTGGTACGGCGGCGGTGGTTGCTGCGGCGGTTGATATGTCATTCGTTTCCCTGCCCGAGGTGAAGCCAGTTGAAAGTGTCACGCTCGCGCGTCGCGCTGTCAAAACGAAACCGGCTCCCGTACCTTTAGAATGTCGGCGAATTCTCATAGCCGACGCCGCCGAGAGATGCATCAAGTCGTCCAACAACCGCGCCTCCTCATCTCGCGCAGCGCGCTGCTGCACAACGTCTCGGTCATGCGCGCGCGGCTTCGCGCCGGCGTGAAGGTCTGCGCGATGATCAAGGCGGACGCGTACGGCCATGGCGCATTCATCGTGGCCGACGCGCTCACGAACTTTACCGGCCCCAAGGGCGAGGAGCCGCCGATCGTCGATGCGCTGGGCGTTGCGACGATCGACGAGGCGGCGGCGCTGCCGCAGTCACCAGTGCCGATCCTGATCTTTCAACCCGTCGAGAACGCGCTCATCTCGCCGCAGCGCGAGCGCATCGAGTACGCGATCGAGAACGACCTTCACCTGATGCTGGCGAGCAAATCGGCTGCGGACGACGTCGCGCGCATCGCCGAGCGGATGAACCGCCGCGCGGCGATCCAGGTGATGGTCGATACCGGCATGGCGCGCAGCGGCGTCGGCGTCGAGCGGGCGCTGGAACTGCTGCAACAGGTCAGCCAGTGGCCCGCGCTGCGGCTGATGGGCGTCTGCACGCACATGGCCGCCGCGGACATGCCGGGCGACATGATCGGCGAGGAGCAGCTCGCGCACTTCGATCGCGTGACCGGCGACTTGAGCGGTAAGATCCCCCGCCACGCCGCCAACAGCGCGGCGATCTTCTTCATGCCGCAGGCGCAGTACGACATGGTCCGCCCCGGCATCAGTCTCTATGGGATGGACCCGACCGATCAACCCGCGATGGACCGTCCGCTCCGCCCCGTTGCGAAATTCGTCGCGCCGCTGGTTGGCATTCGCGACATTCCCAAGGGCACCGGCGTCGGCTACAGCCACACCTGGCACGCGCCGCGCGACAGCCGCATCGGGCTCGTGCCGGTCGGCTATGCGGACGGCTACCCGCGCCTGCTCTCGAATCGCGGCTCGATGATCGTGCAGAACCAGCGCGCCCCGGTGATCGGCCGTATCAGCATGGACCTGACGACGATCGATCTTTCCGACATCCCGCAGGCGAACATCGGCGATGAGGTGACGGTGATGGACAACGATCCGCTCTCGCCCGCCGGCGCCTATGCCATCGCGCATCACGCGGAGACCATCACCTACGAGGTGCTCTGTCGCATCGGCCCGCGCGTGCGCCGCGTCGGCGTCGATCCGGTGGACACGTTCGACGATCCGCCGGTCGATCCGCCGTATCGAAGAAGGAAGTAGAGAATCGTCATGCTTCGGAGCACCTCAGCATGACATGACTTGCGAAGCCGGCGTGTGACGGCGCGACAACGTGCGGATCAAGCTCTCCAACTGATCCAGATCCACCGGCTTGGTCAGGTGCACGGCGAAGCCGGCCTCCCGGCTGAGCTTCACGTCCGAATCCATCCCGAAGCCGCTGATCGCGACGCCGACGATCGACTCGTAAACGCGCGCGACCTGGCGCATCAGGTCGTGGCCGCTCGCGTCCGGCAGGCCGATGTCGCTGATCAGGACGTCGATGTTTTCGCGCGACAGGATCGAAAGCGCGGCGGCGACGGAACCGGCGGTGAAGACGGTGAAGCGGCGCTCTTCGAGCAGCCGGTGCAACATCCGCCGCGTGTCGGCGTGGTCTTCCACCAGCAGCAGGCGCAATCGCTGCGAATGATCGATGTTGCTGCCGTGCAGCGGTTGAATCTGATCGACCAGCTTCTGCACGGCGCCGCGCGCCGGGAGCTCGACGATGAACTTCGAGCCGCGGCCCTTGCCTTCGCTTTCGGCGCGGATCGCGCCGCCGTGCAGCTCCGCCAGCGCTTTGCTGATCGCCAGGCCCAGCCCGAGCCCCCCGAACTGCCGCGTCACCGCCGCCTCGCCCTGGTCGAAGGCGTTGAAGACGCGCTCAAGCACGGCCGGCTCGATCCCGACGCCGCTGTCGATCACCTCGATCTTGACGATCCGCTCGCCGACGTTGGCGGTGACGACGTCGACGTATCCGCCGGCGGGCGTGAACTTGATCGCGTTCTTGATCAGGTTCCAGAAGATCTGCTGCAGCCGCGCGGGATCGGCCCAGACTTCGCAATCAGCGGCGCCGAGGTGCGTGCGGACGATCAGTCGCTTCTCGGTAATGTCGGCGCGGACGATGTCCAGGACATTCTTGAGCAGCGCGTGCACCTGCGTGGGCCGCGGCGTGAGACGGATTTTGCCGTTGGCGATCCGCGTGACGTCGAGCAGGTCGTCGATGAGCTTGGTCTCCAATTCGATGTTGCGCCGGATCATCGTCAGGTCCTCGCGCAACTGCGGCGAGAGCGATCGATCCATCTCCATCGCCGCGACGGTCATCACCACCGGAGTGAGCGGCGTGCGCAACTCGTGGCTGAGGACCGCAAGGAATTGATCCTTCGCCGCGTTGGCGCCTTCTGCTTCCTGCCGCGCTTTTCGCGTCTCCTGGTCGGCGAGCTTCATGTCGTGCACGTCGGTGGCGGTGCCGAACCAGTTGATGACGCGGCCGCCCGCGTCCTTCAGCGGAACGACGCGCGCCAGATGCCAGCGATACTCGCCGTCGTGTCTGCGGAGGCGGTACTCGATCTGATACGGCTCCCCCTCGGCGATGGCGCGACGACGTATCGCCTGCACGCCGTCGATGTCGTCCGCGTGAATGATCGATCCCCACGCCACCGGCTCGGCCGTCTCTTCGAGCCCGGTATACTCGTACCACCGCCGGTTGCGAAACATCGGCCGACCCTCCGCGTCGTTCATCCACATGAGCTGCACGACGGCATCGACCAGCGAGCGATAGCGCTGCTCGCTGAGATGTCGATCCCCCTCGAGACGAACGTGATGCGTCACGTCCTTGAAGAAAATGACCAGCCCGCTGGCGCACGGCGAGGCGCGCACCTCCATATAGGTGTCGTTGGCGCGATAGTGATGGCGGAAATCGACGCAGACGTTTTCGTTCATCGCGCGGTGGAGGTGGCCCCAATCCTCTCCCCCGACGGATTCCGGCCACAGCTCCCAGATGCTCCTGCCGAGCATCTGATCGCGCGTCATCCCTGTCAGCCGCTCCGCCTGTGCGTTGACGTAGACGTAGCGCCACTGCCGATCGACGGCGCACAGCGCCTCGGAGCTGCCCTCGAGCAGCGCGAAGATCGTGTCGCCGGCGAGAGGAAGCTGGCCCGACGCGTCGCTCACGCGGTGTCGCCCGTGTTGTGATCCCGAATTCCGATGACTTTTCTCCGGCGGCCCATAGCGCGGATAGAACATCCGCCGGAGACCAAGGCGGCAGCATAGCGAATCGCGGGCGGGCGAAACAACTCAGGAATTTGGCCATTTTCAAGCGCTGCAAGACTTGCGCGGCACGCCGTTCGATGCCCGAACCGGGATGCCGCGCACGCTGATCAACGTTTCCAACCGCCTTCCTGTCACGATGGGCGAAGCCGGCTTGGCCAAGTCGTCCGGCGGGCTCGTCGCGGCGCTGGAAGGACTTTCGCGCGAGCAGTACGCGCTGCGCTGGATCGGCTGGCCGGGAAACGTTCCCGAAAATCGCCGAGCGGCCGTGCGGCGGGAGCTCGTCGAGCAGTTCCGGTGCACGCCCGTCTTCCTCACCGATGAGGAGGAGCACGGTTTTTATGAAGGCTTTGCCAACTCCTCCGTCTGGCCGCTGCTGCACTACATGCCGACGCGGTTCCGCTACGAGTCATCATGGTGGGATGATTACCAGCGAGTGAATCGCAAGTTCGCCCAAATCGTGTTGAATGAAGCGCGGGAGGGTGATCTGGTCTGGGTGCACGATTACCAGCTCATGCTCCTGCCGGCGATGCTCAAGGACGCGAGCCCGTCGCTGCGCGTCGGCTTCTTCCTGCACACGCCATTCCCTTCGTACGAAGTTTTCCGCTGCCATCCGCGGCGTGACGAGCTCGTGTCGGGGATGCTCGGCGCGGATCAGGTCGGCTTCCACACGTTCAACTACATGCGCCATTTCCGCAGCAGCGTGCTGCGACTGCTGGGGATCGAATCCGAGATCACCCGCATCCGCCACGGCGGGCGCACGACGTACCTGGGCATCTACCCGATCGGCATCAACGCGCCGAAATTCGCGCAGGAGCTGGAGCGGCCGGAGCTGCGCGATCAGATCGACCACTTCCGCCGAACGTTCGCCGGAAAGCAGATCATCCTGTCGGTCGAGCGGCTCGATTACACCAAGGGGATCCTCCAGCGGCTGGACGCGATCGATTTGTTCCTCGCGGACCACCAGGGCCAGCGCGATCGCGTCAAATTCATCTTCGTCAGCGTCCCCTCCCGCGAGAACGTCGAGGAATACCGCGAGCTGCGCGAGGAAGTGGAGGCGCGCGTCGGGCGGATCAACGGGAAGTACACGACGCTGAATAACGCGCCCCTCCATTTCATTCACGGCTCGATCGATTTCACCGAGTTGTGCGCGCTCTACGCGCTGGCGGACGTGGGCCTGGTCACGCCGCTGATCGACGGCATGAACCTGGTCGCCAAGGAGTACGTCGCGGCGCAGCGGGATGCGCGCGGCGTGCTGGTGCTGAGCGAGTTCGCGGGGGCGGCGGAGGAACTTCTGGGGGCGATGAGCGTGAATCCGTACGACGCGCGCGAAGTTGCCGACGCCGTCGCCGAGGCGCTGCAGATGCCGGCGGAGCAGCGCCAACACCGGATGAAGCCGATGCGGCAGCGGGTGATGACGTTCGATGCGGCGAGGTGGGCGCGGGCCTTCGTCGATGATTTGGCCAGTCGTGACCTCACGCCGGATGACAAATCTCATGCAGACGAGGCGAAGGCAGCGCTCTCCGCCGCCGTCCGAGCCGGTCAGCGCATCGCGCTCTTTCTCGACTACGACGGCACGCTGCGCGAGATCGAGCGTGACCCCGGGGCGGCGACGCCGACGCCCGAGCTGCGCCGGCTGCTCGATCTGCTCCGCGCGCGTGATGAGATCGACGTCACCATCATCAGCGGCCGCACGCCGGACGACCTGGATTCGTTCCTCGGCAACTATCCCTTCGGTCTGATCGCCGAGCACGGCGCCGCGATCCGCCGGCCGACGCAGGCGCAGTGGGAGCAGCTCGATCGCAACGTCAGCTATGCGTGGATGGACGAGCTGATGAAGGTGCTGAAGGTGTACGAAGCCTCCACGCCCGGAAGCTTCGTCGAGATCAAGCGTACCAGTCTCGTGTGGCATTACCGCCGCGCGGACCCGGAATTCGGCGCGTGGAAGGCAAAGCAACTCGCGGAGGAGTTGGCGGTGCTGACGGCGAGCGACCCGCTGCAAGTCCGCCACGGCCGAAAGATCGTGGAGATCACCACCACCAGCGTGAGCAAGGGCGCGGCGATCCTGCGCATTCTGGAGGCGCAGACCTACGACGTGATCCTCGTCGCCGGCGACGATGGCACGGACGAGAGCATGTTCAAACTGGACCTGCGCAACCTGATCACGATGAAGGTGGGCGAGGGAGAAACGCAGGCGCGTTTCCGGCTGCCGACGCCGGCGGCGCTGCGCCGGTTACTCGGCGACGCGATCGCAGCCGGGTAAGGTGCGTTGGGAAATGACGTCGCACTTGTCGAGGCGACACCTGTGTCGCCCTCGGTGCGGCAGGAGAGCGCGAGATCAATCCCGCCCCTGCACAAGGCCCCGTCAGGATGGTCTGCGTTCACGCCGTTCGCGGCCGCACGAGCAGTTGCTCGACCGTCGCGCGCTGCGGGAGATCGATCGCCAGCATCACGCACGCCGCGACGTCCTCCGCTTGCAGCATCTTCATCCGCGCTTCCTGCGGCGGAGGATTGGGCCGGCGGTCGAGCAGCGGCGTGTTGATCTCGCCGGGGAAGATCGCGCAGGCGCGGATGCCGTTGCGGCGCTCCTCGGCGTTGATCGTCGCGGTCAGCCCGGTGAGGCCGAATTTTGATGCGACATATGCCGCGCCGGAGACGCGGTTGGCCGTCAATCCCGCATCGGAGACGACGTTGACGATCGTCCCCTCGCCGCGGCGGCGCATGTCGGGCAGCAGCGCGTGAACGAGGTAAAACGCGCCGTTGAGATCGACGTCAACGACGTGACGATAATCTTCGACCGAGAGTTCGGCCAAAGATCGCTTGGCGATGTTGGTGCCGGCGGAATTGACCAGCACGTTGACGTCGCCGAGGTCCCCGCGGACGCGCGCCGCCGTCGCCTGGACCTGCGTCGCGTCGGCGATGTCGCACGGGATGGCGATCGTCCTTCCGCCGGAGGATCGGGTCAGGCGGATGGTCTCTTCGAGCGGCTCGCGCCGCCGACCGATCAGGGCGATGTGGAAGTCGCGTTTGGCCAGTTCGAACACGACGGCACGTCCGACGCCCGATCCCGCTCCGGTGACGATGGCGACCTGTGACATACGTGCGATCGTATCACCGCGCGCCGACAAGCGTCATCCCGGACCCCTCACTGTGGAAACGGCCCGTTGAAGACCTTCTCGGTCTTCTGCTCGCGATGATGCGCGGAGTAGGCAATGCCCGCGGTGCTGAACGTCCCGGCGTTGGGCCCGCGGATGATGTAGCCCTCGGACCAGACGTAGCTGTCCAGGCCGCGGATGTAGACCTCGGCGCAGTACGGCGGCGGGTTGTTCTCCATGCCGGGCGGGTAGGCGTGGCCCTTGAAGTAGCATTGCGGGAAGGTCTCGGGGGATTCCGACGAGGCGAGGAGCCCGTCGTAGATCCGCACGGCCGGCTTGTCGTCCGCCGTGCGTCCCATGTAAGCGGAGACGGAGTGGGCGAAGGTGCCGGCACAGAGACGAACGTTGCCGAAGCGCGTGCGTCCGGCGTTGCGATAGACGGCGCCGATCATGTCGGTCGCGCGCACGCAGTCGAGCTTGCGCTGGTCGAGCGCGTCGCGCAGCGTGAACGTGAGCCCGTACTGCGCGTTGCTGTGGTAGAAATCGCTGGTCCAGCGCCCCGCGGCGACGAAGGCATCTTCGTCACTCATCGACGTCGGGATGGTTGCCGCCGCCTTCTGAAGCTCCGGCTGGAAGCGGTCCGACCACTCCATGCCGGCGAACGCATGCCCGCGGTACATCAACACGCTCATCAGCTCGCCGACGCTCGCCTTCGGGTGGATCGCGTCGAGTTTCTTCAGCACGGCGACCATGTCGTCAACCGTGTCGGCGCTGCTGGCGCGGAAGAGCATGTTGATGAGGTAGCAATGCTCGTACGGCGTACGCGCCGCCTGTTCCCACGTCGCGCGGTTGTCGGGTCCGAGCGCATTCTGCAGCGTCACGAACGCCTCGCGCACGCCGGGGAGCACCCAGCGCGATGACGACGTGAGATGATCATTGCTGTTGATCTCGGCGACGCGATCCGGCGGCATGGAGAACAGCCGCTCCGCCTGCCGCTCGATCTCGGAGTAGTTGCCCCAGCCGTTGAGGCTGAGCACGCCCGCGGGGAACTGGCTGATCGTCGCCGACGGCTCGTACTTTTCGATCTTGGGATTCGATTCGACGAACAGGCCTTCGCACTGTTTCTGGAAATCGAGGGCGCGGAGATGATCGTCGGCCAGGAGCGTCAGCCACGCGTGCATGTCGTCGAGCGACATGGTCGCGGTGGCCAGCTCCGCCGACCAGTGCTTCGTCGCCGCAAGGTCTTTCGCGCCGACCGCGCGCACCAGCGACGTCATACAGAAGCTCGGCCAATCCTCGACGCGCGCGAAGCTGATCGGCGAGGTGAACGCCGACGCGGGGAACTCAGACCACGCGTCCGCGGTCTTCGAGAACTGCACCGCCAGCGCCGCCAGCTCGTGTGCTTTCCGCGCCACCGGCAGGTTCACGGTGATCTCGTTTTCGAGGTACTGCCGCAGGCGGGTCTGGTGCCAGTTGTAGTCGGCCAGCGCGGAGTTGATCTCCTGGCGGTCGAAGTTGTAGAGCATCGCCATCGTCGTTCCGGGGCCGCCGTTCCAGTCGCCCAGGACGTTCGGGCGATTGCCTTTGAGGTCGCCGCTGCGAACGACGGTGACGCAACTGGGCCCCTTGGGATCGCGGCTGCCGAGGAGAACCGGCCGGCTGAGCTGCATGCTCTCCTGCGTTTTCGCGACGAGCTGTTCGAGCATCTGTTGCGGCGTGGTGGCGGCGGGCGAAAGCTCGGGGCCTTCATCGGAGACCTCGGCGGCGGAGGCGGCAGCCGCCGCGTCCGCGGGCGTCGACGGCGCGTGTCGCTCGACCATCCAACCCAATGCCGCCAGCGCGAAAGCGGAGCCGACACAGGCGGCAAGCATTTGCCGCATCTGTCGCAGCATCGCGCCGCGTCCCGGCATCTGATGGATCGCGACGAGCAGGAGGCAGAAGATCAGGTAAACGCCGAGTTTTCCCGCCGCGTTCCACAGAGAGAGCGGCACCGACGCCGCGGCGCCCCACGTGTTGACCAGCCCGGCGAACGCCGCGAGGACTGCAATCGCCCCGCCGGCCCATTGGCCCGCGAACCACGTCGCGACCAGCACCGGCAGCAGGTACAGCAGCGTGAACGACGCCTCACGCCCCACCACGTGCTGCGCGACCCCCAGCGCCGCCAGCAACACGCAAGACGCGACGAGCATTGCCCAGCGCGGCGCATGCGCCCTCGCCGCCGGATCCTTTACGTCGGCGGGCGCTGCCGGCGGAGGTGGAGACGGCGGCTTCCTATTGCCTTTCGGCGGACGGCGAACGGCTGGCATGCGACTCCATCACGGATGCTTGTCCTAAAGTTGCTGTTTCGGCTGTGCCGCCGGTGGAACGTTAGTTTAGTTGCTGAATCGAGGCTGTGAATTCCCTTCAAAACACGCCGGAAACCGCCGATTATTGTGAGAATTCATTCGCGCAGGCGGGGATCGAACCCGATCCTAGTTTTCCGTCGGGACGTCCACCCAGCATCGCCGCTCGGCAGAGGCGATGGCGGCATCCATAACCGCCTGTGCGCGCACCCCATCCATAAAAGACGGCCGGCACGGACGTTGGTTCAAAATGGCGTCGATAAACTCGAAGGATTGGTCGTAGCGGAAAGTGACCAGCGGATCGCCCTGCGACGGGTCACGCGGGGAGCCGGGATAGGTGAGAAAATCATGAGGAACGGCCTCGCAATGAAGGTCGCTGTCGCCGCGCTTTCCGATCGAAATCTCAGTCGGCTTCTGCGTCGAATAGACGATCGTCCCCTCCGAGCCGTTGAGCTCCACGACGTCCTGCCCGCGATTGCCTTCGCCGCGTCCGGTGGCCAGCTTCGTGCTCTCCAGCACGCCGGTCGTCGCGTGGTCGAAGCGGGCGATCATCGAGACCCAGTCATCCAGATCGGACGGTTTGCCACCGCGCTCGTGGACGAAGATCCGGAGGTCCGCGACGAGGCTGCGGATCGGACCGACGAGCAGGTGCGCATAGTCGATCCGGTGCGAGAGCATGTCGCCCAG
>JAICTV010000365.1 GCA_025936175.1 Phycisphaerae bacterium
GGGGCGTGCGGGCAATCTCCAACTCCTGGAACTGCTGTGGGCGGCGGGGGCGAAGACGAAGGACAAGGACGCCGCGCGGCTCGCCGCGGCGGCCCGCGCGGGCGACGTGGCGAAGGTCAAGTCGCTGCTGAAGTCCGGCACGAAGCCCGACGCGGCCGATCCGTTCACGGGCCACACGCCTCTCTACCACGCGGCAAGCGCGGGCCGCGGGGCCGTCGCCGCCGCCCTGCTCGACGCCGGCGCGCCGGTCGTCGCGGCTGCCGAGCGAGAGCTCTCCCCGCTTTTCATCGCGTGCGCCTCGATCTGCGAAGGGTTGGGCCGCGGCCGCAAGAGCGACGCCGACGTGCCGCGGTACGTCGAGACGGTCGAGCTGTTGCTGGCGCGCGGTGCGAAGGCGCACGTGTCGATCTTCGGCGAGACGCCGTTGAAGATGGCAAACGACGCGGGCTGCGCGCCGCTGGTCGAGCTGCTGAAACCGGCCGTGGCGGCGGAGCAGAAAGCGCTGAAGCCTGCCACACCCGCCGCAGCGAAATCGACGCGGAAAAAGTCGCGGTAGCGGCGGACGCCTGCGTCGCCCCCCTGTGCGCGCGATCATTTCGCCGCAGCCGCGGCGGCGGTCGATTTCGTTGACGGACGTGCATTGGTCGGTGCGATCAGCAGGAACTCGGCAAGGTCCGCCAGGTCCTGCGCCGTCATTCCCAGCGCAATGTTGTCCGGCATGATCGAGAAGTCCTGCTTCGTGCGCAGCTTCACCTGCTCGGCCGGAATGATCCGACGATCGCCGGTGCTCTCCTTGAGCACCAGCTCCTTGCCGTCGGCGTTGATGAAGCCGGAATAGACCTGGCCGTCGCGGGTCTTGATCACCCACGGCTCGTAACCGAAGGCGATGTTGGCGCTGGGATTCAGGATCGCGTCGAGCAGTTGCGGCCGCGCATATTTCGTGCGGATCGACGTGAGATCGGGGCCGATGTCTTTGCCTTCGCCGTCGAAGCTGTGGCACTTGGAGCAGCCGCCGGCCTTGCCGGTGAAGATGACGCGCCCGCGCTCGATGTCGCCGGGCATCTTCGCCAGCTCCGCGATCGGCGCGAGCGCGGCGCCTGCGGTGTTCTTGCGCGGAAAATATTTACTGGCCAGCCCGCGCACGCCGAGATCTTTGTTGCGATAGATCGCATCGGACGCGGCCTCGAGCAGGTCCTTCGGGAATTTGTTGTCCGATGCGAGCTCGATCAGCGCGATCGCGCCGTCGTGCGTCTTGGCCATGCGGACGGCGGTGGACTTGCGGTCGGCGAACTTCGCTTTGTCGTCGAGGATGAGATTGCGATCGGCGTTGAGGGCGTCGGCCATCGCCTTGGTGTCGGCGACCTTGCCTTCTTCCGCGGCCTTTTTCGCGACGGCGTACTGCTGCCAGTCGTTGCCGCCGCGGTCTTTGAGCCACCATGCGGCGATCGGTTTCACGTCATCCGGGCCGCCGTCGGTCAGTCGCGCCATCGTCTCGGCGGCTTTTTCATCGCGCATGAAGGCGATCGCATCAACAGCTTGCTTTCGCGCGGCAGCCGAGAGCGATGTCGCGCTCGCGCGTTTCGCCAGCGCATCTAGCGCGGTGATCGGATGCAGCCGCCAGGCGATGCCGGCCATGGCATCGGACCACTTGAGCGGGTCGGCGTCGCCGGTCGCGGCGAGGAGCATCGCGTACGCCGGCGATTCCTTTCCGTCGCACGCTTCGCCGAGGGCTTCAAGATAGAAGCGATCGTGCCCGTCGTAGCCGCGGGCGAGTTGCAGCAATTCGCTCGCGCGTTTTTCATACGGCTCATCGCGCAGCGCGACCGCGACCTCGCGACGAACCGCGGGCGACGGATCGGTCGCCATCACTGCGACGTCGAGCGCTCCCGCGGCTCGAAGCGCTCGCAGAGCCGTCAGCCGGACGCGCTCGTCGCGTGCCTTGAGCATCGCCTTCACGACTTCCTGTCCATGCTGGCCCAAGCCCGCGAGCACCCACGTCGCCCGCGCCCG
The DNA here is from genome assembly GCA_025936175.1 of Phycisphaerae bacterium. Classification (GTDB taxonomy): domain Bacteria; phylum Planctomycetota; class Phycisphaerae; order Tepidisphaerales; family Tepidisphaeraceae; genus JAICTV01. The sequence goes on from JAICTV010000365.1 coordinate 2,011, forward strand.
CGCGATCGCGTCATCGCCGCGCGTCATGTCCGCGAGTTTCTCGATCGCAGCATCCCCCTGCTGCCGCAGCTTCATCGCGGCGGCGTAGCGGACGTTGACCGCGAAGCTGTTGAGCGCGGCGAGTTGCCCGTCGAGCGAATCCAGACCGATCTTCGGCGGCCTGGTGTGATCGTCCTTGGGCGCGATGCGGAGGATGCGCCCGCCGCCCGCCTTGTCCTTCATGTCATGTCCGCCGACGACCGGGTCATACCAGTCGGCGGCGTAGATCGCGCCGTCCGTGCCGATCGCGACGTCGCTGGGCCGAAACCACTTGGCCTGCGCATCACTCGGGTCTTTCAGCTTGATCAAATCCGATCGTTCGAACCTGAAGCCCGCGCCGTCGGCGACCGGGCGATGAACGCGGACGACGTTGCGCCCCGCGTCCGCATCGATCAGGCAACTGATGTACTTCGCCGGCAGCAGTCCCCCTTCGTACGCGACGACGCCCGTCGGCCCGCCGGCGCCCGTGATGTCGCCGCTCGGCAGCACGCCGGGATCGTCCTGATGCCAATGAGCAACCGGCGTCGTCTGGCCCGGGCGCTGATCGAGCTTCCAGTTTCGCGTTCCGTCGGCGGACGCGTAGCCCATGTTCGCGCCTTCCATCAGCCAACTGAATCGGCACGACTGGTTTCCATCGTCGTCGTTGTCGCTCTGCCA
>JAICTV010000107.1 GCA_025936175.1 Phycisphaerae bacterium
CATAGCTGTGTGCAGTGTCTTGATCTTCGCCTGCGCGTGCGCGCTCGGCCTGGCGAGTCCCGCCGGCGTCATGGTCGGCACCGGCCGCGGCGCCAAGCGCGGCATCCTCATTCGCGACATCGACGCCCTCCAGCACGCCGAGACGATCGATACCGTCGTCCTGGACAAGACCGGCACGATCACGCGCGGCAAACCGGTCGTCGCGGAGGTGGTCGCATTGAACGGCACGACCGCCGATGATCTGCTGCGCGACGCGGCGGCGGCGGAGCTGTTCAGCGAGCACCCGATCGCCAAGGCGATCGTCGCGCACGCGCGGATGCGCAAGATCGCCGTTCCAGAACCCGAGTCGTTCCGCAACGAGCCGGGGCTCGGCGTGATTGCGACGGTCCAGGGTCGAGAGCTGCGGGTCGGCAACTCCGAGCTGGTTGCCGATGCCCGCGCGTCCGCTGACGGACGAACGGCTGTCCATGTCGCCGCCGGGGGCGCCGCCATCGGCACGATCACGATCGCCGACGAGATCAAAGCGGACAGCGTCGGCGCCGTTGCCGAGCTGCGCGCGATCGGCATGCGGACGATCCTGCTCACGGGCGATAACGAGACGACCGCGCGATCGATCGCACAGCAGGTGGGCATCACCGACGTTCGGGCGAACGTCCGCCCGGCGGGAAAGGCGGACGTCGTCAAAGAATTGCAGTCGCGCCGGTCGCGCGTCGCGATGGTGGGCGACGGTGTCAACGACGCGCCGGCGCTGGCGGCGGCGGACCTGGGCATCGCCATCGGCTCCGGGTCGGACGTGGCCAAGGAGGCGGGCGGCATCGTGCTGGTCGGCGGCTCGCTGCACGGCGTCGCCGCCGCCATCCGGCTCTCGCGCGCGACCATGCGCACCATCCGGCAGAACCTCGTGCTGGCGTTCCTCTACAACGTGCTGGCGATTCCACTCGCCGCGTTCGGACTGCTCAATCCGCTCATCGCCGCCGCCGCGATGGCGCTCTCCGACGTGACCGTGATCGGCAACGCGCTGCTTCTCCGCCGCGCGAAGATCGATTGATCATCTCACCATTAAAGCACCCGCCGAAAATGCGAACGCACTCGCGGCGATTCCTCCTTGACTGCGGAATAGGTCACGGCTTCAATACCGCCGCCTTGCGCGAAGTGGACAGGCGGAGCGCGCGGGGCAACCGGAGCGGTGGCGCGTGAAGCGCGCCCGCGAGAAATCGGCGTTGACGTAGCACGCCGGCTCTGGTTCGAATACACGCCGCAACGGAAAGACAACGCATCTCGATCGAAAGCGACGCGCTCATGACCCCGACACAAGACATCGGCTTGCCCTTGCTCCTGGAAATCGATCCGCTTTCGCCGCTGGAGGCGTCGCTCGCCGGCGTGCTGGGCGTTTCCGCCGCCGCCCTCTTCGCCGACCCGCAGGGCGCCAAGCGCCGCGCCAAGGATGAAGACGAAGACGAGGGCGGGGAGGAAGAGGAAGAGCAGGAGGAAACCGGCGGCGGCACCGCCGACGCGGATGAAGACTCCGACGAAGCCGACGAGGACGACGCCGGCCTCGATGACGAGGAGGACGAGGAAGACGACGAAGAAGACGAGGTCGAGGAAGAAGAGGACGAAGACTTCGACGAGGATCTCGACGAGGACGAAGACGAAGAGGATGAGGACGAGGAAGACGAAGAGGACGACGACTTCGACAACCCCGATGAGGATGACGACGACGACCTGGACGATGACGATGAGGATTTCGGTGACGACGACGAATAGTCGTCATCACCGAGCTCGGCGCCGGTGCGAAGCACCGGGGTTTTCAGTTCCTGCTCACGCCGAACTCACTCGAACGACCCGCGACGCAGTTGCTTGATCGCACCGCGTCGCTTCTTTTTCTCCAGTCGTTTCGCCTTTTGTGCTCGCGACGGCTTGCCCTTGCGTCGCGCCTTCGGTTCCACCCTGGCCCGCAGCATCATCTCGCGGAGCCGCTCGAAGACTTCGGCGCGATTCCCCTCCTGCCCGCGCTCCGATTCGCTGACGAGATGAATTTCCCCCGCGGCGGTGAGACGTCGTCCGGCGGCGGCGCGAAGCCGCTCGATCGCGCGCTCCGACAAGCCGATGACCGCGTCCACGCGCAGCCACAACTCCGCTTTGGAGTTCACCTTGTTGACGTTCTGTCCGCCCGGCCCGCCGCTGCGGGCGTACTGCAGGCGCACCGCGTCGGGGGGCGCGAAGACGCCGGGCGCGAGTTCGAGTTGTCCGCCGGGGGAAACCGCCATGACGGGCGATTCTATTCGGTCAGCGCCGGACCGCGAGCGGGATGCTGCGATTCGTAATTCGCCAGCCGCATGTGCCGCGCCGTCGTCGCCAGGAAAATCACGACCAGCAGGATGATCAGGCTCAGCCGCATCCAGTAAAGCGGGTTGTCCGGCGGGCGTCGGACGGTCATCAGCGAGACGGCGACGACCAGCGCGACCAGCCCCGCGCTGCTGTGCGCGGCCCACCACCATCCCGGGCGGCGAAGGTCCGAACCGATCGTCCGCAGCGGCTCGGGGGCGTTGACCGGCACGTGATAGTTCATGTCCTGCGCGCCGCTGTAATCTTCCCAACGCCGCACCGACGAGACGATCCCGCTGACGATGATCAAAACCGCCGACGCCCACACGATCAGCTTGAAACTCCACCGCGCCCGCCCGAAGACCGAAAGCTGCTGCTCTTCCTTCAGGTCCCCCGTCGCGACCGGCACGATCACCTCGAAGAACATCGTCCCCCCGACGATCACCGTCGTGGCGATGATGTGCACGTAGCGGTTGAGAATGAGCAGAAGATCGATGATCGATTGGTACATGGTCGGCGCCGCCGCCGCAGGCACATACTGCGCGGGAGATGACTTGCATACTCTATCGGACGTTCCGGGGGGAAAAAGTTTGTGATTTCGCGACCGGCGGGTGCCGATTTGCAAGTTGTGGGACGTGCGGTAAAAACACGGGGGCAGCAACGACGCGTGTAAGGGCACGTGCTTTTGCGCGGGCGATTGGCCGGGGATCCATGATTCGGGCGGTGCTGTTCGATCTTGATGACACGCTGGTGGACTTTGTCCGCCCGCCCGACGCCCGCGCGCTCGTTTGCGCGGGTGCGGAGCGCTGCTACGCCTATCTGACGGCGCACGGGCTGCCCATGCCGTCGTTCGAGACTTTCCTCCGGCGCCAGCGCTGGCAGCGATGGGCGACGCAATGGATGCACCGGCTCTGCGGCGCCGAGCCAGACGGGCGGCACGCGCTGCGGCGACTCTGCCGAGAATTCGGCCTGCAACGGGATGAATCGTCGCTCGCGAAGCTCGGCTGGCTCTGGTACGAGGCGATGACCGAATGCGCCCGCGTGGCCGACGATGTTGTGCCGACGCTGTCGGCGCTGCGCGATCAGGACATCGCCCTCGCCCTGGTCGCCAACACGCCGCACCTCGGCGCGGTGATCGATCAGCACCTCAGCGAACTTTCGCTGATCGACTTCTTCCCCGTCCGCTCCTATTCGTCCGAAGTCGGCGCGCGCAAACCCGATGCGCACGTCTACACGACCGCGTTGGAAGAGCTCGGCGTCGGTGCGAGCGATGCGCTGTTCGTCGGCAACGAGCTGAAGACCGACATCGTCGGCGCCCGCCGGCTCGGAATGAAAACAGCGCTGCGCACGAAACGCCCCGCGACGCGGCGCGAGCGGCAACTGAGCGATCACGTCATCCTGCGGCTCGAAGAGCTGCTGCCGATCCTTGATCTGCCGTCGTCCCCGACGCCGCGATCATCACCCATCCCGCCGCTGCAATTCCAGGACATCCCCGTTGGCGCTAAATGAGCTGATCCAGTCCGCCGAACCCCAGCATCTCGTGCGTGTAGAACGGCTCGGCGTGCGCCGTGCCGATGCGCGTCCCGAAATAGCTGGTGACCGACTTCACCATCTCCGGCACGTTTGCGCTGTTGCCGACGAACTGCGACTCGTAGCAGGCGATCGAGCGCATCTTCTGCTCGATCGTGTCGCTGATGTCGATGCAGAAGTTCGGCATGAAGTTGAGCCGCAGGTGGGTGCAGAAGTAGTAAATGATGCGCTTGGGGTAGTACGGCTCGCCGGGGATGTCGGTCTTCGTCAGCTTGGCGTCGAAGCGCGCGTCCTCACAGATTTTCGTCACCGCGACGTGATCGGGGTGTGCGTCGGTCGGGTACGGCACGAAGAGCCAATCGGCGCGGTGCCTGCGAATAACAGCGGCGGCCTTGTGGCGCGAGGGGATGTCGTGAACGACCTGGCGGTTGGTCAATCCGAGCAGCGATCGTTCGACGCCGAGGATCTTCGCCGCCGCCGCGGATTCTTGAGCGCGTTTCTCGACCGATCCGAACGGCGTGGGCTCGCCGTTGGTCACGTCGCAGACGTGAACGCGGTGGCCCTGCTTCGCGAGCTTGATGATCGTGCCGCCCATCCCCAGCTCGGCGTCGTCGGGATGCGGGGCGAAGATGAGGATGGATGCCATGCTCAAAGTGTAGCACGCGCGTCGGCATAGACGCGGTCGAGGGCATCGACCATGACTTTTGCATCGAAGCGGCGCAGCGCGAATTCTCGACCGGCGATCCCCATTGTCGCTCGCCGGACCGGCTCATCCAGTAATTCGCGTAGCCGATCTTCGAGTGCTGAAAGTTTGAACGCCGGAGCGACGAAACCGGTCTCGCCGTCGATCAATCCCTCTCGATTACCGTCGACGTCGTAGGCGATCGCCGGCGCTTTGGCGAGTTGGCCCTGCACGATGGCGCGCGCCAGTCCTTCCCGGCGTGACGGATGAACCAGGAGGTCCATCGCCGCCGCGAGCTCGGGTATGCGCGACGGCTCGACGAGCCCGGTGAAGATGAAGCGGTCCTGCAGCTTCATGTTCGCGATCCGCTGCTCGAAATGAGGGCGCAACAAGCCATCGCCGACCCACAGGAAGCGAAGGTTCGGGTAGTCCAGGCAAAGATCCGGGGCGAGCGCGAGCAAATCCTCGTGCCCCTTGAGATGGAACAGCCGCGCGATCGTGCCGACGACGACGTGCTCGTCGCTTAACCCCAGCGATCGCCGCACCTCCTTCCGCGGCACCGGCGGCTCGATGAACGGCCGCGTCTCCATCCCGCTGTAAACGGTGACGTATTGCTCCGACCTGCCGATGTTCGCGGCGAGCGATTGGTCGCGCATCGCGTCGGCGACGCAGACGATTTTGCTGGTGATCGGCGCGGTCTTGCGCTCGAGCATCCGATAAACGGAATTGACGGCGGCGGAGGTCGAGGCCGTGAACGCGAGGCCGTGAATCGTGTGCACGATCGTCGGCGCTCCGGCGCGATGCGCGGCCCAGCGGCCGAGGATCCCGGCCTTGCTGCTGTGCGTGTGGACGACGTCCGGCTTGATCTCGCGAACGAGCTCGATCAGCTTGCGGTACACGCCGACGTCGCGCACGCCGATCGAGCGCAGCATTTCGTCCACGACGATCACGCGGTAGCCGTACTTCTGTGCGCGCTCCATCAGCGAGCCTTCCGGCCCGATCGCGGGGCCGGTGATCAGCGTTACCTCGTGCCCGCGATCGTGCTGCCCCTCGCAGGAGAGCAGCGTGTTCTCCTGCGCGCCGCCGATGATCAGGCGCGTAATGATGTGGCAAATCCGCATGCGGTTGTGCGACACTATAAGGCGAGATGGAAGCCGACGCCGCAGCCCTGCCGCCCCCGCCGCTGGAGCCTCCCGCGTCGCTTGAGCGCGACGTCCGCTGCGTCCACTGCGACTACAACCTCCGCGGGATCGACGAGAAAGGCCGCTGTCCCGAGTGCGGCCTGCCGGCGTATTGGACGCTGCGCGCGCCGGAGAACCTGTCGCAGTATCCGCTCCACTGGATCGCCATGATGTCGCACGCGGTACGGATGCTGCTCCTGGTGTATGGCGGAACGTTTGGCGTCTTTGTCATGGCATCGCTCTGGCGGGCGTTCGACCGGGTCGGCGACGGTCTTGCTTTCGCCGTCATCACTTTCGCCGCAGTCTTGCAGACGATCGCGATGTGGATGCTGTCGCGCGGCTCCGGACATTTCACCGAGCCGCCGGCCCCGATCAATCGCTGGGCGCTTCGCATCGCGCCGATCGGTTTCGTGATCTCCGCCGCGAGCGGGGCATGGATGGTCATGCAGGGCAGCGGCGATCTGGAAGTGCTGGCCGTCTTCGGGCTGATCGTCGGAGCGGCCGCGCCGCCGGCGATCTTTCTTCGACTGCGCGCCGTCGCGCGGATGATCTCCGACTCCGGGCTCGCCGAGCACAGCGGGATCGTCGCTTACGGGTTCGTCTTCGCGACGGCGATGGTCCTGATCATGGTCGGCATAGACGGATCGCACCTGGTGCGGATGAACAAGTGGCCGGGGATGGTGCTCATGCTGGTGACGGGGGTGAGCATTTTGCTGTTCGTGCTGTGGGGGGCGTTTATCTTCTTCACGTGCGTGATCGATTTCGGACGTGCGGCGCGGGTGGCGCGGGGGCAGCGCGAGCGGTGCGGAGACTTAACGGTTCCGACCGGGGGCTGAAGCCCCCCGGATATTGCGCGCTCACCCGTTATGATGCTGCGCAATGCCCACGCGAGAACTCCACTGCGACATCCTCATCATCGGCGCATCGACTGGTGGCGTCGCCGCTTCGCTCGGCGCGGCGGCGCTGTCGAAGACCGTCATCCTCACCGAAGAAACCGCCTGGATCGGAGGACAACTCACCAGTCAAGCCGTCCCGCCGGACGAGAACCAGTGGATCAAGCAGGGCAAGCACGGTGCGACTCGCCGCTACTTCGACTATCGCGAGTGCGTGCGCGATTACTATCGCCGCAATCACCCCCTGACTGACGCCGCGAAGAATGATCCGTTGCTTAATCCTGGAGGAGGTGGTGTTTCGCCCCTCTGTCACGAGCCGCGCGTCGGCGTCGCGGTGCTGGAGGAGATGCTCGCGCCGCATCGGACGACCGGCCGCGTGCGCGTGCTGCTTCATCACAAGCCGGTCGCCGCCGACCTCGAGAGAGATCGGGTCCGCTCCGTCACGCTGCACAACGCACGCGACAACTCCGACATCACGATCACCGCCGATTGCATCATCGACGCGACGGAGCTCGGCGAATTGCTGCCGCTGACGAAGACAGAATATATCGTCGGCGCCGAGTCGCAGAAGCAGACCAATGAGCCGCACGCGCCGGACACGCCGCAGCCCGGCAACATCCAGAGCTTCACCTGGTGCTTCGCCGCCGCCTTCGATCCGACCGACGGCGCCGATCACACGATCGACAAGCCCAGGCAGTACGAGCGCTGGCGTGACTATGTGCCGCATCTGACGCCCGCGTGGCCGGGAAAGCTGCTGAGCTGGACGTATTCGCAGCCGATCTCGCTCAAGCCGATCACGCGGACGATCTTCGGCAAGTCCAGCGCCGATCACTCGAGCTTCTGGATGTATCGCAAGATCATTCGCAACGACATTTACCGCGACGGCCACACCCCGCACGAGGCGACGATCGTCAACTGGCCGATGAACGACTACTGGGAGCACAGCGTCATCGAAGCGCCGGCGGAAGACGTCGCGGTCTATCTCGAAGAATCGAAGCAGCTCTCGCTCGCGCTGATGTACTGGATGCAGACCGAATCGCCGCGTCCCGACGGCAAGCAGGGCTACCCCGGCCTCTATTTGCGCCCCGACCTCATGGGCACCGACGACGGCCTGGCGATGGCGCCCTATTACCGCGAGGCGCGTCGCATCAAGGCCGTCTTCACCGTCACGGAGAACCACGTCGGCGCCGACGCGCGCAAGCCGACGACGACCGCGGAAGATTTTTCCGACAGCGTCGGCATCGGCTACTACCGCATCGATCTTCACCCGACGACCGGAGGGAAGAACTACCTCGACATCCCGTCGCTGCGCTTTCAGATCCCGCTCGGGGCGCTGCTGCCCGTGCGGATCGAGAACCTCCTGCCCGCGTGCAAGAACATCGGGACGACGCACATCACCAACGGGTGTTACCGGTTGCATCCGGTCGAGTGGAACATCGGGGAATCCGCGGGGCTGCTTGCCGCGTTCTGCATGGATAAAAAGACGTCTCCACGCGCCGTCCGGGAAGAGCAAAAGCTGCTGAATGATTTTCAGCAGCTCCTGCGCGATCAGGGGGTCGAGTTGAAGTGGGTAGACGCGTGATCGTCAGCTCAGGTGCCAGGTAATCCCGCGCCCCCCCTCACCCCAAACCCTCCCGCGCGCACACGATCGCGCGAGAGGGTGGGTGGAGGGAGGGTTGTGAGTCGCGGCGGACGTCTGAGCTCTCAATCAGACATCGCCGCCGAAGCGGCAACGCCGCTCAAGCGAGACGGTTCAGATCGATGTCGAGCCCGGCGCGCTTCATTTGACGCGCCAGGTGCAGTTGCCAGCCGCCGCCCGCGTCCACCGGAACGTGCGCAATCCCGTGCGCGTCGCCCACCGCCGGATGCGCCGGACCGTGCATCATCACCATCCGCTTGATGCCCAGCTTGCCTGCGCAGTAGCCGAGCTTGAACATCGAGTTCTCGCTCAGCGACGCCTTGCCGTTTTCCATGTTGTCGACCGCGTTCATCACGATGATGAACCCCATGTCGCTGCGGCCGTCGAGCGTGTCGATCAGACCGTTGGTGTGATCCGCTTCGGTCACGCCGAGGCTGAGCTGCTGCATGAACTGCAACACCGCCTCGCTCGACGGATCTTTCGGTCCGTGCGAGACGAAAAGGACCTTGTTGGACGACGCCTGTGCTGCCGCGGGCATGTGTGACTCCCTCTGCTGCTGATGCGCCGGCGAGGACGCATTTGGTTTGGCTTGTGACCTGGGCTGAGCTTCGGACTCCTGTTTCGCGGGCTCTTCCGCCGCGGTCGCACCCGTACCGGGTTCGCCCGCCTGCTCGATCCGCTTCAACACCGTCCGCAACTTGCCCAGGCGATGATCCATTTCCTCGTAGAACTGATCGACGAAGTTCCCGAACTCGGCGTACTCCGGAAAAATCTTGCCGACCCAGTCGTTGTAATAGTCGGCGACCGAGGTGTTATCGAAGAGCTGCGCCAGAAGATCGGTGCAATCCTGCGTCCACTGCAGCTTGGCGCCGCGCGCTTTATCCAGCTCGTCGCCGTTGCGGATGCGCATCGTCTTGATCTCGGCGCCCTTGTCGGCCGCCATCTTGAGATGCTTCAGTGCGTCCGGCCGCGGCATGATCAGCTTGGCTGTCGCGGTTTTTTCCGCTGCGGCGGCCGCCGGCGCTTGTGCTGCTGTCGTGTTGCTCATGGCCCGCTCCTCTCGCGGCGTACATCGCTCACGCGTCTCCCGCGCCGGGCCACCGGCGAGTGTGGCCCATTACGCACGGGAGAACATCAATACCGGGGATGTGCAATACGAATCGGGCGCAGGCAAATGTGGGAAGATGATCCGTTTATCCCGCCCTCCAAGCGGCGGGAGCCGTCTTGATCCAGTGCAAATACAGCCCGTGCGGCGGCGCCGTCTGTCCCGCCGCCTGCCGATCCTTCGCCGCGAGCATCGCGTCGATGTCAGCGGGCTGATACCGCCCGAGCCCCACCTCGACCAGCGTCCCGGCGATGATGCGGACCATGTTCCAGAGAAATCCCGTCCCTTCGACGCCGATCACGAGCAGCGGCCCGCGCCGCGCAACATCGCAGGCGAGGACGTTACGGACGGTGTTCTCCCGCCCGTGCCCCGGCCGCGCGAAGCTGGCGAAATCGTGCTCCCCGACGAGTCTGTTCGCTCCGTCCCGCATCGCGGCGAAATCGAGTTCCTGCCAGCGGTGCCAGACAAGGTCCGGAAAAAAGGTCGGCCGGTCGGGCTTGTTCCAGATCGCATACTGATAGCGCTTGCTGATCGTCGAGGTGATCGCATCAAAGGAGTTTTCGACCGGAGCGAGCTCGCGCACGGTGATATCCGCGGGCAGCGCCGCGTTGATCGCGCGACGCAAGCCTTCGATCGGGATCTGCGTCTGATCGGTATCGAAATGCGCGAGCTGCCCTTTCGCGTGTACGCCCGCATCGGTGCGCGATGAGCCGACGAGCGCGATCGGATGCCGCACGACCGATTCAATCGCGCGAGAAAGCGTCTCCTGAATCGTCGGAATCCCCTGCCCTTCCGCAGGCGCGGGGCCCTTGAAGTTCTCCGTCATCGCTTGCGCCTGCCAACCGTGGTAGTTCGTCCCTCGGTAAGCGATGGTGAGTTTGTAACGCTGCATGCGACGTGAGGGCGTTCGCTAAATCAACTTCTCCGCAATCTGCACGGCGTTCGTCGCCGCGCCCTTGCGCACCTGGTCCCCGGCGACGAACAGTTCAATCCCGCGCCCGTCGTCGCGGCTGATGTCCTGCCGGATTCTCCCCACGAACACGTCATCCTGCCCGCTCGCCTCCAGCGGCATTGGGAAATGATTCGCCGCGACGTCGTCGACGATCTTCACGCCCGGCGCTTTCGACAGAATCTCCCGCACCTGCGCCGGCGTGATCGGGCGCTCGAACTCGAGGTTGATCGACTCGCTGTGCGCCCGCGGCACCGGGACGCGCACGCAGGTCGCGGTCACCATGATCTTCGGATCGCCGAAGATCTTGCGGGTCTCGTTGACCATCTTGGTCTCTTCCTCGTTGTAGCCGGTCGCCGGATCGACCTTGGAGTTGTGCGCGAAAACGTTGTTGAGGATCTGGTGCGGGAACTTTTCCTTCTGGATCTCCTGGCCCAGGGCGTACGCCTTCATCTGCGCGTCGAGCTCATAGAGCCCCCACGCGCCGGCTCCGCTGACCGCTTGATAGGTGCTGACGACGAGCCGCTTCACGCGGTTGACCTTGTGCAGCGGCCAGACGGGGACGTTCATGATGATCGTCGAGCAGTTGGGATTGGCGATCAGCCCGTTGTGCTTGTGGATGTCCTGCGGGTTGACCTCCGGCACGACCAGCGGCACGCCCTCCTTCATCCGAAACGCGCTGGAGTTGTCAACGACGACCGCGCCCGCTTTTACGGCGCTCGGCCCGAACTCCTTGCTGATCGACCCGCCCGCGCTGAAGAGCGCAATCTGCACGCCGGTGAAACTGTCATGCGTCAGTTCCTCGACCGTGTAGGTCTGCCCGCGGAAGTCGATCTTCTTCCCCGCGCTACGCGCGCTCGCGAGCAGCTTCAGATTCTTGATCGGGAAGTTGCGCTCGGCCAGGACGTTGAGGAATTCCTGTCCGACGGCGCCGGTGACGCCCACGACGGCAACATTGACGGCCATGACTTACCTCTCGAAGCACCAAATGCAATCGGCCACAGATCTGAGCAGCATCCATGCTTTCGACCCGACGTGGGGCAGACGACGATCGCGAGGTGACGAACCGGCTTTCCGCCGCGTCACTTCGTGCTCGTCGTCCCCTTCGTCGTCGTCGTCAGCATGATTGCGAATCGATCCGTGGCCTGAACCACACAATCAAGTTGTCACGTGCGAACCGGAGCATCCGGCCCGCGATGTCAGAAGTATCCCTTATTTCTTCAACGAATCAAGGCGACCCGCCGTCGCCGGCACGAACTGCACGCCCCCGGATTGCTGCACCGCAGCCGGCGTCAGCTTGTAGCTGCCGTCGGCGATCGGGACGAGATAATACGCCTGTCCGTTGAACTGCTGCGGGATCCACCCCGGCGCGATCGGGGCGGTGCTGTTCGGGTCGCGCAGCTCGAAGCCCGGGATCGACCGGATGCGCGGCGGCACCGCCGACGTGACGCGCAAGCGGAGCTGCGCGATCTCCTTGTCCTTCTTCTCGATCTCCTGCTCCAGCCGCTGGTTCGCCTGCTGCATCTGCGAGAGCTGGTCGCCGAGGCGGTCTGATTTTGCGTTCGCCTCGCCCAGGAGCTGCTTGAGGACCTTGTTCTCCTCCTCCGCGCTGACGCGCGGCGAGGTGGATTGCGCGGAGCTCTTGAGAGCGATCAGCGCGATGGCGACGAGCGAAACGAGGACGACGAGAAGCGCACGCCTCATGATGTGCCTCCGAATCCTTTTGGTGATTCGCGGCATGATAACGCGCGGCTGCGCAGACCAAGCGCGAAATTTACCGCCGCCGCTTGTGCCGCCGGTTGATGGGGATCTTGCTCCCGATCGTCCGCGGCGGCGCCTGAATGACCACCGGCTGCTGCGCCGCCGACGATGATCCGCTCGCACCGGCGCTGGGCGAATACGCGCGCTCGAAGCGATTGACGACCGGCTTTGCCTCTCCCGTCGGCACGTACGATCCGGGCTTGGCATCGGTCCAATCCGCGGGCGGCGGGCGCGGCTCGAAGCCTTCCACCTTCGCCACGGGGATGACCATGTTGATCAGGTTCTCGATCTTGGTCAGCTCATCGCCTTGGTCCTTCTGCACGAAGGTGAACGCCTTCCCCTGCGCGCCCATTCGCGCGGTGCGTCCGACGCGGTGGACGTACACCTCCGGGTCTTCCGGGATGTCGTAGTTGATGATGTGGGAGATGTCCGCCACGTCGATCCCGCGCGAGGCGAGATCCGTCGCGATCAGCACGTCGAACTTCCCGTGCCGGAAACCTTTCATGACGTGGTCGCGCTTGTTCTGCGCGAGATTGCCGTGGATCTCGCGGCACTCGATGCCGTCGGCGTGCAGCCGCTTGGCGATCTTCTCCGCGCCGCGCTTCGTGCGCGTGAACACGATCGCCAGGTCAGGGTTCTCCTTCTCCAAGAGCGCCCGCAGCATCCGATACTTGTCCCACGGCTCGGCCGACAGGTAATACTGCGCGACCTCCTCGACGGTCGGCTTCTCGTCCGCGCCGGGCGCGATGAGCTTCTCGACCGGCTCGCGCATGTACTTGCGCGCCAGGCGCTCGATCTCTTCGGAGATGGTCGCACTGACGAACATCGTCTGCGCCCGCGCACCGCCGCCCCCCTCGTCCCGCGCACCTTCCTCCTGCGACCGGATGCCCTTGACGCGTGAGAGGATGTTGCGGATGTCGTCACGGAAGCCGATGTCCAGCATCCGGTCCACTTCGTCCAGCACCACGAACCGCACGTTGTTGAAGTTGATGATCCGCCGGTCCAGCAGGTCGATGACGCGGCCGGGCGTGCCGACCAGGATCTCCGGACCGTGCTTCAAAAACTTCATCTGCGCCATGATCTTCTGCCCGCCGTAGACGGGGACCGAGCGGATCGGCGTGAACTGGCCGATGCGCTTGATCTCGGCGTCAACCTGGACGGCCAGTTCGCGCGTCGGCACGAGGATGATCGCCTGCGTCGCCAGGCCCTTCTCGGCGCGCTGGAGGATCGGGATGCCGAAGGCGGCGGTCTTGCCGGTGCCCGTGCGCGCCTGCCCGAGGAGATCGACTCCTTGGAGCGCGGGTGGGATCAGGAGAGATTGGATCTCCGAAGGGGTTTCGAACTTGGCTTCGGCCAGGCCGCGCAGGATGGAGTTTCGCACGCCCAGCGCCGCGAAGGCGGCGGGGACGGGAGGGTGTTCAGTTTTGTCGCTCAACGGACTTTGCTCTCGCTTTCTCGCTTCTCGTTTCTCTTTGATTCTTTAGCGCGGAATTCTACGCAAATCCACGTGAAAAGGGAAAATGACGTGACGTTGCGGCAAATGAAGGGGCCTGCGGCCGGATCGCCACGCAACGTCGCAAGCGGCGCGACGAATTTTACGTTACCCGGGATGAAGCGCCGACCCGCCCCGGGTCGTCTTTCAGCCGCTTCATGCGATTGTGCTCGTCAACGTAACATGGCCCGCCTCTCGCGGCTGGGTATTTCGTCTTTCGCGTCAAGGGGAAAAGGCCCCGACGTAAACGGCGGACGATGTGGCGGTTCGGCTTTCTCGCGGGCTTTGCAACGTCATTCTGCCAACAACACCGCGCGCTGCAGCTCCTTCTCGTTGATCACCAGCGACTCGACGTGTCCGTCGCAGAAGACGATGTTCATCCGAAACCCGGGATGCCGCAGCGGATCGAACTGGCTCGCGACGCCCGCGTCCCCGTTGCCATGCGCGTTGGTGTAGCAGTCGGCCAGCGTGCAGCGTCCTTGCGGCCACGGGTACCACGCGACGAAACCGATCGCCATCTCCGTCCGCGGGATGCCGTCGGTCATGTAGACCGTCTCCGCCGACGGCGAAGCCTTGGACAGCTTCCCGCGCAGCCGGTGCGGCCACTGCTCGAAACCGAGCAACCCTTCGTTGTAACAGTAGCTGCTGGTCATCGACGGCCCGAACCAGCTCAGGCCGTAGGCGCCGATCATCACGCTCGGGGGCGGCTCGTCCTGCGCGGGACAGGAGAAGATCTTCTTGATGATCCCCCGATCGACGTCGGCGGCGAGGTTGTCGGCGCTGTCGAGGCGCGCGTTTCGCACGCCGAGGTACGGCGCCAGCGCTGCCTGCAACGGCGCGGGCTTGCGCTCCCCGTTGTCGTCGTACCAGAGGTAGCGCTTCTCCTGCGAATCCTCGAGCGACGTCGGCGTCACTTCCAATAAGCCGTTGACGCTCCCGGCGATCTGCACGTACCCGCCATGCTCGACGCTGCGCGCCAGGCTCGCCTGAAAGATTTGCCGCAGGTTCGACTGACAGACGAGCGATTTCGCCGCCGCCCGCGCCCGCACCATCGCCGGCAGCAGCAGCGCGATGAGGATCGCGATGATGCCGATGACGGTCATCAGCTCGACGAGGGTGAACGCGGCGCGCAGTTGCAGCTTGGTGATCCGCACGAAGCATAACTTCGCTCCGCGGGGCGTACCGGACAACTTTTTCGCTGTAGCGCGATGTTGCGCGGCGGGTACCGTGAGAGCGCGATTTGGCTGCCGTAGGTTTGTCTGGGAAAGTGGTCTACAAGAGCAACTGGGGTTGCAGGGGTTCGATGGCGATCTCATCGCCGGCGTCAAATCGACCGAGCGTCTGCGCAATCTCCGCGGAACTTCGATCTGCCAGAAAACGGAGTGCGCCGGCCTTGATGTATTCGGCATTAATGTCAATCGTCGTCCAGCGACGGCTAGATTGCTCAGCGACTTCGGCGGTCGTACAGCTACCGCCAAAAATATCGACCACGAGATCGCCCGGGTCGGTCAGAAAGTCCACAAAGAACTGGGGCAGCGCCTTGGGAAAACGTGCCGGATGGGGCTGAAGGGCGTGTTCCTTGCACAGCCGAAGGTAGCTGCTATTGCTGTCGGAGTTGGCGATCTGAAGGAGATTCGGCGGGATCGCGCCTCCGTTGTCTTTGCCGAACGCGGTGCCAATGTCATGCCCTGACGGCCGTTCCTTCGGCTGGTAGAAGCTTTCGGCATCCTTGAGCAGCGCCCGCATTCTCGACGAGTAAGGCGCGCGCACGCGGGTGATGTCAGCTTTAGGCCACTCGGTCTTGCTAAGCCACCAGACGGTGTTCACTGAGTCTTTGGCGCGGAGCTTGCGCTTGTTCACCCACTCGATAGGCGACGGTAACTTGCTCGGATTATGCCAGAAGAACTCCTGGGCGAGATGAAAGCCGTGTTCGTCGACGAGCTTGATCAGGACCCGGAAGTTGTACAAGGATCGAACAGGAACCCCGCGGCGGTATGCGCCGCCCAAATCCA
The DNA here is from genome assembly GCA_025936175.1 of Phycisphaerae bacterium. Classification (GTDB taxonomy): domain Bacteria; phylum Planctomycetota; class Phycisphaerae; order Tepidisphaerales; family Tepidisphaeraceae; genus JAICTV01. Next base: position 15,570 of record JAICTV010000107.1, read on the forward strand.
GGACGAAGCTTCCGGTGCTCTTCAGGACGCGCCGAACCTCGCCGCCGAATTCGCATAACCAGCTGACGTATGCCTCCTGATCGTGGTTTCCGTACTCCTTTTCCCTCAGAAGTGCGAACGGCGGGCTGGTGATAACCAGGTCAACCGACTCTGCCGGTAAAGTCCTCAGCACGTTGCGCGAGTCCCCAATGATCGCCTTCCCGAGCCGCGTGACGAAGGCAGTTCTCTGACCAGCGAAATTACTGGCGGCGGAGCTTAGGCTCGATTTGATGTTGCGCATTGTCTGTTGAGCGATTTTATCCGCCTGCGATGTTCTCGGCAAATCAAATGAGCGTCAGCGACTTCACCAGACGCTTCGGCGAAAGGCTGCGACAAGTCCGAACGGAAAAGCGATTCTCCCAAGAAGAGTTGGCGCACGCCGCCGGCCTGCACCGCACCCACATCAGCCTCATCGAACGGGGGCGGCGGTCGGTCAGGCTCGAAACTCTCGAACGGCTGGCACAGGCAATTGGAGTACAGCCATCGACGCTGATCCCGCTCGTGAAGCTAAGGACACATGGCCGAACTGCTCGTCCATCATCCTGACAAAGTCGAACTCGATAGGTTGTTCCCCGCCGTTCGCGAGTATCAGGCTCTCGCCTCCAAGCACGGCATCGGAGACATCTTCCAGGACAACGGCGGGAAGCTCCTTCAGGCTTTGCTCATCCTCAACCTCCAATGCATGACGTCGCGCGAGGGCAATGACGCGCGGGACGCCGACGGCAACGAGTACGAACTGAAAACCGTCAACATTCTCCTCACCCAGAGCTTCTCGACCCACCATCACCTCAACCCGACGATTCTTTCCAAGTATCGCGACGTGAAAGCGTGGTACTTCTCTATCTATCGTGGCATTGAGCTCGTCGAAATCTATTGCATGCGGCCTTCCGAGCTCGAACGAGATTACTTCACGCCGTGGGAGAGGAAGTGGCACGCGGCCGGCGGGCGCGACATCAATAATCCGAAGATCCCCGTGAAGTACGTTCGTCAGGCGGCAAAACTGGTGTTCGCGCAGGAACAGATGGGCGAGCCTATCTACGCCGATCCGTCGGCCGCGCCGCCTCGCGCGCGACGCAGGCATCGTTGATGCATCGACGCGCGGCTAAAACCGTCCCTTGCCGCGGGTCAGGGTTTTTTCCAGCACGCGCTCGAGCACGTCGCAGACGCGGTTGACCTGCGCCGTCGTCATGCGCGTGAAGAACGGCAGGCCGAGCGTCCGCGCCGAGACGTACTCCGTCATCGGGAAATCGCCGGGCTTGTGGCCGAGCTGCTCGACC
>JAICTV010000077.1 GCA_025936175.1 Phycisphaerae bacterium
CCGCTGGCGCAACCGAGCAAGGCGAATCCGATGAGCAACAGGGCGATGCGAGCCATGAGATGACGCGTGACGCGGAAGAAAGCGGAGGAGGTGAGATTCGAACTCACGAGACCCTTGCGGGCCTACCGGTTTTCAAGACCGGCGCATTCGGCCGCTCTGCCACTCCTCCGGGCACGGCGCCGGGTAAGTTTACGCGAGCCAGGACGCTATGACCACATGGCGGAGATCTTCTTGCGGACGTCGATGGCGGCCCTGTTCGTGGTGAGGTCCAAGTCCGGGCGCGCGGGCTGCAGACTCACCTGTTCGAAGCGATCGCGAATCGACTCCGGGAGGAATCGCGTGAGCTGCGCGTAGCTGTGCTGGTCGCCGGTCGCATGTTTGCGGCGGTAATAGCGGAGCGGGAAGCAGACCGTAAGGAAATCGCGGGCGCGCGTCAGCGCGACGTAGAACAGGCGGCGCTCTTCCTCGATCTCCTCGTCGCTGTTGGTCGTCATGTCGGACGGGATGTTGCCGTCGGCGGCGTGGAGGACGTAGACGGCATCCCACTCGCACCCCTTGGCGGAGTGGATCGTCGAGAGGATCAGGTAGTCCTCCTCCATCAGCGGTGGGCCGGCGAGGTCCTGCGTGCTCGCCGGCGGATCGAGCGCGAGATCGCTGAGCAGTTGCGAGCGCGAGCGGAAGTTGGTGGAGATCTGCTCGAGCTGATCGAGGTCGCGCTTGCGGACGTTCGCCTGGTCGTAGCGACGCTCGAGGATTGGGATGTAGAAGCGTTTCATCTCGGCGATCTGCTCTGGGAGCGGCAGATCGTTTGGCGCGAGACGGCCGAGCATCGCGACCAACGCAGACCATTGCTGCGACGCCGCCGGCGGGGGAGCGAAGCGGCTCCAGCTCGAGAGTTTGTGGCCGTTGTCGATCAGGTGAGCGATCGCGCGCCGCGCGTGTGACGGGCCGACGCCGTCAAGCAGTTGCAGGACGCGGAAGGCGCTGGTCGCATCACGCGGGTTCTCCGCGAGGCGCAGGATCGACAGCGCGTCTTTCACGTGGCCGGCCTCCAGGAATTTGAGCCCGCCGTATTTGACGAACGGAATGCCGCGACGGGCGAGCTCGACTTCGAGCGCATCGGAATGATGCGCGGCGCGGAAGAGGACCGCCTGTTTCTTCAGCGCGATGCCCGCTTCAAGATGTTCGAGGATCTGCTTGATCACGTAATCGCACTGCTGGTCTTCATCGACGAGCGTGACGAGCCGCGGCTTCTGCTCGCTGCGGCGGGTGGAGAAGAGGTTCTTCTCGAAGCGGTCGACGCACTGTCCGATCACCGCGTTGGCGGCGTCGAGAATCGGCTGGACGGAGCGGTAGTTCTGTTCGAGCGTGACCACGGTCGTGGCGGGAAATGTTTTCGGGAAGTCGAGGATGTTCCGCACCGTCGCGGCGCGGAAGGAGTAGATCGCCTGCGCGTCATCGCCGACGACGGTGAGCCCGCGGCCGCCTTCGCAGAGGCGCTGGAGGATCGACGCCTGAAGATCGTTCGTGTCCTGGTATTCATCGACCAGCACCGCGTCGAAGCGCCCGCGCGCTTCCGCGGCGAGCGCGTCATCCTGCATCAGGTGAAACCAGTAGAGCAGCAGGTCGTCGTAGTCGAGCACGTTCTGCTCCTGCTTGCGCTCGACGTAACGCTTGAAAAGCGACTTAAGCTGTTCCGGATAATCGCTGCACCAGGGGAACTGCTTTGCCAGCGCGGTCTCGATCGGTTCGCGCGCATTGACGCAGCGCGAGTAGATGCTCAGACACGTGCCCTTGCGCGGGAAGCGGACCTCGCCCCTGTCGAGACTCAACTCCGATCGGCAGACGTTGAGGAGATCTTCGGCGTCCGACCGGTCGATCACCGTGAAGCTGTCGCCGAGGCCGATCGATTTCGAGTGGACGCGCAGCAGTCGATTCGCGACGGCGTGAAACGTGCCGCCCCAGATTTTCGCCATCGTCGCATCATGAGCGGCGAGTGACGGCTGCCTGGACGTGGCGGCGAGGATCGTGCCCGCGCGCTTGAGCATCTCTGCCGACGCACGGCGCGTGAACGTGAGCAGAAGCAGGCGCGACGGGTTGACCCCGGTCGAGATCAGATGAGCGACGCGATGCGCCAGAGTGTTGGTCTTGCCGGTGCCCGCGCCGGCGATGATGAGCAGCGGCGAGTTGCCGAACGTCGCCGCCTGCCGCTGACGTTCGTTGAGTGATTGTGTGAGGCAACCGTCCATGGTTCGGAGTTTGTCAGGCCGAGTTTGTACACAGGCGAATCGCGCGAAACAACTTTGGCGGCCGCGCGTTTGGTTGTTATCGAACGTGTCGGGGAGTGATGCGGACGCAAGCACATGGACGGGCCCAATCGCGTCTTCCTCGGCCTTCGCGCCAAGCTCCTCGCGGGCCTGGCGGCCCTGGTGGCCATCCTCGTCATCGTCACGCTGCTGGCCAACTCCGTCCTTGATCGCTACAGCACTTCAGTTCGCGACCTCTTCGCGCAGGAATATGACTCGGCGGCGGCGAGCCAGTCCATGAAGGAGTCGCTCGAGCGGCTGGTGGAGCGGCCGCAGATGCGGCAGTGGGAGCGCAATCCCGCGCCGCTGCGCGAAGATGACGCGGACGTGAAGGCGTTCGAGCAGAAGCTCGCGGTGCAACGCGGCATCGCGGATCTGCCAGGCGAAGTCGAAGCGACGGCACAACTCGCCGAAGGGTGGGAGCGCTTCCGCGCCGCTTATGCCGACGCGGCGGATCCTGCGCGATCGTACGCCCAGCGCCGGCAGATCTATCTCGATCGCGTCATCCCGCTGTCCGCGGAGGTGCACGGGCTGGCGCAGAAGATCATCGACATGAACCTGACGCAGATGGAGGCGGGGCGCGGCCGGGCGGCGGCGATGACGGCACGGGCGCGGCAGACGATGCGGGCGCTGGCGATCGTCGCCATCGGCTTGGCCGGCGCCATCGTGCTGTTTGCGGGCGCGGCGGTATTGCGTCCGCTGCGGCGATTGGAAGACTCCGCGAAGCAGATCGCACGCGGAAACCTCGACATCGCATTGCCGGTTCGCGCCCACGACGAGATCGGCCAGCTCGGCCGCGCGTTCAACGACATGGCGGCGCAGCTCCGTGAGTTCAAGCGCATCGATCACGAGAAGCTCTTGCGCACGCAGCGCACGACGCAGCTCGCGATCGACAGCCTGCCGGACGCCGTCATCCTCATCGAGCCGCGCGGGACGATCGAGCTGGCGAACGAGACGGCGTCACGGCTGTTCAAGCTGCAGCCCGGGATGCGGACGACGGACGTGGCGTCGCCGTGGTTGAGCGATCTGCACCAGCAGGCGATGACCGATCCGTCTCCGCGCCGCGCCAGCGCCTACGCCGCCGCCATCCGCATCGAGGACAACGGCATCGAGCGCTCGTTCCTGCCGGGGACGTTTCCGATCGTTGACGAGCAGCATCGCGTGATCGGCTCGGCGGTGATGCTCGCGGACGTCACCGATCTTCGCCGCGCGGACGACATGAAGAACAACCTGCTGGCGACGACGGCGCATGAGCTGAAGACGCCGCTGACGTCGATGCGGATGGTGATGCACCTCATCACCGAGGAGCGCATCGGCTCGCTCAACGAGCGGCAGCGGGCGCTGCTGGTCGCCGCGCGCGAGGATTCCGATCGGCTGCACCAGATCGTCGAGACCCTGCTCGACATGGACCGCATCCGCTCCGGCGAATCGCTCATGAACGCGCGGCCGGTCGATGCGCGCGATCTTGTCGAGCGGGGCATCGAGCCTTGGCGCGAGATGATCGACCGGCACGGCATCACCCTGCGGATCGAGGCGCCGGCCGAGCCGATTGTCGCGCGCGCCGACGAGCAGCGGATGAAACACGTCTTCGGCAACCTGCTCGACAACGCGATCCGCTTCACGCCAAGCGGCGGGACCATCGCGGTCTCCGTGCGCGCGGCGGGAACGGGGAACGGCGGCGTACACTTCGTCGTTGCCGACACCGGCGCCGGCATCCCGGACACGCTGCAGTACCGCGTGTTCGAGCGATTCTTCCGCGCGCCGGGACAGAGCGGCGACAGCGGGTCGGGCCTGGGTCTGGCGATCGTCAAAGAAATCATCGAAGCACACGGCGGAAGGGCGTGGCTCGAGAGCCGCGAAGGCCGCGGCACCAGCGTTCATTTTGTCATTCCCCGGGAGCCGCAAGCTTCATTGCAGGAGGTCGTCCATGGTCGCGAATCGTGATCCGCTTCCGCCCGCACAACCCTCAACCGAAAAGCGTGCCGCGCGAATCCTCGTCGCCGATGATGAAGCGCGCATCCGGCTGTCGCTGCGGGCTTGTCTTGAGACCGAAGGGTATGAAGTGATCGAGGCGTCTGACGGGCTGATCGCGCTCGAGGCGATCATCAAGGAGGCGCCGGACGTCATGATCCTCGACCTGGCGATGCCGAACCTCGACGGGCTGCGCACGATCGATTCGCTGAGCGGCGTACACGGGCAGCTCAAGCCGAAGATCATCGTGCTGACCGCCTGGGGGTCGGGGCCGGCGATGCTGCGGACGCTCGGGATGGGCGCGAGCCTTTTCCTGGAGAAGCCGATCGTCCCGGAGACGCTGCGCGCGGCCGTTCGCGTCGCCCTGAGTGAAGAGTCCGACCCCGCGGTGGGGATCCCGATCGACTGGAGCGAGGTACTGCGCGAGGAGAAGAAGCGTGAGAAGAATTAGCGCGCCGGCGGCCGGTCCTGGTACAGCAGGCGGACGTCGAGCGGCGGCATCTGGATGACCTGTCCTGCCGCGATCGCTTCGCCGGTGAGCACATCCCGCACGGCCGAGGGAATCGTCACGGACTGCGCGTCGTGCGATGCGTTGTAAAGGTTGAGGACGAGCGCGCCGTCCGGCATGCGGGCCGTCTGCCACTGCACCGCCGCCTGCGGCTGACCCTTCGAATCGCAAATCGTGACCGCCGCGGTGACGTGCGCGGCCGCAAGTTCGTCTCGTGTGCGTGCGATGAGGGTCGCGAGGTCTCCCTTCGCAGATGTCGATCGCGCATCAACTTCGCCGCTGCTCATCGCCGCGTCGTACTCGTCGCGCGCGAGCGGCTCGGCACAATCGACTGCGATCATTGTTCCTCGATAGCCTTTCAATTTCTCCGCCGCCGGGCGCGAGACGTGCTTCGTCGCCGGCAGAAAAACTACGGAAGTCGTCGGGACGATTCCCTGCTCGAGCTGGCGTTCCGTCACGAAACCCGCTTTCACCCCGGTGTACGCGAGCGCGGTGAAGATTCGCAGCAGCGCGTCTTCGTACTTCTTCCCCTCCCACACCGCTGCCGTCGTGCTGACGAAGATTGACACCTGCGGCGGGGATTTCTGGAGCGCGGTGATCTCCTCGGCCGCGCGGTTGAGATCCAGGTTGACGACGCCGACGGCCTCGGCACAGCTCGGGCGTTCCATGATGTCGCCGGCGAAGTCGCCGCCCGGGTTCGACTTCTCGCGCTGCCAGACCCACAGCGTGGTCGCGCTTTGGCCGTGGATCGCGCCCATCCAGAGCGCGGCACGGACATGAGCGGGATCGACGTAGCGGCTCTCGCGGTCGAAGATGAGGTGGTTCTCGCTGTTGAAGACCGGCGCGTCGTGCGTGCTGCGCTGAAGCTCGTAGGCGAGCGCGTTCTCGCGCCAGCCCTGCGCGAAGTCTTTCGTGCCCCGCTCGATCAAGTCGCCGCCGCGCTCGTTGAACGACCAGAGGTTGACACTGTCGTTGCCGTCGATGTCGGTTGCGGCATCGAGCAGTGTCGGCTCGTCGCCGTTGGCGACGAGGTCAGAGCGATACAAGTTCCAGGTCGTTGCCTTCACGTGTACGGGAAGCTGGGGCGCGACGGCGTGCACCATCTCGGCAAGGGAGTTGTGAAATTCCGCGAAGTACTCGTCGTTCCACCGGCAGAAATCCGCCCAGATCGGGCTCGGCCATTTCGGATCCGATCGGTTCAACGCCGTCGGCTGCGGGACGTCGGCGAAGCTCGCGTAGCTCGTGTGCCAGCGGTTGTTCAGCGTGGCGATGTCGCCGTGGCGATTGGCGAGCCATTCGCGCCACGCCTTGCGGGAAAAATCATCGGGCTCCTGCGCGTTGATCGGCTCGTTCGAGAGGCAGACGCTCAGCAGCGCGGGCTTGTCTTTGATCTTCGGGATGACGTAATCGACGAAACGTTGAACGAGCGCGCGCCCTTCGGGCGCGTAGACGGAGTACGGGAAGAAATCGGCGCGACGCTTGCGCAGGTGCGGGTACTTCGTGAACAGCCAGTCCGGGACGTAGTGCGGGCTGATGAGGAAATCGACCGCGACGCCCGCCTTGGCCGCGCGATCAAGCTCGTCGATCAGGCGGTTGACGGAAGCGTCATCGATCTTGTCCTCTGCCGGAAACACTTCGCGCGGGCCGAATTCGCCGTGCTGCACGATGTTGATGCCGTACGCGGGGAACTTCTCGATGTCATCGCGCACCTGCTGAAAGTGGCCGTAGCCGACGAAGAAGATCGGCCGCCCGTCCGCGCCGACGAAGGAAGGGCCGTCGATGTGCGGGCGCGTTTTGCCGTCCCAGCGCGGCACTTTCGGCAGCTCGAGCTTCCCCGCGGTCGCGCCGGCGAGCTGCTGATCGAGCCGTGCCGCCATCTTCTCCATGTCCGGCAGCTCGCGCCCGACGCGGTGCGCCGTCCATGAGGTTTCAAAGTCCCCGTTGACGATGAGATTCTTGCCGCTTTCCGCGGTCTCGCCTTCGACGAGGGACAGATCATCGACGATCACGGCGGCGGCGATTCCCTCGATGAGCACGCGTGGCGCGAAGCTCGTTTCGGTCGCGGTGAAGGTGCGACTGAAGCGCTTCCAAATGCCTCCGGTCGGCTCGACGGGCAGCCGCTCGGTCCAGCTTCCGTTCATGGTCAGCGACGTGGCGCCGGATTCGTCGCACTTGGCCCAAACGCTCAGCGTGTACTTCTTGCCGACGACGAGGGTCGCGCCGGCGCCGTTTTCGAGCTTGCCGTAGACGTTGGGCGTCTGCGGCTGCCGGCTCGAGAGCTTCGCGGCCCACTGTCCGCCGTGGGCGCCGCGCGTCGGCTCGTACGTGACGTTCGCGCCGTTGACGGCGAGGAATCCCCAGCCGTTCGGCACGGCGATGTCGAGGTCCTCCAACGCGTAACCCGTGAAATTCTCCAGCACCGTATACGTCACCAGCGGGTACGAAACATCCGTCCCACTTGCGTGCAGTTGATCGAGCCGTTGCTTGAGGCGCGGCAGTCGCGATTGGATCTCTGCCACGCGGTGACGCAGGTCGCCGGGCGTGTTCGCGGCGGAGGAGATGCTGGCGATCGAAACGAGGAGCAGCGCGGCGGCGAAGTATCGCATCGCTCGCACTACCGGATCGGCCGCGGCGGTGTTGACATCAGGCAGCCTGGACGCGGATCTGGTTGCAGAGCGAGGCCAGCGTCGCGATCACCTGCCCGAGCGTGGCGTCGTCCGCGCCGGCGATGACCGCCGACTCCAGCTTCGCCGACGACTGGCTGATCGCGGTGAATCCGTATCCGCCCGCCGCGCCTTTGAGTTGATGCGCGAGGACCTTGAGCTGGTTCTTTTCGCCCGCAACAAGCGCTTCCTGGATCGCCGCGACGCGCTGCGGCAGTCCGAGCAGGAATTTCTCGACCAGCTTCGCCGTCGCCGGCTTGGACATCAGCTTCTTCAGTGTCAGGTTGTTTGAAGTGTCGATCGCGAACGCGGGTGATGTTGGCGCGGCCGTCGGCATGATTGCGGGGGCGGCGGAGCCGGTCGTTGCCGTCGCCGCTTCCGATCGCTCGCGGAGATACTTCTTCAACACGTTGACGAACGCCTCGTGATCGATCGGCTTGACGGTGAAGTCGTCGCAGCCCGCCTGCAGGCACTTTTCACGGTCGCCGCCCATCGCGTGCGCGGTCAGCGCGACGATCGGCTTGCGATAGCCGGCCTTGCGGAGTTGCGCGGTGGCGCTGTAACCGTCCAGCTCGGGCATCTGCATGTCCATCAGGATCAAGTCGAACGGGTTGCCCTTTTTCAGCGCTTCCAGCGCCGCAGTCCGCGCGAGCAGGCCGTTCTCCACCTCGACGACTTCGAGCCCCGCCTGGCGGAGATAGAAGGTGATGAGCACGCGATTGTCCGGCCCGTCCTCGGCCAGCAGCACACGACCGTCAAGGCGAACGGTTTCCGCGCGGCTTTGCGGCGCCTCGGAGGCATCAACCAGTGCCTGCGGCGAATCGAGCATCGCCACGCCGCGCAACGATCCGGTCTGCACCGTCAACGTGAAAGTGCTCCCGGTGCCCGGCTCGCTGCGAAGGTGCAAATCGCCGCCGAGCATCACGGCGAGCCGCTTGGAGATCGTTAAACCCAGTCCTGTCCCGCCGAACTTTCGGGTCGTCGAGTTGTCGGCTTGCGCGAAGGGCCGGAAGAGACGATCCTGCTGCTCCCGGGTCATCCCGACGCCGGTATCGACCACGTCGAAGCGCAGCCGCGGGTTGGGCGAGTCGATGCCGTCGGCGAGGCTGACGAGCAGCTTCACTGAGCCGCTGGCCGTGAACTTGATCGCGTTGCCGAGCAGGTTCATCAGGATCTGCCGCAGCCGCGTCGGATCGGTTTGGATCGCCTGCGGGATCGCGCCGATGTAGCGGACGTCGAAAGCCAGATTCCTGTCCACCGCGCGCACCTTCATCAGCGCCGCGACGTCCGCGACGATCTGCACCGGGGAACAGCCGATCCGCTCGACGGTCATCTTCCCCGCCTCGATCTTCGACACGTCGAGGATGTCGTTGATGACGCTGAGCAGGTGCTCGCCGTTGCGGCGGATGGTCTGGATGCAGCGGCGACGTTCGTCGTCGCTCTGGCCGGGCGCGGTAAGCAGATCCGCGTACCCGAGAATGGCGGTCATCGGTGTGCGGATCTCGTGGCTCATGTTGGCGACGAAGGCCGACTTCGATCGCGACGCCGCTTCCGCCGTCGCTTTGGCGTCGAGGAGCTCGCGCTCCATCTGCTTTCGCGCGGTGATGTCCTTTGCGACGGTGATGTACGCCAGCGGGCGGCCCGCGTTGTCGCGCATCGTCGACGCGGAGAGCAGCACCGGCACGAGCTTGCCGCTGTTGGTCTGATAGGTCGCCTCGAAGTCGCGCATCTGGTTGCTCTTGAGCTGCTCCTTGATCGGCAGCCCCAGCAGCGTCGGCTCTTCCTTGAAGATCGTCTCGACCGGCCGGCCGACCAGCTCCAGCTCCGTGTACTCCAGCAGCTCGCACGCGGCCTTGTTGACCGTCTGAATGCGCAGCTCCGGATCGGTGACAATCAGGATGTCGAACATCGATTTGATGACGTTGTCGGCGTAGCGCTTGGCGGCGACGAGCTCCTCTTCCTTGATCTGCTTGGCCGCGAGCGCCTCGATGGTCCCGTGGAACTCGTTGAAGACCGCCGCGATGGCGTCGAGATCGGTGTTCCCGCTGACGCGCAGCGGCTCGCCCGTTCCGCCGGCGAGCGCCTCGGCGTCGCGACGGAAGCGCTCGAGCGATTTTCCGACGCCGCTGGCCACGAACGCCCCGATGACGATGCACGCGAGAAACGCGGCGGCGGTGGCGCCGACGGCGACGTTCATCGCGTGCTCGATCTGGTTTTCCGGGAGCGGCGCCTGCGTCAGCTTCCACAGCGGCGCGATCGCGCTGCCGCCCGCGGCCAGCGCGCAGACGCCCGCAAGCGTCGAACAGAGGAGCACCTTGGTCTTTAGACGCATGGTTCGTCCCGCTTCCCGACTCGTGCCGCCGCGCCTTTGACCGGATGCGTGCGCGGCGACGTCTGCCGCGCCTGTCGGCGGGCATCTACTCATGAGTCATCGGGCCGATTCGGCGGATGGTTAATCGGTACACGTCGCCAAGTCCGCGCAAGGTCGTCAGCCTCACACGGTCGGTTCCGATAAACGTGCTCGTGTTGCCGATACTTTCTTCAGTCGCGCCCAAAGCGTGCCGAAGTTAACGATGGCGTGGCCTCGGCGCCGCAGAAACGGTGATGGGATCTTTCACGGTTCAACCTCAGGCGTCGGGCGCGGCTGCGCCCGCTCAGCCGCAACGCTATCGCACGGCCGAATCAGCCATCGTCGATCGTCGGCGGTCGGTTCGGATTGCGCATCGCGCCGCGTTCAACGTCCGGCAGCTTCTCGCCGACGGCGTTGGGCCGCCGACCATGGTGATCCTCCAGGATCTTTCAGCCAGCGGCATGGGCGTGCTGCACTCGCAGCCGATGCGGCTGGGGGACGTCTATCAGATCCCGCTGACGCAGCAGCCGCCCGCTCCCGCTGCCGCCGCCCCCGCGGTCGGGATGACGCTGGTCGCCACCGTCATGCGCTGCGAGCGGATGGACGATGAACTCTTCAGCATCGGCTTCGCCTTCAACTCCTCCGCCGCCGCGGTGGACGCCGCATCACGACAGATCACCGGCGAACCGGCGCCGACAGATTAGTCCGACACACGAAACTCTCGCCATCACATACACACACAGGAGAACTCCGCAATGATCACGACCCGCAAGACCAAGCTGCTGTTCCTCGCCTTCGGAATCGTGGGCATCACGCTTGCCGTCATCATCAATCTCTAATCGCTTCGCATTCGCAGTTGTATTCACGTGGCGGGCCCATCTTCGGTGGGCCTGCCTTTTTTTTGATGTGATCATTCGCACATCCTGCTGAGCGGCACTGCAACGCTTGCTCTTTCTGCGGGTAGATCACTTGCGTCCTGATCTCCCAAGGAGCCTGCTCATGCTGCGCGATTTCGCCGTCGCCGCCGTCGTGGTGGTATGTCTGTCGATTTGCAGCCTTTTTGCCTTCGCCGACGATGCCGCGGCGCCGCCGGCGGGTGTCGTCGTTCTCTTCGACGGCAAAGACACGTCGCACTGGCTCGGCAAGGACAACCAGCCGTGCCCGTGGAAGGTGATCGACGGCGCGCTGCAGGCGGGCGGCGGCGACATCCACACGAAGGACGGCTACCTCGACTACACGCTGCACATCGAGTTCCGCACGCCCACGCCCGCCGAGGGCGACAAGGGCCAGCATCGCGGCAACAGCGGGATCTACCTCGACAACCTCTACGAGATCCAGGTGCTGGAATCCTTCGGCATCGAGCCGCCCACCAAGGGCGACTGCGCGGCGATCTACAACCAGAAAGCCCCCGACGTGAACGCCGCCAAGGGGCCGATGGAGTGGCAGACGTACGACATCACCTTCCGCGCGCCGCGCTTCGATGACGCCGGCAAGAAGACCGAGAACGCCCGCGTGACGGTCATCTGGAACGGCAAAAAAGCCCACGACAACGCCGAGATCACCGGCCCGACCCGCAGCAAGAACGAGAAGGAAATCCCCGGCCCGCAGCCCGTCCGCTTGCAGGATCACGGCTTCGCGGTTCAATTCCGCAACATCTATCTCGTCCCCGCATCGGCCGCGAAAGATTGATCGACTGACTTGAGGGAAATCGCAATGACGTTTTTGTCCTACCGCCGGCTCATCGCCGGCCTGGCGCTGGTCCTGCTGATCGCATCGACGACCTTCGCCGCCGACGAATCGAAACCCACTTCGCTGTTCAACGGCAAAGACCTGACCGGCTGGAAGCACGCCGGGCCGGGATCGTTCGAAGTGAAAGACGGCGACTTGCACACCGTCGACGGCATGGGCCTGCTCTGGCACGAGATGGAGATGCCGCAGCACTTCAAGCTGTCGCTGGAGTTCAAGACCAGCCGCAAGGAGGACAACTCCGGCGTCTTCGTGCGCTTCCCCGATCCCGGCAACGATCCGTGGGTGGCGGTGAAGGAAGGCTACGAAATCCAGATCTGCGAGGGGAACGAGAAGCAGTTCACCGGCTCGATCTACAACCTCAAGCAGCGCACCGATGACAACGCGATCAAGCCGGTGGGCGAGTGGAACCAGATGGAGATCGACGTGGACGGGCAGAAGATGACCGTCCGCCTGAACGGCAAGACGATCAACGAGTATACCGGCGAGAAGAAAACCGCGCGCGGGTACATCGGGCTGCAGAACCACGATCCCAAGTCCCACGTGACTTTCCGCAACGTCGAGGTGATCGAGCTGAAGTCCGCCGCGACGTCGCCGTCGGCCAAGATCGAGATCAAGCCGCTGCCGATCGACAACTCACGCGTGCCGGGCGTGGTCGGGAAGTACTACAGCGAAGTCCAGAGCTTCGGCGATCTGACCAAGGCGATGGCGGGCAAACCGTTCTACACGCGCGTGGATAATCAGATCGGCTTTCGCCTCGCCAAGGGTCAGTTCCACAAGACGAAGCTCGCGACGGACTTCGGCGCGGTGTGGACCGGCTACCTCCGCGTCGACAAGGCCGGCAAGCACACGCTCGCAGTCCGTTCCGACGACGGCGCGCGGATTTACCTGTCCGACAAGCTCGTGATCGACAACAACCCCGATCCCGAGCACGTCATGAAGAACAAGACCGCCAACGTCACGCTCGCCGTCGGCGATTACCCGTTGCGGATCGAGTTCTACAACGCCGGCGGCCCGGGCGGGATCCAACTCGCGGAGAAAAGCGAGAAGGACACGTTCCCCGTCATTCCCGAGAAGTGTTTCGTTCACGACAAGGCGCAGGAGAACGTCGAGTGGGACAAGGTCGCGTGGGAGAAGATGCGCTGGTCTTACCGCGAGTGGGCGCAGAAGAACGGCCAGCAGTGGGACAAGATGGACTACGGCCCGTTCCTCTCCCACACCGTCGAGATCGCCGAGGGCAATTCGGCCAACAAGGGCATCACGCTGCACCTGGGCGATCATGACGAAGCGGCGATGACGTTCGACACGGATCTGCTTCGCTTTGCGGCGGGATGGACGGGCGGTTTTCTGGAGCTCAAGGGCGTCGTCTTCGACGGGATGCACGGCGTGAATCCGTCGCCGGATGGCGAGATGATGTTCACTACACCGATGATTCCCGGCGCGGCGTCAGGCTCGCCGTCGGAGAAGCTCACGCACGACCCGCGGCCCAAACCCTACGGCACGATTCCGCACGAGTGGGCGAAGTACAAAGGCCTTTATCTCCACGATAACCGCATTGTCCTGCACTACACCGTCGGCGACGTCGATGTGCTCGATGCGCCGTGGGCACAAACGATCAACGACAACATCGTCGTCACGCGATCGATCAAGCTCTCGCCGTCCGATCAGCCGCTGACGATGCTGATCGACAAGCCGGAGGAAGATCACGGCATGACCGTCACGTCCGCCGACGATGTGCAAACCCAGACGCTTGGCGGCTGCCGGTATCTCGTTTTCCCGCCGCACAAGAGCGCGACGACTTATCGCATCACCTTCAGCCGCACGGGCACTGTCAAGCCGGATGATCTCAAGCGGATCGTGGCTCAGAGTGAGGACGTGGATGCGTTGACCAAACCGGGTGCGGCCCATTGGACCAAGCCCGTCATTACCAAAGGCGAAGTCGCCAGGGCGACGACGCAGCCTTACGTCGTGGACACGATCACCGCCCCCGAAGACAACCCCTATCACTCGTGGCTGCGCTTCGGCGGGATGGATTTCTTCTCCGACGGGCGCGCGGCGCTGAGCACCTGGTCCGGCGACGTCTGGATCGTCTCCGGCATTGACGCGAAGCTCGATAAGCTCGAGTGGAAGCGGTTTGCGACGGGACTTTTCCAGCCGCTCGGACTGAAGATCGTCGATGACACGATCTACGTCCTCGGCCGCGATCAGATCACGCGGCTGAAAGATCTCAACGGCGACGGCGAAGCCGATCTGTATGAGTGTTTCAACAACGACTGCCAGGTTTCCAAGAGCTTCCACGAGTTCGCGTTCGATCTTCAGACCGATTCGCAGGGCAACTTTTATTACGTGAAGGCCGGCCCCGTTCGTCCCGGCGGGCGCGGATGGCAGGAGATCACCGACAACAACGGCTCGATGCTCCGCGTGTCGAAAGACGGACAGCACTTCGAAGTCTTCGCCGCCGGCCTCCGCGCGCCCAACGGCATGAGTGTCGGCCCGCACGATGAGATCACCACCGGCGACAACGAAGGCACCTGGACGCCCGCGTGTCACATCAACATGGTGCACCAGGGCAACATGCTCGGCGTGCCGGACCTCGCGCACAGATCCCCGCCGCCCACGACCTACGACAAGCCGATCTGCTGGCTCCCGCACGGCAACGTCGATAACTCCTCCGGCGGACAAGTCTGGGTCACCAGCGACAAGTGGGGCTCGTTCAAAGACCGCCTCCTGCACACGTCCTACGGCACGTGCTCGCTCTTCCTCGTCTCCTACGAGTACGTCGACGGCCAGATCCAGGGCGGCGTGGTGAAATTCCCGAACCTCGACTTCATCACCGGCATCATGCGCCCGCGCTTCAACCCGACCGACGGCCAGCTTTACGTCGCCGGCCTGCGCGGCTGGCAGACCACCGCCGCCAAGGACTGCGGCTTCCAGCGCGTCCGTTACACCGGCGCTCCGCTCAATATGCCGACGGACTTCCACATCAAGCACGACGGCGTCGCGATCACCTTCTCCTCTCCGCTCGATCCGTCGATCGCCAGGGACGTGCAGAACTATTCCGTCGAGCAGTGGAACCTTAAATGGTCGAGCGATTACGGCTCGGACGAGTACAGCGTGATCGACCCGAAGGAAAAAGCGCACGACCCGGTCGACGTAGAGAAGGCGGCGCTCTCGCCGGACGGGAAGACCGTCTTCCTCAAGCTCGAAGAGGTCGTGCCGGTCATGCAGATGAAGATTCAAATGAAGCTGAAAACCGCGTCCGGCGTGCCGATGGATTACTCGATCTACAACACGATCAACAAGGTGCCCAAGGCCGGTGCGGTCGCGGGCGCGCCGTCGGCGGTGGCTCGGTGATGAAGCTGTTCGTTCTCGCCGTGCTGATGGCGCCGGTGATGGCGCTTGCGCAGGATGCGGGATTAAAGCTGACGCTGGAATCGAACGGCGTCAAAGACGTCCGCGCCGCGCGGCTCGTCTCGTTGCGCGTGCCTGACAATCAGCCGGCGTCTCCGTTCCTCAAGCCCGGGCCGTTCAAGGCGACGTGGGACGGCTTTCTCACGCAGCGCATCAAGGGCGAATTCACCTTCAGCGTGATCGGCCGCGGCGAATTCAAGCTGACGATCAACGATCAGTTCGTGCTCGCGAGCAGCGGCGACATGCAGGGCGGGGCGAAAACGCTCGTGGCGCTGAAGAAGGGGAAGAACGCGATCCACGCGGAGTTCACGAGCGCCAAAGACGGCGAATCGTGGGTGCGGTTGCTCTGGTCGGCGAGGGATTTCATCGCCGAATCCGTCCCGCCGACCGTGTTCACGCATGACGCCGATGACCCTGCGCTGCGGGATGCGACGGCTTTGCGAAGCGCGCGCGAGCTCGTCGCGAACCTGCGCTGTGTGAAGTGTCACGCGACCGACGCACCGGCGATGACGGAGCTGTCGGCGGACACGCCGTCACTCGAAGACGCCGGGGCGAGGCTGACGCAGGCCTGGCTCGCCCACTGGATCAACGACCCGCACGCAATCAGGCCGGACACGGAAATGCCGCGTGTCTTCGCGGGCGGCGATCAGCTTGATCAGCGCGCGAAGGACATCGCCGCCTTCCTCGTCGAATCGTCTGCGAAATCCTCCGCAGGTAATAATGACGAACCGAAAGAGACGATCGAGCAGGGCACCCGCCTGTTCGCGAACCTCGGCTGCGTCGCGTGTCACGTCCTGTCCGACAACGCGAACCCGACCGAGGTGCCGACGAAGCGCATCTCGCTGAAGTTCGTGAAGTACAAGTTCCAGCCCGGCGCGCTCAAGGGGTTCCTGCTCAAGCCCGAGGCGCATTACCAGTGGATCCGCATGCCCGATTTCCGCCTGAGCGACGCGGAGGCGACGGCGCTATCCGCGTTCATCCGCTCGCGATCCGCGCCGGCAATGGAAGCGGACATCAAGGGTGATCCGGGTCGCGGGAAGGAACTGTTTCAATCATCCGGTTGCCTGAGTTGTCATTCGATGAAGCTCGACAACCGCTTCAAATCCCCCGCGCCGCTCGCGAAGCTCTCCGACTGGACGCGCGGTTGCCTGTCGTCCGACCCATCACGCCGGGGCAATGCCCCGGATTTCGCGCTCACAGACGACGACCGTGCCGCGATCCAATTACTCGCCAAAACTCAATTCGATTCCCTTCATCGCGACACGACGTCCGAATTTGCCGAGCGCCAAATCGCGCAGCTCAACTGCCTCGCCTGTCACTCGCGCGACCGGCAGGACGATTCGTGGTCGCAGCTTAAGGACGAAGCCGACGCGCTGCTGGCAAGCGTCCCGGCGGAGCAAGAGAAGGCGGAGCCCGAAGTCTTCGGCGATCAATCGCGCCCGCCGCTGACGTGGATCGGCGAAAAACTCCGCCCCGAATGGGCGGCGAGGTTCATCGGCGGACAAGTTAGTTATAAGCCGCGGCCGTGGCTCGCCGCACGCATGCCGGGATTCCCCGCTCGAGCGAAGTTCATCGCACTCGGACTAGCCGAAGAACACGGCTGTCCGACAACCTCGCCGCCCAACGCGGGGCCCGATGCGAAGCTCGCCGACATCGGCAAGAAGCTCGTCGGCAAGACCGGCGGTTTCTCCTGCATCCAGTGCCACCCGGTCGCGTCGCAGAAAGCCCTCTCACCGTTCGAAGCGCCCGCGATTAACTTCGCGCACGCGACCGATCGCCTGACCCACGAGTACTACGACCGCTGGGTCTACAACCCGCAGCGTGTGTTACCTGGCACACGCATGCCGTCCTTCGCCGACTCGAGCGGCAAGACTGCGCTGAAGGACACGCTCGATGGCGACGCGCGAAAACAGTTCGACGCGATCTGGAATTATTTACTCGCCGGGCCGAAGATAACCCCGCCGGCGCAGCAGTAGCCGTCGGCTGTTGGAGGGCCATGTCTTCATCGCGACGAAATGTTGTGGTCGATGCGCTGGAGCCGCGTCGTCTGCTGACGGACGCAGGATTCGGCCTCAATAATCTCGGTGAATTCAAGATCAACGCGACCGACGGCGACGACGTCGTCGCCATCGGCGTTCACCTGACCAAGTTCCGCGTCGTCCTCAACGGCGATACCCACGAGTTCACGCGATCGAGCATCAAGTCGATCTCGATCGATCTCGGCGACGGAAGCGATCGCCTCGACATCGGCGGCGGCGTCGGTCCGATCTACTGCCTCGGCGGACTCGGGAACGACACGATCAACGGCGGCGCGGGCAACGACACCATCACCGCCGGCGGGGGACGCGATTCCGTCACCGGCGGCGCGGGCGACGATCGTCTCGACGGCGGACCGACGGCCGATACAGTCATCGGCGGCGACGGCGCCGATCGCATCTACGGCTCCGACGCCAACGACTACCTCGAAGGCGACGCCGGCGTCGATCGACTCTTCGGCGGATTGGGCAACGACAGCCTCGTCGGCGGTTCCAGCAACGACAAACTCTATGGCGACGATGGCGACGACACCCTCGCCGGCGGAAATCAGAACGACTCCCTCACCGGCGGCGCGGGCAACGACGTCGTCTTTGGCAACGACGGATTCGATACCCTCGACGGACAGTCCGGCGATGATTCCCTCATCGGCGGCGCGAACGACGACTCATTGATCGGCGACACGGGAATCGATTCCCTCGACGGCGGCGCGGGCAACGACACGCTCGCCGGCGGCGCGCAGGGCGATTCGCTCTTCGGCTCCGACGGCAACGATTCGCTCGACGGCGGCGACCAGCCCGACACCCTTCGCGGCGGAAACGGCAACGACACGCTCCTGGGCGGCTCGAGCAACGACGATCTTTTCGGCGGCGACGGCGCCGACGTGATGAACGGCAACGGCGGCGCCGACCACATGTACCAGCGCAACGACGCCGCGACCGTCGTTAATCGCACCGGCGACGACGCGGTCCTGAAGTTCGTCGATCAAGACGTCGTCTGGTCCGATGCCGAGATCGAACAACTCGACGTCGGCCTGACCTGGCTCGCCAATCGAACAAACAACACGAAGCTGCTCAAGCGGTTCGACGGCAAGGATGTCGCGATCCTGCGCGTGGCGGACCTGGGTGAGAACATCCTGGCCGACAACATCGGCGACGGACGGATTCGCTTCGCCGATCTGGCGTTCGAAGACTCTTCGCCGCCGGACGTGACGGTCGTCCACGAGATGGGTCACAACTGGGACGAGGTCACGGAGAATCCGGGCATCAAGGCATTCTTCGACCTGTCGGCGTGGCGTCACACGTCCGCCGGCTGGACCTACAAAAATCTCGACGCCGTTTTCGCCAGCGACTACGGCCGGACCAATCCGTACGAGGATTTCGCGACGTCCTTCGAGGTCTACTATTCGAAGGAAAAACCCGCATCGCAGTGGCAGGCGAAGTGGGATTACATGAACGATTTCTACAACAATATGACAACGTGATCGCTGATCGTGGCGTGGGCGTCTCGCCCGAGCATTTGCGGCATGAGCCGCTCCGCTCTAACGCTCGGGCAAGATGCCCAAGCCACGGACATCACTTTTTTGACCCGCTCGTTCTGCCGATATATATTCAAGACGATGCGTCAGCTTCTTGCGGCCATCATGACGACGACCACGACGACCCGGGCTCGCCGGGTGCGGTGATCGCGCGTCGCGAATAAAAACCGATGCGAGAGCGCCCGCCCGGCATGACGCCGGGCGGTTTTGTTTTTACGTTTGATCACGTGCAGAATACGCGGCCCGAAATTCGGACGATTTTGAAGCAATTGCGAGGCGAATCATGGCGGTGGTGAAATTACCGGACGGATCCAGGCGCGACGTTGCCGACGGCAGCAGCGTGATGCAGGTGGCCGAGTCGATCGGGAAAGGTTTGGCCAAGGCCGCCGTCGCCGCGCGCGTTGACGGCAGGGTCGTCGATCTCTCCTCGAAGCTCGACGGCGGCGAGCATGAGCTTTCGATCCTCACCGATCGCGATCCCGACGCGCTGCTCGTGCTGCGCCACAGCACCGCGCACGTGATGGCCGAGGCGATCCAGCGACTGTGGCCCGATGCGAAGCTCGCGTACGGTCCGCCGCTCGAGAGCGGGTTTTATTACGACATCGCGCTGGAGACTCCGATCTCCGCCAACGATTTTGGGCGCATCGAGAACGAGATGGAAAGGATCGTTCAGGAGAACCGCGCGTTCTGCCGCTACGACCTGCCGCTGAATGAGGGTCTCGATCGTCTCAAATCCGAAGGCAACAAGTACAAGATCGACAATGCGCAGCGTGCCGTCGAAGGCGGCGCGAAATCGCTGAGCTGGTACGTCACCGGTGAGCCGAAGAAGCACTGGGAAGACCTGTGCATGGGCCCGCACGTGCCCGCGACGTCCAAGATCAAGGCGTTCAAGGTCATGTCGGTCGCGCAATCGCACTGGCACGGCGACGTGTCGAGCGACAAGTTTCAGCGCGTCTACGGCACCGCGTTCTTCGACAAGAAACACCTCGACGAATATCTCAAACGTCTCGATGAAGCGAAGAAGCGCGACCATCGTGTGCTCGGGCCGCAGCTCGGGCTCTTCGCTATCGACGATGCGGTGGGGCAGGGATTGATTCTCTGGAAGCCCAGGGGCGCGGTCGTCCGCCAGGAGCTTCAGGATTTCATCAGCGAGCATCTTCGCCGGCAGGGGTATCACCAGGTTTTCACCCCGCACATTGGCCGGCTCGGGCTCTATAAAACTTCGGGACACTATCCGTATTACCGCGAGTCGCAGTTCCCGCCGCTCGTCGATCGTGAGTTGATCGATCAACTCGCGAGCGAGAAGTGCGACTGCGGGAAGCTGTCGAACTTGATGGAG
>JAICTV010000373.1 GCA_025936175.1 Phycisphaerae bacterium
GGCCTTCGCGCTTGGCGTCGGCGGGCGTAGCGCAGGCGGCGATGCGCTTTCGCTCGGCCGGGTCGAGCGTCTTGGCGGCCTGGTAGGCGTGTTCGACGCTCGGATAGGTGATGCCTTCGAAATCGATGACGGCGGGCGAGAAGTTGGAGAGGAAGCGATAGTCGCCCTGGAATTCGGAGATGACGTTCGCCCGCGTCGTCGCCGGCGCGGTGGTGGCGGTCGCGCCGATGTTGAAGACCGCCAGCGATACCAACGTCACGACCGTTAGCGAAATCGTGCGAGGCATGAAATGATGGTAATCGACTGGACCTAACGTACAATCGCGCGCCTGCCCGGCTGTTCGCTTTGGCAAAGGAGTGCCTGCTGTGCCCGGAGAGACAGACCTTCACAAGACGCTGAAGAAGGAAGCGTGCCGGTGGCTCTACCGGATGGGCTACCGCTGCATCGCGGCGGAGGTGCGCCTGCCGCCGCTGGGGATCGTGGACGCCGTCGGCTCCGGCATCTTTCGGCCGTATCACAACTACCTGGCCGTGCCGATGGATCTGCCGCAGGTCTGCTTCGTTGAGTGCAAGGCGTCGCGCGCGGATTTTCTTCGCGATCACTCCAACGACGGGCAGCTCGAGCTCTGCTTCAAGGAGCGCGAGCGGAATCGCAAGCGCAAGAAGAAACGCGCGCTGCGGCAGGCGGTAGGGCTTGGGAAATTCCTCGCGTGCCTGATGCAGCCGATGGCCAACCTGCACTACGTGCTGGCGCCCACCGGCATCGTGCAGAAGAAGGATCTGCCGCCACGCTGGGGTTTGTTGTCGTACGGGACCGCCGGGATCAGCGTCGTGGTGCGCGCCGACTGGCAGGAATCGGCGCGGCCGCACTACGTGGAGTCGGCGATCGCGCGCACGCTGACCGGCGACATCTACCGTGCCGACGATCGCGCGATCGCATCGGTCAACCGAGAGATCTTCGCGCAGCAGGCGGAGCTGGCGACAAGAATCCGATCGATCCGGCCTGCGATGCTCGCGCCGCTTTCAGACAACACGTAGATAGTAGATGGTGGATAGTGGACGGTGAGGCCGCGGACTTACCATCCACTATCCACCATCCACGCCTTTCGTCTGCGGATCACCGCTTCGGGAACTGCGCCTCCGGCACGGCGATCACCTTGGCGACGAGCGGCTGTCCTTCCCTGGGCGCCTGGATCGCCACCGCCCAGCGCATCCCGCGATGCGACGGCTCCGCGTCATAGAGGATCATCCGCAGCGACGGGTTGGAGGTCGGCAGCCCCTGCGGGTTGTACACGTAGGGCTTGTGCGACACCGGGCACTCGAACGGGCCGGCGTCGGCGAAGCCGGGGATCTGCATCAGCGCGTCCGTGTCCGGCGGGATGTCGTGATTCGCACCGAAGTAGAGCAGCAGCGGTCCGCAGAAATCGTGCAGGCGCAGGGCGCAGGGGTCGGTGTTGCTCAGCTCCGCCTGTTCCGACAGCGACGCCGGGGCTGAAGCCGACGCCGACTTCTTCGGCGCGGCGCATCCCGCCAGGAGACACGCGGCGGCGAGGATCGCGAGCGAACGCGTCATCCCACTGAGCATCATCTCACTGTGAGAACGGCTCGGTCGCCGCCGGGTTGGTTGTCGGTCCGGTGACCGAGGGCTCATCGGTCGCTCCGCCGCGCTGCATCCCGCGCATGTGCTCATCGAAGGTTCCGGGCGAAACCGCATGGGGCGTCAGTTTAGTGCCCTTCATCTCATCCTGCGACATCGGCGTCAGCCGCGCCGGTGCGGCGGCGACGTGCGGGGTCAGGAAGATCAGGAGCTCGGTCTTCGCCTTGGTCGTCTGGTTGCGCTGAAAGAACAGCCCGACGCCCGGGAGGTCGCCGAGGATCGGCACCTTGCTCACCGTCTGCGTCTTGCGGTCTTCCATCAGCCCGCCGATCACGATCGTCTTGCCGTCGAGGATGCCCACGCGGCTGTCCGCCGAGCGCGTGTCGAAGATCGGAGCGCTCTGGTTCGGCCCCGTCGTCACGCTCTGACCCGAGAGCGACGTGATCTGCGGGTTGACGTCGAGGATCACCAGGCCTTCGGGGTTGATGTGCGGGGTGACGTTGAGAATGATGCCGATATCGACGTACTCGACGTTGCTGATCGTCTGGCCGGTATCGGTGACGCGCGACTGCGTCGGGATGGGCACGGTCTGGCCGACGATGATGCTGGCGAGCTGGTTGTCGCTGGCGAGGATGTACGGGCGCGAGAGCACGTCGAGCTTGCCGACTTTCTCGAGCGCGCGGAGCGTTGCGGTGAAGTCGGTCTCGACGACCTTGGCGACCAATCCGCCGGACGTTGCCTGCGCGGCGTCGAGGCCGAAGTTGCTGATGACGCTCTGGCCGTTTCCGCTGGCGCGAAGGTTGAGCCCGGAGAACTCGACGCCGAAATCGTTGTCATCGGAGTGAGTGACTTCGGCGACGAGGACCTTGATGAGCA
>JAICTV010000251.1 GCA_025936175.1 Phycisphaerae bacterium
ACTACGCCGCCCTTACGCTGTATGGGGCCCGGGGGGCATTGGGTCGGGGCGTCGCCTGCGTCGCCCGATCTTCGCTTCCACACTAATGGGCGCCGCGGGGGTCGCCCCTACAAAATGCGCTGGATTTGGATCGATCGATTTACCGAATTCACCTCGCGCACCTCTGCGACGGCGATCAAGAACGTATCGCTCGCCGAGGAGCACCTGCACGATCTCTATCCGGCGTTCCCGATCGTCCCGCACAGCCTGATCGTCGAAGGCATGGCGCAAACCGCCGGCATCCTCGTCGGCGAAGCGCGGAACTTCGAAGAGAAGGTCATCCTCGCCAAGATCAGCCGCGCGACGTTTCATCGTCTCGTCCGCCCCGGAGAGACGATCGAGTTCGCCGCCAAGATCGAGCAGCTCAACGAGCAAGGCGCATCGATCGCCGGCCGCGTGAGCATCGCAGGAGGCGGCGATCTCGTCGCCGAGATCGAGCTGATGTTCAGCCACATCGATCAGAACATGGCCGGCCTGGAGTTCCCCGAGCACAACTTCGTCTTCACGGAGCAGTTCACCGAATTGCTCAAGACCTACCGCATCGCACAGGGCGTCTCGCTTTGACGCGTCGCTGCAACGACCTACAATCGCCGATCTCATGAGACGGGTTGTCGTTACGGGCGTCGGCGTGATCGCTCCGATCGGGATCGGCGCCAAATCTTTCTGGGAAAACCTGCTCGCGGGCAAGGTCGGCATCAAGCGGATCGAGAGCTTCGATCCGTCCGGCCTGCCCTGCCAGATCGCGGGCGAATGCCCGGCGTACAAGATCGGCGACTTCGTCCCCAAAAGCTATCGCAAGGCCACCAAGGTAATGGCCCGCGACATCGAGCTGGCCGTCATCGCCGCCGACGACGCGATGAAAGACGCCGGCCTGCAAACCAAGGCGTACACCGAATCGCCGCAGATCAAACCGGAGCGTTTCGGCTGCAACATCGGCGCGGGATTGATCAACGCGCAGCTCGATGAGCTGACCAGCGCGATGCACATCGCGCGCGAAGGGAACAAGCTCGATCTGCACAAGTGGGGCCGCGACGGGATGCAGCAGCTCACGCCGCTCTGGCTGCTCAAGTACCTGCCGAACATGCTCGCCTGCCACGTCACGATCATTCACGAGCTCAAAGGTCCGTCCAACACGATCACCTGCGCCGACGCCAGCTCGCATCTCGCGATCGGCGAAGCGTTCCGCACGATCCAGCGCGGCAATGCGGACCTGGCGATCTGCGGCGGCGGGGAATCGAAGGTCAACCCCATGGGCATGGCCCGTCACACGCTCCTCAAGCGCCTCAACGAGACCGGCAACGATTCGCCGGAGCGATCCGTCCGCCCCTTCGACGAAGACGCCGCCGGCATGGTCAACGGCGAAGGCGCGGGGCTGCTCATCCTCGAAGAGTACGAGCACGCGAAAGCCCGCGGCGCGAAGATCTACGCGGAGCTGGCCGGCTTCGGCGCGTCACAGGACAGCTACAGCGTCACCGAGCCCGATCCGTCCGGTCACAGCTACGGCCGCGCGATTGGCAAGGCTTTAGCCGACGCGGACCTGCCGCCCAACGCGGTCGATCTGCTCATCCCCTGCGGCCTGGCGATCAAATCGCACGACGCGGCGGAGCTGAACGGCCTCGCCGCCGTCTTCGGCAACGCCCTCGATCGCGTCGCGCTCGCGCCGATCAAGTCACAGATCGGGAATCTAGCCGCCGGCAGTGGCGTCGAAGCTTGTGCCGCGCCGCTGGCGGTCCATCACAACACGATCCCGCCCGCGGTGAACACGCGCAAACCGATCGGGGGGCGAAAGCTCAACGTCTCTCCGGAAGTTCGCGAAAAGCAGGTTAACGTCGCCGTCAGCAGCGTCTACAGCCTCGGCGGGCAAAACGCCGCCCTGGTATTCAAGAAAGTAGCCAGTAGCCAGTAGTCAGCATCCAGTAGGTGGCACCATGGGCGCCAAGAGCTTCGAAGACCTGATCGTTTGGCAAGAGGCGCACGCGTGGGTACTGGAAGTCTACCGTTACGCGGCGAAGTTCCCGAAGCACGAGCTCTTTGCGCTGGGATCGCAAATGACGCGAGCAGCGTTCTCCGTCCCGGCAAACGTCACCGAAGGTTTCAAGAAGCGAGGCAAAGCCGACAAATTGCGTTTTTACAACATCGCGCAAGGCTCGCTCGAAGAATCCAGGTATTACCTGATCCTCGCGCGCGATCTGGGTTACGGTTCGACAAATGGACTGATGGATGCGCTTGAAGAGGTCGGCCGGCTGCTTGAGGCTTACATGCGTCGACTCGGATCCTCACTGCCTACTGGCTACTGACTACTGACTACTGGCTACTGGATACTCGCATATGCACCGTGTCGTCATCACCGGAATGGGTTGGATTACGCCGATGGGTCACTCCATCGACGCCGTCTGGAAGCGCCTGCTCAACGGCGAATCCGGCATCGCCAGGACCACCATCTTCGACGCCGGCACCTTTCCCACCACCTTCTCCGCCGAGGTGAAGGACTACGACCTGGCGAATCACATCACCGACACGCGCAAGCACGAAGCCGTCGGCCGGAACACGCGGTTCGCCCTCGGCGCGTGCGCGCAGGCGTGGAAGATGGCCGGCCTCGACGCGGAAAAACTCGACCTCGATCGCGTCGGCATCTACCTCGGCTCCGGCGAAGGCTCGCTCGATTTCGACGCCTACACCACCGCCGCCCTGAGCGGCTGGAAGGACGGCGAGACGAAGCTCGATTCCGTCAAGTGGGCCGAGATCGCGCTGGAACGCATGAACGCCATGCGCGAGCTCGAGCAGGAGCCCAACATGCCGCTGTCGCATCTCGCGCTGCTCACTGGCGCCCGCGGGCCCGCGCTCAACTGTCTCACCGCGTGTGCCGCATCGACGCAGGCGATCGGCGAAGCCACCGAGATCCTCCGCCGCGGCGACGCCGATGTGATGATCGGCGGCGGCGCGCACTCGATGATTCATCCGTTCGGGGTGACCGGATTCAATCGCCTCACCGCCCTTTCGACGTTGAACGAGAACCCGCCGCAAGCCAGCCGGCCATTCGACATGCAGCGCGGCGGGTTCGTCCTCGGCGAAGGCGCGGGCATGGTCATCCTCGAAACGCTCGAGCACGCGCGGCACCGCGGCGCGACGATCCTCGCCGAAGTCGTCGGCTACGGCTCGACCGCCGACGCCTTCCGCATCACCGACCAGGACCCCGAAGGCATGGGCGCCGTCGTCGCCATGACCGAAGCGCTCGCCGACGCGAAGCTCACGCCCAGGGACGTCCACTACATCAACGCCCACGGGACTGGCACGCGCGAGAACGACGGCAACGAAACCACCGCCATCAAAAAAGTCTTCGGCGATGACGCGAAGAACGTCCCGATCAGCTCCATCAAGAGCATGATGGGTCACCTCATCGCCGCCGCAGGGTCGGTCGAGATGATCTGCTGTGTGCTGGCGATCCGCGACCAGATGCTCCCGCCGACGACCAACTACCAGAATCCCGATCCGGAATGCGATCTCGATTACGTGCCGAACAAGGCTCGGCCGGCGAAGGTGGACGTTGCACTGTCGAACAGCTTCGGGTTCGGGGGCCAGAATGACACGATCATCGTTAAGCGGTTTGTCGCGTAGCCGCTCGCTCATCCTCGCAGCGGCGGTCGCCACGATCGGCGGTTGCGCGGCGCCGAAGCCCCCGCCAAGCGCAGCGTCGCCAGCTGCTACGACTCAGCCGATCGTTCACGAAGAACAACCGCTCGCACCGTCGCCGCCACCCGCGCCGCGTCCGCGCATCGTCGTCGTCGAGAAAGCTGCCGCCGCGAAGATCAACTCATCGTACATGCTTCAATTCACCGGCGGAGACGACGCCTCGCCGACCGGGCCCGGTGCGTTCTGCACGTTGCTCTCGACCACGCCGATCGTCGAACCCTCCGTCCTGGCCGCTGGACTTTCGATGGACCAGTGGACGCGCCTCGGTCACATCGAGGCCCGGCCGATGTCGAACGAGTTTGTCGTCGTGACGCTGACGCTCGAGCCCGATGGCCAGGTCAGCGCCGCCGCCGCCGATCGCATCCTTCGCGGCGTGTGCGAGCGCGGGACCGCGGCCATGGTCTCCGCGTGGGAACATCAAACCGCTGCATTCCAATCGCAGCTCGAACCGCTGCTCAAGCAGGAACAAACCGCCAGCGCGAAGTGGGAAAAGCTCCGCGAGACGGCGGATGAGCTTCAGAACAGGCTCGAAGTCACTGACCGTCAGGATCGCTCCGTCTACGACAACCTGATCCACGAGCGGCGCGAGACTCAGCGCACGCTCGCAGGCGATCGCGCCAAGCTCCAGTCGTACGAGAAGGAGCCGCCGGTCAAGCCGATCGATGAAGTCGTCGGTCCGCTCGCGAAGGAGGCGTATCACAAGGCGGACGACGTCGTCGAGTTCCGCAAGAAGCGCGTCGAGGCGCTGAAGCAGCGCTTGGCCAAGGGGACGGCGACGCAGGAGCAGGTGGAGGACGCGGAGTTCGCGATGATCGACGCCCGCATCTTCTCCATCGCCTACGCCGCCAGCATCACCGGCATCTCGACGCTCTACGGCTACGTGCAGCAGCGCTACGACGACCCGCGCCCCGAGCTGCGCGGCGCCGTCGCCGCCGCGGAGGCGAAGATCAAAGTCCTCGATCAGCAGCTCGCCGCGCTCCCGCAACCGGCGACGCGTCCGGCCGATCGCGTCAGCCGCGCGCAGCTCGACCGCGCCCAGCAAGCCGCCAACGAAGCGAAGCGCGATCAGGAAATGCTCCAGCGCAAGATTGAGGAACTCCGCTCGCGCAATCGCATCGGCCCCAAGCCGCAGATCACGATCCTTGGCGCGCAGTAGCGCCGGCCTTCGCGACGGACTCCAACTCGGCTTTCACCTTCGCCAGATCGGCGCGGAATTCGCGGCTTTCCAGCAGCTTTTGCGCGACCGCGTGGCCGACGACGCGTCCGCCGTAGATGTCGGTCGGGAAATGCACGCCGCCCACGACGCGATCGAAGCCGATCTCTCGTCCGCGGGCGAGCAGCGCGTCACGCTTGTCGGGAAAGACGTCCGCGAGGATCTCCGCCCAGCACGTCGCGCGATTCGAGTGACCCGAGGGATAACTCGCCGACCGCTCGCTCAGGAGCGGGACGAACGATTCGCGCGTTGTCGGCCGGGGACGATGCCAGTGCTTCTTCGCGGCGTTGGAGAAGTAGCGCGCGTCGGTCCCGATCTGCTCGAACAGCGCCGCCGTCTGCGGACAGTTGGTCTTGTTGAACCATGAGCCCAGCACCGTGTCGAAGACGAACACGTCCATCGTCGCCTCACGCTTGGCTCGCGCGACGTCAGCGTCGCTTCGCGTCTGCTGCAAACGAGCCAGCGTCGCGTATTCCTGCTCGTTCTCGAGCGATCCCGCGTTCGGCGGGTCGGGAAGCAGCGCGATACCGTCGATTGCATCCGGTTTCAGATAACGCGGTGCGTCCGCTGTCGCTTGCGTCTTCGTGGATGTACCGACATCCGCGCGACAACCGACGAACAACGTGAACAACAGGAGGGAAACAGCCGCGCGTTTTTGTCGATCCATGGCACTCCTTCTCTTCCGCGCATAAGCTGACCGCAACGGAGCAATTGTTGCAAGACGACGCCAACGTCGACCCACTTCAGCAGGCGATCGCGCTGCATCGCGCGGGAAGACTCGCCGACGCCGAGGCGATCTATCGCCAGATCCTCGCCGCCGATCCCGATCACGCGGACGCGTTGCAGCTCCTCGGCGCGATCGCGCATCAACTCGGTCGGCACGGCGATGCCATCGCCTTGATCTCGCGATCGCTGACGCTCGCGCCGGAGAACAAGCTGGCGCTGAACAACCTCGGTGAAGCGTGTCGCGCGGTCGGCGATATCGAGCGATCGGTTGAATCCTTTCGCCGCGCGCTGGAGCTCGATCCTTCGTACGTCAAGGCGCACAGCAACCTGCTGCACACGCTGCATTTCGACCCCGCCGGCACGGGCGAATCGCTTCGGCGCGAGCATGAGGAATGGGGCCGGCGGCATGCGCCGGACGCATTTCCGCGTCCGCCGCGCCGCGAGCATCGCGATGACAAGATCCTGCGCATCGGCTACGTCTCTCCCGACTTCAAGCAGCATTCGGTCGCCTACTTCGTCGAGCCCGTCATCCGCCATCACAATCGCGATCGCGTTCGCGTCTTCTGCTACTCCAACGCCGCGCGCGAGGACGAGGTAACTGCACGCATCCGCGCATCGGCCGACGAATGGCGCGACATCACGAAGCTCGATGACCATCAAGCCGCGGAGCTGGTCCGGCGCGACGAGATCGACATCCTGATCGACCTCGCCGGCCACATGGCGCGCAACCGCCTGCTCCTCTTCGCCCGCCGGCCGGCGCCGATTCAGGCGACGTGGCTCGGCTATCCCAACGGCACCGGCATGCCGCAGATCGATTACCGCATCACCGACGCCGCCGCCGATCCGACGGGCGTGACGGACGAGCACTCAATCGAGCGCGTGATCCGTCTTCCGCAATCGGCGTGGCTCTACGAACCCCCGGCGACGTCACCCGACATCCGCCCGCGCGATCCCAATCAGCCGATCACCTTCGGCTCGTTCAACAAGTTCCCCAAAATCTCGCCGATCACGATCGACCTCTGGTCGCAGATCCTCGCCGCCGTCCCGAACGCGCGGCTCATGATCAAAGCCAAGAGCCTCGGCGATGAATCGACTCGAGCGATCGCACGGCGACTTCTCCAGTCTCACGCCATCCCGCTCGATCGCGTCGAGATCACCGGCTGGTCCGACACCTCCGCCGATCATCTCGACCGTTACAATAAGATCGACGTCGCCCTCGACACCTTCCCCTACCACGGCACCACCACCAGTTGCGAAGCCCTGTGGATGGGCGTCCCGCTCGTCACCCTCGCCGGCGACAAGCACGTCTCGCGCGTCGGCGCGAGCCTCTTGCATTCGGTGGGCCTGGATGACCTGATCGCGGCGACGCCGCAGCAGTATGTTGAGGCGGCGGTTGCGCTCGCGCAATCGCCGGATCGACGTCAGATGCTGCGACGTTCGCTGCGCGAAACGATGCAACGATCGCCGCTGATGAACGCCGCCGCATTCGTGTCCGCACTGGAAGATGCATTCGAAGAGATGACCAAGACGGCGTTTTGACGGCGTCCGCGCCGGCGGCGAAATTGGTGTCATGCGCTATCCGGCACTGGCCATTGCACTGCTCGCGTCATCCATGACCTTCGCACAGACAACCAGGCCCGCGTGGACAAAATCCGCCGACGGCGAAACGATCCTCCGCCCGTTCGCCGGCGCGCCCTACCCGCACGCCTCCCGCGAGAAGGGCTTCAAGACCTTCCCGCGCGACCCGCACTACGTCGATTCCACCGTCGGCATCTTAATCCCGAAAAACTACGTCCCCCGCGACACAGTGGATTACGTCGTGCACTTCCACGGCCACAAGAACCACGTCTCGAAGGTGCTCGAGCAGTACAAGCTCCCGCAGCAGCTCGCGGCGGCGAAGGTCAACGCGATCCTGATCGTCCCGCAGGGCCCCAAAGACGCCGCCGATTCCGGCGATGGGAAGCTGGAGCTCGA
>JAICTV010000034.1 GCA_025936175.1 Phycisphaerae bacterium
GACGCAGGGCCAGAAGGTGCACGTGAAGGTGCTGGAGATCAACAAGGACAAGCAGGAGATCTCCCTCGGCATGAAGCAGGTCGAGGAGAACCCCTGGGAGCGCGTGGCGGAAAAATATCCGCCGGGCTCGGTCGTGCAGGGCAAGGTCCGCAACATCGCCAACTACGGCGCCTTCGTCGAGATCGAGGAAGGCATCGACGGGCTGCTGCACGTCAGCGACCTGTCGTGGACCAAGAAGATCGGCCACCCGTCGGAAGTCCTCAAGAAGGGCGAAGACGTGCAGGCGGTCGTGCTCTCCGTCGATCAGGAGAAGCAGCGCATCGCGCTGGGCCTGAAGCAGATGACCGAGGACCCGTGGATTCACGCGATCCCCGAGGCCTACCGCCCCGGCATGGTCGTCAAAGGCACCGTCACGAAGATCGCCAACTTCGGCGTGTTCGTGGAGCTGGCGCAGGGGCTCGAGGGCCTGCTGCACATCAGCGAGATCTCCGACCAGAAGGTGGAGAAGCCCGAGGACGTGCTCAAGGTCGGGCAGGAGGTCGATGTGAAGATCCTCCGCGTGGACTCCGACGAGCGGAAGATCGGCCTCTCCCTCAAGCGAGCGCAGTGGGCGCAGGAAGAGGAGAAGAAGGAAGAGGAGCGCAAGGAGCGCAGCACGAAGCGCGGCCTCCGCGGAGGTCTGGAAGGCGCCGAAGAGACGCGCGGGCTCGGCGACATCAAGCTCGATCACTGAGCCGTTTAGTCACGCGCTGCAAGATCTCAAGGCCGCCGGTCCCCGCAGACCGGCGGCCTTGCTCATTTTCACATGGCCGGGAAACCCGGCTGATGCATGGGATACCTTACGTTTCGGGTATGGGCTAATGAACACGCGTACATGGCCTGTCAGCGCCGTCGAATTCCCTTGACGCTCGAATTCGCGGCCGCCACAATGCCGCCGGCCTGAGCCGTGGAGGGCAAACCGCGGCCCGGCCTCATTTTCCGCCTCATTTGACTGGAAAAAGTACCGCTCGAATCGAGCCGATAAATCTCATAGCCCGCCGTTCTTTTTTGGCGAACCGCGGGCCGATCGGGAGCGAACTATTCGGGAACGGATTCGCTATCGCGGAGGGCATTCGCGATTTAATCTGTTCCATGTCCTTTATTGCGACGGTTGATCTTTATGGCCTCTGCCGCCGTTCAGTCGGGTCTGCAGCTGTACCTCAAGCAGATCAACGAAAGCCCCCTTCTCACTGCTGATCAGGAGAAGGAGCTGGGTCGTCGCATCATCCGTGACAACTGCATGGAGTCGCGCGAACGCATGGTTCGTTCGAACCTGCGGCTGGTCGTGAACATCGCCAAGCACTACGTCGGCCGCGGACTCTCTCTGCCGGACCTGATCGAAGAAGGAAACATCGGGCTGCTCAAGGCGGTCGAGGGATTCGATCCGGAGAACGGCTGCCGCTTCAGCACCTACGCGAGCTGGTGGATCAAGCAGGCGATCAAGCGCGCGCTCATCAACGGCGTTCAGCCCATCCACATCCCGGCGTACATGGTCGAGATGATGGCGAAGCTCAAGCAGGCGATGCGCGAGCTGGAAGACCAGCTCGGGCGGCTGCCCAACGTCGAAGAGCTCTCGGCGCACATGAAGATGTCGCCGAAGAAGGTGAAGATCATCCGCAAGGCGGTGAAGGCGTACAACTCGCCGACGCAGTTCGGCGGGGGCAGCAGCGACAATGAGATGACGATCAACGATCTCGTCGCCGACACGCACAACCCCGGCCCCGCGGAGCAGATCCGCGACCGCGACGAGCTCCGCCAGCTCGGCGAGCTGCTCGATCGCATCGACGAGCGCGAGGCCCGCATCCTCAAGCTCCGCTACGGCCTCGAAGGCGAAGATCCGATGACGCTCAAGGAGATCGGCGAGCGCATCGGCCTGACGCGCGAGCGCGTCCGCCAGATCGAGCACGAAGCCCTCGGCAAGCTCCGCGACTCGATGATGATCGGCGTTTGATTCGTCTTCGATCCTGACGACACTGTAGGGGCGACGCCTGCGTCGCCCTTCTCTTTGCGCGGTCACATCGATGCCGACCTTCAAGCATTCCGGCGACCTCGGCGACATCATCTGGAGCCTGCCGACGATCCGCGCGCTGGGCGGCGGGACGCTGCTGCTCGATCCGAACGGCGGCGCGTCGGAGGCGGCCGTCACCGAGAACGCTCATCCGCGAAAGCGCACCCGGCTCGACGCCGATCGCATCGAGGCGATCAGGCCGCTGCTGCTGCTTCAGGACTACATCACCGACGTGCGGCCGTGGACCGGCGAAGCGGTCGATCACAACCTCGACCTCTTTCGGCGGCACGTGAAAGCGGGCAATCTCGCCGACGCGCACCTCGCCGCGTTCAATCTGCCGACGTCACATCGCGATCGCGCCTGGCTCACGGTGCCGGATCCGATCGAGGTCCCCGGCAAGATCATCGTCATGAGCCGCAGCGTGCGAGCGATGGGGAATCACGGGTTCTGGGAATCGGCGCTGGAGCTGATCAAAGACCGCTGCGTCTTTGTCGGCCTGCCGAAGGAGCACGAGATCTTCGAGTACTGCTTTGAGTGCAAGGTGCCCTACCACCCGACGCCGACAATCGTCGAGCTGGCGCGCGTGATCGCCGGCTGTCGGCAGTTCGTCGGCAACTCCAGCTTCCCACACGCGCTCGCCGAGGCGATGAAAAAGCCGCTGGTGCTCGAGATGGCGCGCGTGTGTAATGTCCGCATCATCCGCGAAGGGGCGGAATACGTGTGACGCCGCAAGCGGCGCTCAATTAAACGATGAATTCAGCGGCGCGGTAGCATGAGTTGATGGCGGCTGGACGTGCGGCGACGTGGGCAGCGGCGGGCATGGCGTGGCTTTGCCTGGGCGCGCCCGTCGCCACGGCCGCCGCCGCGACCCAACTGAGCAACGGCCGGCAAGTGCTGCTCGAGCGCGGGCTTCAGATCCAGTCGCTCGGCTTCGTCGACAGCACGCCTCTCGCTCCGGCCAGCTATTCCACCTGGGCGGGCGCGCACTTCACGACCTTCGGCTCGTGGTACGACACCAACTCCGAAAAGAAGCTCGGGTGGACGATGCCCTGGAGCCGGTGGATGCGCACCGACGGCACCAATCCGCTGACCAACAACGAGACGACGCAGCACCTCCCGGAGATGGTCAGCCTGCAGTACGGCGATGAGCTGAATCAGGACACGACCGGCGCGCTCGATGCGACGACGACCAACACGATCGCGTCCACCTTCGCAAGCTGGCACGCGCAGTACGGGAGCGACTTCCTCGCCTGCACCAACTTCGGCGCCAACAACGCATCCAAATCGCTCACGCCGGCGGCGCTGGCGAATTTTCAGCAGATCGCCAACCCCGACATGCTGATGTTCGACGCGTACCCGCGCCAGTACGTGACGATGGCGGCCTGGTACACCGAAACCGCCAAGTACCGCGCGGCGGGACTCGCGGGCAACGACGGGACCGGAACGAAGCCCATTCCGTATGGACAATACCTCGATCTCTATCGCACCAGTTACGGCGCGAGCCAGCCGAGCGAATCGTTCGTCCGCCTGCAGGAGTTCGCGAGTTGGGCGTTCGGCTACACGTTCGTCACCGCGTTCGTCTACAACAAGCCGAACAACACCGGGGTGTACCCGACGCTCTTCTCCAGCGACGGCGACGGCTCGCCGACGCCCGTTTACGACCAGGTCGCCGAAGCGAATCGTCAGAGTCTCAACCTCGGGCCCGCGCTGGTGCGATTGACGAGCAGCGACGTGCGGATGATCCCCGGCAGCGGGAAGACCATCCCGTCCGGCATCGCCACCTGGTCGGTCGGCGCGGGCGGAAGTGATTTCATCACGTCCGTCACGCCGGTAACCTCTCCCGGCGGCGGCGCGAGCGCGAGCTACAGCGATATCCTCATCGGCTACTTCGAGCCGTTGCAGGCCGACAACAGCGACTTTCCCTTCGCCGACGGCACGCACTTCATGCTCGTCAACGGCTCGACGAGCGGCTCCGCCGCGAGCGGCGCGCAGTGGTATCACCTGACTTTCGACTTCGGCTCATCGGGTTTCGATTCGCTGCAACTGCTCAGCCGCGATACCGGATTGATCGAGTCGCTGCCGCTGGCTCACCTGAGCGGCTCACAGTACGCACTGGACTGGAATCTTGAGGGAGGCACCGGAGATCTGTTCCGGTTCTGGAACAGCAGCGTTCCCGAGCCGGGCGCCTTCGCGACGCTGCAATTCGCTTTCATCGCGGTCCTCCGCCGCCGAATCCGCAGAAGTGACTAAAGAATGAACGTGATCGCCCGACTGGTTATCGCGGTGGTTGCAGTTGTCGTGGCGCAAACGACCTCTGCGCCCTCGCCGCCGGAATACCACATCTACGCCGGCAACACGCACGCGCACACCGCTTTCACCTGGTCGCACGGCGATCAGTGGCAAAGTCCCAGGGCCGGCGCCGACAACGCGAAGGAACCCGGCATCGAACGCACGCCCGATGGCGCGCAGCTTCCGGGCAAATCGAAGACGCTCAAGCTCGATTGGCAGAAGCTCCAGGGTCCGCCCGCCGAGCATTATGCGCGGGCGAAGGCCGCCGGGTACGACTTCTACGTCACGAGCGACCATTCGCAGGAGGCGGGTTTTCAACCGCCGAGCGCGGACAATGCTCAGTGGTCCGCGACCAAGCGCCAAGCCGCCGAGGCGACCGACGCGCATTTCGTCGCGCTGGCGGGTTATGAGCATTCGGAGAACAACGGGCCCGACGGCAACGGCCACATCAACGTCATCAACAGCGCCGAGTATTTGAACGCGCTCGCGCCCGGCGTGGATCTTCAGCGACTCTACAAGTGGCTGGCGACGGCCGCCCCCAACGGCGACGGCCCGGTCGTCGCGAGCTTCAATCATCCCGGCCCGCATCAGTACAACGACTGGGCGTTCCGCGACGCCGACGTCACCGACATCATCACCATGCTCGAGGTGATCAATTCCAATAACCATCTTCACTACGAAGCCTTCATCAAGGCGCTGGACAAGGGCTGGAAAGTCTCACCCGTTTGCGGCAACGACAATCACGGCTTCTGGGGCATCACACATCAAACCTCGCGCACGTTCGTCCTCGCCACCGACAGAACAAAACTCGCGATCCTCGACGCGATGAAGCATCGGCGGACGTACGCATCGCTCGACGGGAATATCCAGTGCCGCTACAGCGTCAACGGCGCAATCATGGGCTCTACGCTCGACCGGCCGGACGTGCTGCACTTCGATATTTCGGTGAGCGATCCGGACACGCGCGAGCCGAAGGACAAGATCACGCGGATCGACATCGTCAAAGACGGCGGCGCCGTTGCGGAGACGTTTCGTCCCTCGCCGCCCGACTATTCGGTCACCTGGAAACCAGGCATCGAGGACTCATCGAGCAAATACTTCTTCGTGCGCGTCTGGAACGCCGGCGGCGGCGATGCGCCCAGGGGAGATCCCGACAAGCCGGTGGCATGGCTCGCGCCCGTGTGGACGGGGCGCTGACGCGCTCGCTCGCCGCCCGCGCGCCCGCCCGCGAGTACCGGTCGGCTTTGAAATCTCGTACACTTCGCCGCCATGCTCGACAGCGAACAACGTCTCAAGCAGCTCATTCGCGACATTGCGGATTTCCCCAAGCCGGGCATCTTGTTCCGTGACATCACGCCGCTGCTGGCGGATCCGTCGGGGTTGGCGCTGGCGGTCGAATTGCTGGCCAATCCGTTCCGTGGGAAGAACATCGATCTGGTCGTCGGCGCCGAGAGCCGCGGGTTCATCTTCGGCACCGCCGTCGCGTGCTGCCTGAGCGCGGGGTTCGTCATCGTCCGCAAGCCGGGGAAGCTGCCGCACAAGAAGGTGAGCAAGACCTACGATCTCGAGTACGGCAAGGACACGCTGGAGATGCACGCCGACGCGATCGTGAAGGGGCAGCGCGTGCTGATCGTGGACGACGTGCTGGCGACGGGCGGGACGATGAAGGCGTGCTGCGAGCTGGTGCAGCACCTCGGCGGGGAAATCGTGGGCATCGCGGTGCTGACGGAGCTGCTCGGCCTGGCGGGTCGCGCGAAGGTCGCGCCGCTGAAAGTGCACTCGGTGCTGAAGTACGAGTAGCCCCGCCGCCCGCGTCGCCCCGCGTTCGCCATATTTGCGATCGTCGCGCCTTTGCGATAAAAGTCGCAAGTTTGGCATTGATTCATCTGCACTTGAGGGCATCGATCGGAACATGAAAGAAGCGGAAACACAGACCGACGCGGAAAACGTCGAGCAGTCGCAGGAAACTTTGTCCGCCCCGCGGGTCGTCTCGCGGCAGGAGCTGGACAACGTCCACGAGATCGCGTCGAAACTGATCGACGAATTGCGCAACGTCCCGGACGGCGACCTGGTCGGCGAGATCGTCGCCAACGCGCTCAAGCTCCTGCGTGATCAGACCAATCGCGGCGACATCAAGCTGATCAACAAGTCGTACAAAGAGCTGCGCTACGCGCTGAAGATCTTCGCGCCGTATCGCGACACGCGCAAGGTCAGCATCTTCGGCTCGGCGCGCACGCCGGAGACGCACGAGGACTATCGCGCCGCGGCGGAGTTCGGGCGGCAGATCGCGCAGCACGGGTGGATGGTGATCACCGGCGCCGGCGGCGGGATCATGGCTGCCGGACACGGCGGAGCGGGCGCGGACCCGTCGTTCGGCCTGGCGATCCGCCTGCCGTTCGAGCAGAAGACCAACGTCCACATCGCCGACGACCCCAAGCTCATCAACTTCAAGTACTTCTTCACGCGCAAGCTGATGTTCCTGCGCTCGAGCCACGCGATCGTCGTCTGTCCCGGAGGCTTTGGAACGATGGACGAGGCGTTCGAAGCGCTGACGCTGATCCAGACCGGCAAGGCGGTGCCGATGCCGGTGGTGCTGCTGCATCACAAAGGCAGCCAGTTCTGGAACGCGTGGCAAAGGTACGTCGACCAGCACTTGCTCAAGGGCGGTCTGATCGGCCCGGAAGACCTGAACCTGTACAAGATCACGGACTCGGTGGAGGAGGCGGTGGAGGAAGTCCGCCACTTCTACAGCAACTATCACAGCGTGCGCTACGCGCGCGACGAGATCGTCTTCCGCCTGCACCGCAGGCCCGGCGACGCGGCGATGAAGGAGATCGAGCAGAAGTTCGGAGACATCAAGACCAAGGGCACGTTCCGCCTGAGCGAGCCGCTGTCGGTCGAGAGGGACGAGCCGGCGCTGGCGAACCTGCACCGCCTGGTCTTCAACTTCAACCGCCGCGAGCACGGCAAGCTGCGGCTGCTGATCAACTATCTGAACGACCTGCCGTGACGGCTGGCGGCGTCGTGCACTCTCAAATGCTCATGCCCATGTCATGCTGAGGTACTCCGAAGCATCTGGGTGAGGGAACATAGATGCTTCGGAGTACCTCAGCATGACACGCAGTGAGGTAAGCGACGCTGCGGCGTGCGCGTGGCAGCGTTTTGGCACGATCGTCGCATTGCTGCTCGTCCCGCTCATGCTGCTGGCGCTTCCGCTCCCGCCGACCAGGGGCAAGTGGGCGGTCCACAAGCAGGATTGGATCCTCGGCGGCGCGATCGCGATCGCCGTTGTCTCGCTGGTCATTCACTTCCTCCGCGGTCGGCGCGGCGTGATGCCGCTGATCGTCTTCGGCGCCGCGCTGCTGCTGACGGCGAACGTCACGTGGAACAAGGCGTTTCGCGGCTACGTCGAGCATCACCGCCGCAAGCAGCCGGAAGTGCTGCGCGAGGTCTTTCGCCGGGCGATGTGGAACACGTTTCACTGGCCGGTGTACGGACGCTACGACAACGCGCTCGCGCGTCTTGACCCTGACACCGGCAGGTACAGCTTGGCGACGCTGCCGTTCGTATTGCTCTCGACCGCGGTGGCGGCGGCGTGGTTCTGGTGGGCGACGCGCCGCGGCTTTGACCGAAAGTGGTGTCCGCGATCGCTCTCCGTGCTGATGGCATTTGAGCTCGCGCTGATCATCTGCTTCGCCGCCTGCGAGCCGTGGCCGCAGCGCTTCTCGCTGAAGATCAGCGGATACAACGAGTTTAAGAAGGACATCCCGCGCTTCACCGGCGTCGCGGACACGCTGCGGAATTACGTGAAGCTCATGCCGTCGCTCGAGTGGTACGGCCAGCACTATCCGCCGGGGAATCTGATCCTGATCGAGCTCGAAAAGGAATCCGGCATCCGGGGGATGACCAAGTCGATCATCGTCCTGCTGACCGTGCTGAGCGTCCTCCCGCTGCACGGGGTGACGCGCTCGCTGGAGCTCGATGACGTCGCGACGAGCGCGACGCTGCTCTTCTTCGCCGCCACGACCGGCGTCCTCGTCTACTGCACGATCAACACCACGTCGTTGCTCCTGTTCCCGGGGACGCTGTGTCTCTGGATGCTCGCGCGCTCGCTGCGCACGGGACGCATCGCCCCCGCGGCCATGCTCGGGCTCGCCTTCGCGTTCTACCTGTTCTTCAGCTTCTCCGCGTCGATCCTCGGCGTGCTGATGGCGCTGGTCGCGGTCATTACGGTCTGGCAGCGGCCGATCTGGCTGCGCAACCTCGCGATTACCGCGGTCGTCGCGGGCGCAGTGCTGCTCATCGCGATCTCGCTGCTGTACGCGGCGACGAAGTTCAACCTGATCGCCTGCTTCGTCGCCGCCGTTCGCGGCCATCACGAACAACAGGGCAACGGCGGGTTCGATGACCCCAGGCGTTACCTGCTGCGTTCGTCCGGGAACATCATCGCGTACCTGATGAGCACCGTGCCGCTGTGCATTCTGGCGTTGCTCGCTGCCAGCCGCCGGCAGACGCTGTCGCCGCTGGCGCGGGCAGTGATCCATGCGGTTGTCGCCACGATCGTCATCGCCGGGTTCTCCGGCCTGTTCTACGCCGAGACCGAGCGGATCTGGATCTTCCTCACGCCGCTGGTCGCGCTGGCGGCGGGGGTCGAGGCGGCGCGGCGCGAGGCGTTTGCGCGCGGCCTGATCGCCGTCCTCTTTCTCCTCGTGCTGCTCGTGAGCTGCTCGCAGGAGTTCCTGTTTTTGCACTACCGGTGAGACGGATCACAGCCCGGGGGATTTATGACGCGCGTAGCGGCGCATCATGAGAAGCCGCCGGGATTTCCAAACGATGAGTCGGTGAAACTTCTTGACAGGTGGCGGGCGGTGCGGGCATCCTCTGCGCCCTGGAGAGGAAGAGCATCCACGCCACGGATCGCTCGCTCGATCGCTCGCAGCCCGTCAGGCCCGCGCGTGCGCGTCGGAATCATTCGACGTGTGGCGCGGGTTCCCTGCCGCGGAGGGAGAATGTGGGTTGGCCGTTCATCCGATCTGAACCCGCGCCGTGCGCGCCAGAGGTCTCGTACGCGCGTCCGCCGCACGACGGCAGCGGCGGCCACGGCGGCGGTGGTTGAAGGGCTTGAGTCGCGCCTCTTTCTCGCGTCCGCCGCCAACGCATCTCGCAAGCTCACCGGCTCCGCATCCACGCCGGGCGTTCCGCCCCCCGCCACCGGGTCCATCAACGGCCAGATCTTCCAGGACAACAACGGCAACGGCACGCTCGACGGCCTCGAGCCGCTCATCAGCAGTCCCACCGTCACCGTCTATCTCGATCTCGACAACAGCGGGACGTTCAACGCGGGTGACGCACAGACGACGTCGTCCGGCGGGAGCTACAGCTTCACCGGTTTGGTGGACGGAAGTTATTCCGTGGGCCTGGTCGCCC
Source organism: Phycisphaerae bacterium (assembly GCA_025936175.1). Classification (GTDB taxonomy): domain Bacteria; phylum Planctomycetota; class Phycisphaerae; order Tepidisphaerales; family Tepidisphaeraceae; genus JAICTV01. The sequence continues at coordinate 9,764 of JAICTV010000034.1, forward strand.
CGCCGACCAACTTCGTCCGCACCAACACCGGCTTCATCGCCGCCACGGTCAGCGGCGGCGGCGCGGCGACGGGCAAGAACTTCGGAAACTTCCCGACCGTCTTCAACGGCAGCAGCGGCGTCGACGTCTACACCGTCCGCATCGACCCCGCCGCCAGCAGCAAGCTGCAGATCCTCGAAACGCTCAGCGGCGGCGGGCAGACCACCTACTCCGTCACCAAATCGCTCGTCTCGACGCTCACCATCAACGGCCAGGCGAGCGACGACGCGTTCATGGTCGATTACACCAACGGCAACCCGATCCCGGGCACAAGCCTGAACTTCGACGGCGGCGCGCAGGGCAGCACCACCGGCGACCGCGTCACCATCACCGGCACCAGCGGGCCGGACACCATCAGCGTCTATAACGCCGACACCTCCCCCGGCGGCGGAGTGATCGGGGTCAAGAACGTCGAGAAGGTCATCCTCAACTCCCTCGCCGGCAACGACACGCTGCTGCTCGGCGCGGGCATCGGGTGCGATTCGGCGATCGACGCCGGCACCAACACCGACTCCTTCACCTTCACCGGGACCGACAACGCCGAGCCGTACACCATCGGCGCCTCCTCCATCTTCGACGGCTCGTTCACGACGACGCTGGCGGGGGTCGAGACGCTGGCGATCAACACCAGGGGCGGCGCCGACACCGGCATCATCAACGGCGACGCCACTTCCCCCGTCACCACCATCGACTTCGGCGACGGCGACGACAACTTCACCCTCAACTCCGCCAACACCGCCGCCATGACGGTTCTCGGCGGCAACGGGAACGACGCGCTGGTCGTCGGGCAAGGCGTGTTCGCGCCGATCACCTTCGACGGCGGCGCCGGGACCGCCGACCGCATCACCGTCAACGGCTCCAACGGCAACGACGTTATGGACGTCGGCGCCAGCACCGTGCAGCGCCAGGGCAACACCTACGGCGTCAGCTTCTCCAACACCGAGCAGCTCACCGTCGATGCCGCCATCGGCGCCGACATCATCAACATCAACGGCGGCAGCGCGGCACTGCCGATCACGGTGCTCGGCAGCGACGGGAACGATTCCCTGGTCGTCGCGGCGGCGGCGCCGGCGAGCGTCAACTTCGACGGCGGCATCGGCTCCAACGACGCCACCTTCAACCTCACCGCCGGCGCCGACAATCCCGTCACCATCGCCAGCGGATCGGTCATCAGCTCCGCCAAGAGTTTGACGCTCAGCAACACCCAGTCGCTGGTGATCAACGGGCTGGGCGGGAATGATCAGTTCAACTTCGGCGGCAGCGCCGCGGCGACGGCGGTCACGGTCAACGGCGGCGACGGGAACGACACGTTCAACCTCAACGCCGCCCTGGGCAACGCGCTGATCTTCAACGGCGGGCTGACGGTCACCGATCAGGACACGCTCAACGTCAACGCCGCCAGCTACACCTTCAACGCCGACGCCAACGCCGGCAGCGCCAACCTCGCGCTCAACGTCGCCGTCGGCGCCGCCGTCACGTTCAACGCGACGCAGCACCTGGGGGCCGTGAGCGTCGGCGGGACGACCAACTGCTCGGCCAACGGCAACCGCGTGCTTTGCGTCAAGTCGCTGGCGGTGAGCGGGAAGCTGAATCTGTGCGACAACGACCTCATCGTCGACTACAGCGGCGGCAGCCCGCTGGGAACCTGGAACGGCTCGGCGTACACGGGACTCAGCGGTCGCATCGCCAGCGGCTACGACGGCGGCGACTGGCAGGGCAGCGGCATCGTCACCAACACCGGCGCCGCCGCAGCGGGTCAGACCACGCTCGGCATCGCCGAAGCATCGGATGCGCTGGGCACCGCGCCCGGCGTGACGGCGCTGTGGGACGGTCAGACCGTCGATAACACCTGCGTGCTGATCAAGTACACCTACAACGGCGATTGGAATCTCGACGGGATCGTCAACGGCGACGATTACTTCTCGATCGACAGTGGGTTCCCCACGCAAGCCAAGGGGTACTTCAACGGCGATTCCAATCTCGACGGCGTGATCAATGGCGACGACTATTTCACGATCGACTCCAACTTCCCCTCGCAAGGCACGCCGCTGTAGCGCGGACCCGCGCCCTCTGCAGCGCGCAGAAAACCACGCACCCCGCCAACGCCAATACGCCTGCATTCGCCGCGTTTCGTTGTGCCGGCGACTGTGGAGTCGGACGAGCTGCGCCCCGTGCGGCGGGCGCGTTCCTGTGACGACTTTTTATCGCTGCTGCGGACGAGAGTTACGCCAGCGTTTTTGCGGTTTCGGCGACAAATCAGCAGTTATGAACATCGGCCGGTGAGGGAGGAGTTCGTCACGACCGCTTCTTCCTGGCGGCTTTCGCGGCGTTCGACTGCTCCGCGCGGATGAACTTCGGACCCGCCGGGCAGTGGGGGAGCAGCGGGCATTCGGCGCAGCGCGGCTTGCGGGCCTGGCAGATCCGGCGGCCGTGGTGGATCAGGAGGTGCGACCAGAGCGTCCACTCTTCCCGCGGGACGATCTGCATCAGGTCGTGCTCGATCTTCACCGCATCGACGGCGTGACTCGTCAGGCCGAGACGATTGGCGACGCGCGTCACATGGGTGTCGACGACGACGCCGACGTTCTGATCGAACGCGTTGCCCAGAACGACGTTGGCGGTCTTGCGGCCGACGCCGGGCAGGTGCGTCAGCTCCTCCATCGTCGCAGGCACCTGGCCCTGATGTCGCTCGACCAGCGCCTGTCCCATGCCGCGCAGGCTCCTGGTCTTGTTGCGAAAGAAGCCGGTCGATTGGATGTCGCGCTCGAGCTGTTCGGGTTTTGCCTGCGCGAAGTCTTTGGCGCTGCGGTACTTCTTGAACAGGTCCTTCGTCACGATGTTGACGCGCTCGTCGGTGCACTGCGCGGAGAGGATGGTGGCGACGAGCAGCTCGAGCGGATTGGTGTAATCGAGGCTGCACTGCGCGTGCGGGTACGTGCGCTTGAGGATTGGAAGGATCGCCTTGACGCGCTGGCGGCGGGTTTCGAGCGTGGATGATCGTGTCTTTGCTGCCATCGCGCGGTGTTATGACGCCGACACCACCAGCACCGGGCGGATGTTGGCGCTGAAGAGGATCATGCCCAGCAGCAGCGAGACGATGAAGAAAAGGATGTACGTGCTCTCGGCCTGCAGGCGGTCGAACTCATCGAGCGCGGGATTGGCCACGTCCGGCTCGTCCGCATGATCGATGTACTCCTGGCGATACCGCCAGACCTTCGGCCAGACGACGCGCCAGTGATAGATCAACAGCCCGACAGCGCCGAGGTAAAGCGCCGCGCGAACCAGGACCTGTACGAGCACCGGGCCGACCGGATGCAGCAGGATCCATTGTCCCACCATCGCGACGAGCATCGCGCCCGCGCACGCCAACTCCAGCGGGATCACGACGTTCATGATCCGTCCGATGATGGAACCGACCAGCAGCGAGGCGTGCTGGCCTTCGAGGTTGACGCTGAGCACGTTAGTGAGCACGGGATTGTTCTCGCGCACCGCGCGGGCGATGACCGGCGCGGCGACGGCGATGAACAGCACCGCGCCGAACCACGTCGAGAGCGACAGCCAGTAGATGATCTGAACGAGGTCGAACATGCGGGCGGCGGATTATAGCGCAAAATCGACGATTGTGTGTTCTGCGCGATGGACGATTCATTCGTCCAATCATTGACGATTGAAAGAGCCGATCCTCAATGACTCAATGAGACGGGTGTACCCAGGTCGCGTCGCCGGCGGACCAGACTTCTTTCTTCCAGACCGCCACGCTTTTTTTCAGCTCGTCGATGAGGAAGCGACACGCCGCGAACGCGTCGGCGCGGTGCGGCGTGGAGACCGCGATCACCACCGAGGGCTCGGCGATCGCGACGCGGCCGGTGCGGTGCAGCAGCGCGAGTTTCGTCACCGGCCAGCGCGATCGCGCCGCGGCGGCGAGGTCGCGCATCTGCTTGAGCGCCATCTCCTCGTACGCCTCGTAGTCGAGCGCGACGAGATCGCGGCCGTCGGACGATCGTTCCGCCCGCGTCGTGCCGAGGAAGACGGCGATGCCGCCGGCGGCGCCCTCGGTGACGAACCCGATCGCGCCGGCGGGGTCGAGCGACGTCGGGAGGATGCGGATGTCGTCGAAGTTGTCGTGCATGAGCATCGTCAGCCTCCGCTGACCGGTGGGATAAGCGCCAGCTCGTCGCCGTCGTGGAGTGGTGTCGTCGGGGGGACGTATTGCTGGTTGACCGCGAAGGCGACGCGGGGGAGGAACTCGCGGAGGGAGACGAATTGCTGCGCGATCTGCGCGATCGCGGATTCGATCGTCGCGCCGTCCTCGAGCTGAAGCTCGCTCGCCGACGTTTGGGCGCGGTCTTTGAGGATCGCGAAGAATCGCACGCGTATCCGCATTCGCCTCACCCCTACCCGCTCCCGGAGGGAGAGGGAGAAAGACCGGCGCCGCTCGCGTCGTGGCCGACGATCGCGATCTTGTAGCGGTCGGCGAGTTCGAGCACCTTCTGCTTCTCCAGCAGCACCGTCTTTCCGGCCTCGAGCACGACGCAGCCGGCGCGCGCTTCCCGCAGTTTTTCAAGCGTCGTCACGCCGATCGTCGGGACGTCCATCCGCATGTCCTGCTGCTTGTTCGCGACCTTGATCAGCGTCCACCCGCCGACTTTGCACAAGCCGCCGGCGCGCTCGATCATCGCGTTGGTTCCCTCCAGCGCTTCGACGGCGATGACGTCCCTGTTGAGCACCGCGATCGACTGGCCGATGTCCATCCGGCTGATGTTCTGGCAGATTTCCCAGCCGAAACGGATGTCGAGCCACTGCGATTCGGTCGGCCGACGCGACGTCATCACGCCCGCCACGGCGAGCTGGTCTTTCGTGAATGACGTGGAGTCGATCAAGGTTATGCCCTGCGTGGACAGCGTGTCGGCGATGGCGGAGAGCATGGCTTGCGGACTGCGGTCGTGCCGCAGGCGCGTGAGCCAGACCCGCGCGGTCGTGACGTCGGTAATATAACGGAAGTACCGCCAGCGGTCGTACATCCGCGTCTTGGTGACGCGGCCGACCATGATGGCTTCGGAGCAGCCGGCGGCGCGGAGAAAGTTGATCCACCGGCCCAGGCGCGTGACGCCGACCCAGGCGAAGCGGTCGCACTCATCACGAAGCTGCGGCCAGGCGCTGCCCGCCAGCGCCGCGCAGACGACCTCCCGCCCCGCCGCCCGCGCGCCGCGCGCGACCAGCAGCGGGAAGACGCCTTCACCCGCGATGAGACCCAGCGGCTGCACCGGGCGATGTGGTAAGAGGACGCGTGCACTGACGCAAGCACCGGATGGACCGTCGGGCGGCAAACTCATCGCAAAGCGCCCGCTCGTCACCTCCGCCGGCGGGTTTTTCCGTCTCATCGTCGCCCGGTTCGGGCGCGCGCACCGCGTGGCAGATTCATGTCCGATAATACCGCCTGCGCCGTTCCCGCATTGGCGATAACCAGCGACCGCATCGAAACTTCGCGCTCTCGGCAGCGCCTGACGAGAGCTTGAAAATTCTTTGACGGTCATTGGCCCTCGTGTAAAGTTAAGACCACGACGCAGCCGCCTCTGTGGGTCGCTCGTCAGTTGTTCGAAAGCCCCGGCTGGAAAACCGGGTTATGGTTCGACAACACGGTGTCCTCGCCATCACTCGGTTTTTAGCAAGGAGATTGTCATGCAAGGTGATACTGCTGCCCGCGAAACCAACTCGCCGGCGGTCGGTCTGTTCCAGAAGGCGCACGGGAAGATGGTCATGCTGCAGCGGCTTGACTCGCAGCTCGCCAGCCTGCTCGAGCAGCGCCGCAAGATCCAGGACGAGCTTTCGTCCGTGCAGTCGCAGATCAACGACGAGTTCGATCGCGTGATGCGTCAGGCGGAAGAGACGCCGGCCCGCATCCTGACCGAAATCGCCGAATCCGCGCGCAACGGCGCCCCCGCCGCCCGTCCCGTCGGCCGCCTCGCCGAGCCGGAAGCGGCCAACGCCTAGGCGTTTCGGCAACGATTCCATTCGCTCATGAACATCGGGTTCGCGCACGACCATCGCGCGCGAACCCGATTCTTTTTTGCGCTTCCCGCGGTATGCTCGACACCCTCGTGATCATCGAGTTGCTCGAGCTTCGCCGCCTCTTCGCCGCCGACTTTCAGTTCGGCCAGTTCACACTGACCGGCGGGCCGCTGATGCAGCCGGGGGCGACGAGCAACGTCACCGTGATCATCCGCGATCCCAACGGCGTCGGCGGGGCCGCGGTGCCGGTGGCGTTCAAGGCGGTGCCGGTCGGGTTTTCCGCGCATGACGAGGATGCGAGCTTCAGCGATCCCAAGGCGGTGGCGCTGACGGCGGCGCCCGCGACGGCGGCGCTCGTGCCGCAGACGCCGGACGGGAGGTCGTTCACTTTCGCTATCCCGTTTCCTTCCGACCTGGCGCAGGGGCGGTACGAACTGGTCGGACAAGTCGGCACGCGCACGCGCGCGTTCGGCGCCGGGTGGTCGCTGCCGTCGAACGGACGGCTCGCCGTGCCGGGGACCAATGCCGACGATCGCATGACCATCACCGCCGGCACGCACGACGGGAAGAAGACGTACACCGTCAAGGTGAATGATTACGCCGAACGGTTCAACGCGTCGGTGATCAGCGGTTTCACGGTGACGGGCGGCGGCGGAAACGACACCTTCATTGCCACCGGCGCGATCCCGCATCTCAACGTGAACGGCGGCGACGGAAACGACCGTCTGGTCGGCGGCGACGACGGCGACACCCTCGCCGGCGGCGCGGGCAAGGATCAACTCGACGGCGGCCTGGGCAATGATCGTGTCAGCGGCAACGGCGGGAACGATAAGCTGATCGGCGGCGCGGGCGCCGATCGCCTCTACGGCGGCGACGGAAACGACTACCTCGACGCCGGCTCGTCGGCGGATCGTCTCGACGGCGGCGCGGGCGGCGACACCATGCTCGGCCAGAGCGGCGACGACACGTTCTTGGCGCGCGATCACGAGATCGATCAACTCTCCGGGGGAACCGGGACGGATCAGGCAACCGCTGATGCGAATGACGTGCTCCAGTCCGTCGAACGCACCGGATGAGCGACAACGGTGATCCAGATTACGAGCCGGGCGTAGTCGGGAGGGCGAGGCTCCTGCCGAGCCGATGAAGTGGCCGCGAAAGCGGCACGGCCGGAGCCGCGCCCTCCCGAGTACCGCGCGCGAAATCGTCCAGCGGTCGTGTACACTCCGCCCACGCATGATCCGATTCGAAGCGATGGAAGCGCGCCGAATGCTGGCGGCCGATCTGATCGGCGCGCTGGTCCTGCCGTCGCGCGTCTGGGACCCGGGCGGCGCGATCACCGCGACGCTGCAGGTTTCGAACAACGGCGCGAGCAACGTATCCTCGCAGTTCGCCATCAAAGTCATGCTGGCAAAGGTGCAGTCGATCACCGGCAGCGCGGTCACCTTCGATGAAGCGACGGCGACAGTGCTCCAGACGCTCCTGGTGAGCACACCGGTGAATGCCGGCAGCGAGTCTGATGCGGCGCTCTCATTCAACCTTCCCGGGGTGTTGCCGGCCGGTGAGTACGCGATCCTGGCGCGGGTCGACAGCGCGAGCCAGATTGCCGAGAGCGACGAGACGAACAATCTGGCGTTTTCTACGATCGACGTTTTGACCGCGGCGGGAAAGCTGCGCGTGGACGGGACGAGCGGCGCGGACGTCATCTCGATCGCGCTCGCCGGCAGCGGCGGGTCGATACCGAACCCCAACCCGAAGATCCTCGTCAACGTCAACGGCGTCTCTGCGAGCTATCAACAAAACCGCCTGACCGGATTCGAAGTGATCTGCGGGGGCGGGAACGACATCGTCACGATCGACGGCGTGGTCAACGGCGTCTACGTGGACGGTCAGGACGGCGACGACAAGATCTCCGGCGGCGGCGGCGATGACACGCTCGTCGGCGGCGCGGGGAAGGATCAGCTCAGCGGCAACGACGGGAACGACCGTCTCAACGGCAACGGGGGAAACGACAAGCTCCTCGGCGGCGCGGGCGTCGATCGCCTCTACGGCTACGCCGGCAACGATTACCTCGACGGCGGCTCGTCCGGCGATCGCCTCGAGGGCGGCGCGGGACTCGATACGATGCTGGGCCAGGGCGGGAACGATAAGTTCTTCGCCCGCGAGGCGGAAACCGATCAGCTCTTCGGCGGATCGGGGACCGATCGCGCCATTGACGACGTGAAGGACATCATCAGCAGCATTGAGGCCAATTCTGTTTCGTAGCATGGCCGTCTCGGCCATGCCCGTGCCACTCCTGTGCCCGCAGGGGCATGGGCGAGACGCCCATGCTACGATAGGCGGCGTCACATTAACCGGAGCTCCCGAATGTTTTACAAAGAGCGATCGCAGCGACACGTCGAACCGCTTGAACTCCGTCGACTGCTGGCGGCGAGCGTCGACAGCAACGGCGTGCTTCAGATCTCCGGCACGGAGGCGAACGACAGCATCGTCGTCTCGGCGGTCGGCGCGAATACGCAGGTCGTGGTCAACGGCGGCGCGGCGCAATCATTCGCGACGAGTTCGATCAAGGGCGCGAACATCCAGGCACTGGGCGGCAACGACGTGATCATCATCACCACCGCTCTGCCGCTCTGCGCCGTCTTCGGCGGAACGGGCAACGACAAAATCGCCGGCGGCGACGGCAACGAAACCCTCAACGGCAACGCGGGCAAAGACCAGATCGACGGCGGGCTGGGGAACGATAAGCTCAACGGCAACGGTGGCAACGACAAACTCTTCGGCGGCGCGGGCGGCGACCGCCTCTACGGCGGCGCGGGCAACGACTACCTCGACGGCGGCTCCTCCGGCGACAAGCTTTACGGGCAGGCCGGCATGGACACCATGCTCGGGCAGAGCGGTGACGACAACCTGCAAGCCTACGACACGGAAGTCGATCAGGTCTTCGGCGGGACCGGCGCCGACAGCGGGATCGTGGACAGCAAAGACGTCCGCGGGAGCATCGAGCAGATCGCGGTCATCTAGCCCATCGGCAACGCTTTGACACATGTCATTCCGAGCGGTACGCCGCGAGGGATTTCGGCCGCAATTGGTGTCCGCGATCCCTCGGGGTACCTCGGGATGACAGTTCCTCGACTCCTGGCGACGTGACGCGCCTACCATCGCTCCACGGACAGGAGGCACACCATGGCATCGACGATGCGCGCCGTACAGGTCGCTCGCGCGGGCGGGCCGCTCGAACTGGTCGAACGTCCCGTCCCCCAGCCCGCCGCCGGCGAAGTTCGGATCAAGGTCCAGGCCTGCGGCATCTGCCACAGCGATTCGCTGACCAAGGAAGGCCACTGGCCCGGCATGCAGTTCCCGCGCGTGCCGGGACATGAAGTGATCGGCGTGATCAACGCGGTCGGCGCGGCGGTGCCGGAGCGGTGGAAGAACGGCTTGCGCGTCGGCATCGGCTGGCACGCGTGGCATTGCGGCACGTGCGACAACTGCCGCCGCGGAAACTTCTTCGCCTGTCAGCTCGGGCCGAAGGTATCGGGCCTCTCGTTCGACGGCGGATATGCCGAGTACATGGTCGCGCCGTACCAGGCGCTGGCGGAGATGCCGGCGGATCTGAAGCCGCAGGATGCGGCGCCGCTGATGTGCGCCGGCGTGACGACGTTCAACGCGCTGCGCAACAGCGGCGCGAGACCGGGCGAGACGGTTGCGGTGCTGGGCATCGGCGGGCTCGGACACCTGGGCGTGCAGTACGCGGCGAAGATGGGCTTCAACACCGTCGCCATCGCGCGCGGCAAGGACAAGGAGCCGCTGGCGCGACAGCTCGGCGCGGCGCACTACATCGACAGCACCGGCGCCGACGTGGCGGCGGAGCTGACGAAGCTCGGCGGCGCGAGCGTCGTCCTCGCCACCGTCACCAACGGCCCCGCCATGAGCGCGACCATCGGCGGCCTGGCGCCCGACGGCCGGCTCATGGTTCTCGGCGCCGCCGGACCGATGGACGTCTCTCCCCTGCTGCTGATCATGGGCAAGCGATCGGTCGAGGGCTGGTACTCCGGCACGTCGATCGATTCGCAAGACACGCTGAAGTTCAGCGCGCAGTCCGGCGTCAAGTCGATGAACGAGATGCTCCCGCTCGAGCGCGCCGCCGAGGGCTACGAGCGGATGATGAGCGGCAAGGCGCGCTTCCGCGTCGTGCTGACGATGAACGCGTGACTCGGCAGCGACCATGGCCCATCCGATCCTTCAGACGCCCCGGCTGATCCTGCGACCGTGGACCGACGCGGACCTCGCCCCGCTGGCGGAAATGAGCGCCGACCCGCGGGTGATGGAATTCTTTCCCAAGCCGCTCGATCGCGCCGAGAGCGATGCGCTGGCCGCGAGGCTCCGCGCGCATTTCGATCGGCATGGGTTTGGCATGTGGGCGGTGCAGCTTCGCGACGGGGCGGAGTTCATCGGCATCCTCGGACTGGCGGTCCCGACGTGGGAGGCGCACTTCACGCCCTGCGTGGAGATCGGGTGGCGGCTGGCGCACGCGCACTGGGGCCGCGGGTACGCGACGGAAGGAGCTCGCGCGGCGCTGGCGTTCGGGTTCGAACAGTTGCAACTCGACGAGATCGTCGCGCTGACGGCTCCGACGAATCTTCGCTCGCGCGCGGTGATGGAGCGGCTCGGCATGACCCGCTCGTCGGCGGATGATTTCGATTTCCCGACGCTGCCGCCTGACCACCCGCTCGCGCCGCACGTGCTTTACCGGCTGCGCCGTCAGTCGAAGTGAAGCGCGTAAACGTCCGCGTCGATCAGCATCAGCTTGAGGCGGACCGTTTTGCCCGCGAGCGCGGCGAGCGAGCCGCCCTTCCATTCGATGACGCGGTCGATGTCGTCGCCGTAGATCGGCTGCATGTCTGATGCGCTGAAGCCGTCGGTGGCGTGGCCGGTTTCATCCTGCAATTCGCAGGTGACTGATCCGGGTGCGGAGGTGGCGTAATTGAGATGAAGAGCAGCACCGGTGAAGGTGATCGGCGTCGTGACGATCTCGCCGCCGGCGCGGTCGGCGTGGATCGAGGCGAAGCGGTGACGCGGAACGGTGAGCCGGCGGAGACGATTGTCGGGCCAGCGATAGTGCTCGCTGATGTACATCGTGAACTCATTCGCATCGCGCGGCGTTTCGATGATGCCCCAGGCGGGCATGTTGCTGCGCTCCGTCCAGTTCCGCTCGTCGAGCCCCGGCCGGACCCACGCCTGGAGAAACGGGCGATCCCAGTTCGCGCCGTCGCGGCTGGACATGAAGACGGCATCGGATACGCCGCTCTCGGGATGCGATGAGACGCGCTTGCGGTCCGGCACGAAACGCTTGGGGAACGCGAGGTAGAAATCCTCGGCGCCGGGGCAGCGCGTCGTCGCGCTGGTGTAGAAGTGTTCGAGCGGGACGCCTTGAGCATATTGGTTGTGCGTCGGCTCGCTCCAGTGCACGAAATCGTCGGACGTGCGGCTCTCGATCGCGCGAACGCCCCTGAAATTTCCGCCGGTCCAGTAGCGATCAAAGACGCGATATTTCTTGATTGATGTGTCCCACGAGACGCAGTTGAGCGAGTCGAACTCCCCAGGCGGCACCACCGGGGAGTCCTGCATCCGGCGCCAGTGAATTCCGTCCGGCGACGCCATCGCGGTCATCGTGCCCTGTTTGTTTCGCACCTCGTAGCAGAGCGCTTTGTACTTCTCGTCCGGCTTTGCGTGCGGATTCGCATCGCGAAACGGCGCGAACGAGGCGGACTGCGGGCCGGCGAAGAGGATGTTGTTGGCCTTCGAGCCCTTGTAATCGACGAGGCCGAGTTCCGGCCGGGCGAAGTGAATGCCGTCGGCGCTTTCGGCGTAGCAGGTAAAATCTTCGCCGCCGCGGTAGTAGAGGCGGATCTTCTCGCCGTCGCGGAAGACGCTGAAGTACGCGCTCAGCGGCCCTTCCCACGGGCGGTCGAGCGTCAACACGATCTCGCGCTTCGTCGGCGGGTTGAGGCGAAGCTCCGCGTGCCGCTTGCGATCGATCAAATGCTCGTCAACGAACAACTGCACGCGCGAGCCGATGTCAGTGGAAGCGGCGGCGGCGAGGTGGAGAAAAAGAGCAATCGCGGCAACAGCGAGGCGACATCTCATGGCGGCTACTACCTCGGTGCCCGCGGCGGCGTTACGCGCCGAAAATCCGGAACATCGTCCCGATGAACGCCATCACCACGATTTCCACGCCGGTCGGCAACACCTTGCACAATTCGATCCACCATGGGAAGACGCCCACGCTGTCGCGCGCGAAGGCGCGCGCCCACGCCGCCAGCGCCGCGAGAGCGACGATGACCGCCTGGATCAACACGATCGCCAGCGACACCCAGAACAGCCCATTGTCGTCGCTCGCGACGCCTTCGATCCACGCCCGCGCGGGCCAATCGCGATCGAATCGGATCGGTACCGTCGCCGGCGTGTGGTCTTCGGCGAGCAGGCTCGCGGTCACGCCGGGCAGGTCCGGCGGCATGCCGTCGATCGCCGGCTCATCGTCCGATGTTCCGACGCTGCCGTGAACGCGGAGCAGGCCGCGGTAGATCTTTGACGTCGAGCCGTCGCGCCATTCGCAGTGAAGGGCCCAGTTGCGGCCCTTGGGCCCGTGGAAGGTTTCCATGCGGATGACGGTCGCAATGGTGCGCTGGCCCGCGTCGTACTCGGCGGTGTACTCGCGGACGTGAAGATAGATGGTGAAGCTCGCATCGACCCCCAGTCCGCCGAACATCGTGATGAGGAAGAGAAGGATCGTTCGTCGCGTTCGCGCACCGGCGGGCCGATCTTCCAGCGGCTCGCCGAGCACAATGCGCGCGACCGCGAAACGGATGAACCAGAGTGCCGCGATCGCGTCGCCGAAGAAAATCGCGGCGACCTTCCAGGGCTCGAGTCGGCGCAGCTCGTTGTCGAGGTACGGCCCCATCGCCCAGATGTCGTAGGCGCCCAGCACCAGCAGGCCGATCGTCCACCAGAAGATCGCGGCGCCGCGTCGCTCGGGCTCGACCTTGATGAATCGAGCAAAGGACGACCGACGTGTGGCGACGCCGCTCATGCGGTGATGGTACTCAGAACTGCACGCGCTCGAAGCGGATCCGCCCGTCGAGCTGCCGCGCGAAGTACGATTCGATCTGGTCGATCTTCGTGATCTTGCGCACGAAATCGGCGGCGCGCTGGCAGTCTTCGTACTGGCGCTTCTCGACCTCGAAACCGCTCAGGCCCAGCCGGCCGGTGTAGAAGGCGCAGTTCTGGTGCTGGATCAGCACGATGCGCTGCAGGCCGTGGACTTCGATGAGGAATTGCAGCTCATCAACGACCGCGGCGTTTTCGAGCTTGGTCTGCGGATAATCCACCAGCGTCGCGGGCCCGCCGGGCAGCGCCAGGCGGTCGTAGCGCGGCAGTTGCAGCCCGTGCATCAGGAAGTCGTCAAAGTGCTCCCCGACGCGGCCGTCGGAGCAGTAAATGGCGGCGGCGTGAATACGCTCGGATTGATAAGGCGTTTGGCTTTCGAACATGGACGCGGAGTTATAGCAGAGACGCGCCCGAACCGTCACTGGGGCCGAGGAGGAGGAGAGCCGGGCCGTCCCCGGCCCGGTCGAAATCCCGGACCTCCGGGCGGGCGATGTCGCATGAACGACTGATCCGGCATCCCTTTAAACAACCTCGGGACATAGGGGTAATCCGCATTCACCACGTAGCAGTAGGTCCCGCTTGGAAACTCCGGCGTCACCCCGAACCGCCCGTTGCACTCATCAAGATCGCCCGCTCCGGCGACGTATTCCCAATCCTGCGTGTATGCGCCATCGTACTTCCCACCCGGCGCATCCGGCTGCGACGGACGATCGCCGGTCTTGAGTCGATAGCTCGATCGCAGCGGCTTAAGCGCACTCTTTGCGTCCTTCGCGTCGCTGTAGCCGACGGGACCGTAAATCGGAAACCCGTCGGCGGCCCAGCCGATGAGCACGGGTTGATTGGGATGCGACCCGGCGAGCAGCTCGATCAATCCCGTCGGGATGCCGTGATAGTGATACGCGCCGCTCGGCTGCACGTGAGCGTTGTTCTGATCGAGCCCGAGGTTCCGCGGCCCGCCGATCGCTTCCATGTGCCAGCCGAGCGACGGATCGTCCTTCCACCACTCGGCGGTGCCGGGGTCGAAGACGATGCCGTTGAGCGCGACGCCAAAGAGCGCCCCGCGCACTTCGTGTGATGCGTTGCTGGTCTGCGGATCGAGTGGGACGCGGAACTGATAGTTCTGGGGCGAGATCGAGTTGGGGTTGTTGCGGTTGGGGAACTGCCCGGCGCGATGATTGGGGATGCCGTTGGAGTTGATGTAGCGGTAACCGTCGCGGACCTCGATGCGGACGAGAGGTTTGACGGGTTCGTCGGAGGCGTCACCCGGATGTGCAGAGCACCACGATGAGACGATCAGCAGGGCAGCGACTGCGATCGAGGATGTTCTTCGCATGCAGATGTGTGCGAGAATCACGACTCGGGTTTACTGATGCTCATAAACGAAAGCCCCGGGGCTGCAACCCCGGGCTTTTTGATGCGTTGCAAAGTCGATCCCTGATCATCCCATGTGCTTGATCATCTCCGTCGCGAACTCGCTGCACTTGACCTTCTTGGCGCCCTGCATGAGCCGCTCGAAGTCGTAGGTGACCGTCTTCGCTTCAATCGCCTTTTCCAAGCCCTTGACGATTAAGTCCGCGGCTTCCTGCCACGTCATGTACTCGAGCATCATCACGCCCGAGAGGATGACCGAGCCGGGGTTCACCACGTCCTGGTTGGCGTACTTGGGCGCGGTGCCGTGGGTGGCTTCGAAGACGGCATGACCGGTGACGTAGTTGATGTTCCCCCCGGGCGCGATGCCGATGCCGCCGACCTGGGCGGCCAGCGCGTCGCTCAGGTAGTCGCCATTGAGGTTGAGCGTCGCGATGACGTCGAAATCTTCCGGACGCGTGAGCACCTGCTGGAGCGTGATGTCGGCGATCGCGTCCTTGATGACGAGTCCGGCGCCGGGTTTTCCTTCGGGGATCTTGCACCACGGTCCGCCGTCGATCTCTTGCGCGCCGTAAAAGTTTTTGGCGACCTGATAGCCCCAGTCGCGGAACGCGCCCTCGGTGAACTTCATGATGTTCCCCTTGTGCACGAGCGTCACCGATTTTCGCTTGTGCTGGATCGCGTAGCCGATGGCGCTGTGGACGAGTCGCTCGGTGCCGAGGTAGCTGACGGGCTTGATGCCGACGCCCACCTGGACCGGCACATCGCGATGCGGCGCGCCGATGCCTTCGAGCTGCGACTGCCATCCCTGGGCGGCGTCCTTGTTGCCGAAGCGGATCTTCTTGAACGCCTTGGGATCGAGCTGCTGGAGGAAGTCGAGGACCTTCTGCGCCTCGGGGGTGCCGGCGGCGTACTCGATGCCGGCGTAGATGTCCTCGGTGTTCTCGCGGAAGATCACCATGTCGACTTTTTCCGGACGCTTCACCGGCGAAGGCACGCCGTTGAAGTAGCGCACGGGGCGCAGGCAGACGAACAGGTCCAGCATCTGCCGCAGCGCGACGTTGAGTGAGCGGATGCCGCCGCCCACCGGCGTCGTCAGCGGGCCCTTGATGCCGACCAAGTATTTCTGAAACGCCGCGACGGTTTCATCCGGCAGCCAGGTCTTGAGCTGGTCGAAAGCTTTCTGGCCGGCAAGCACTTCCTTCCACTGGATCTTGCGCTTCCCGCCGTAGGCTTTTTGAACGGCCGCGTCGAAGACCCGCACGGAGGCGCGCCAGATGTCCGGCCCGGTGCCGTCGCCTTCGATGAAGGGAATGACGGGTTGATCGGGAACTTGAAGCTTGCCGCCTGAAATCGTGATCGTGTCGCCGGGCATTTGTTGGACGCTCCTTTGGATCGATTGCGAGGCGGAGATTATGGAGATTTGGCCGCAAAGCTCAAAGCGAGTCGTTGTGTGAGGCGGACACCACAGTTTTTTCCTTTCGAACACGCGGCGTCACTTGGTGGTATGTTTTGCGGACGACTTCCCAGGAGCATCTGATGTCTCATTTCAAGGGCGGGATCGCCGCGCTGCTTGCGGCGGCGCTCGTTGAACTCGTTGCGGGTCCGGCGTCGGCGACGATCACCTCTTACACGGTGCCGATCAGCGGCGCGCAGGATGCGATCATCGACAACCTGCACCATACCGTCGACGTCACCACGACCACCGACGTGCAGCGCTACGACCTGGCGACGCACGCGCTGCTGACGCCGTGGAGCGCCGTCGGCGCAAGCCTTCGCTCGGTAGACATCACCACCGACCAGAACTTCCTCTACATCGCCGACCAGAGCGCGGGGCCCACGCAGGGCGTGATCCGGAAGGTAAACACCTCGACCGGCGCCAAAGCCAACATCTTTTACAACCTCGCCGGCGAAGGCGCGGGCGCTTACGACATCGTCCGCCTGAGCAACAACAAAATGCTCTTCACGGCGAACAACCAGTTCTCCGGGGGCGGCTCGCCGGTGCGGTTCATCGATCTCTCGAATGACTCGGTGACGACGCGCGCCAACGACGGCGTCGAGCGGCAGACGGATTTATTCCGCAGCGCGGACGGCCGCCGCGTTTTCATGACCGGCGGAAACACGTCGGCGGGCGACGTCCGCGTCTACGACGCTCCCAGTGACACGTACAAAGTGGCGACGAACGTCTGGGCGCCGCTCAACGGCATCGCCGCCGCGCTGAGTCCCAACGGCAGCCTGCTGTCGTTCGAAGGCTTCAACGTGACGCTGTCGGTCGTCCACGCTGACGATTTCTCGCTGGTCGATGCGCTGCCGACGTATCGCAGCGGGCTGGGCTTCAGCCCGTCCGGTCTGCTCTACATGGCCGACTGGGAGACGGAGTTGTTCCGGATCTACGATCCGAGCACGCTTTCGCAAGTCGGCAGCTTCCCCGCCGGCTTTGATCTCGATCCGTTCATCGTCGGGAACATGATCTTCAGCGCCGACGGCGGGACGATGGTGTGTCAAACCGGCAGCGGGCTGCACGTGTTTGAGGGTGTGCCGGAGCCGGCATCGATGACGATGATGGGGACCGGGGTCGCAATGCTTGCACTGCGACGACGCCGTGCGCGCGCGAATGCTGAACCTTCGCGGCAGCGCGGGCGTACGTGAGAAAAGCAACGTCTTTCGACGACAACCGGGCCCATCCGCCTCGCCTGTTTTTCTGGATTTTGGCCGTTGTATTCGTTAGATTCCGCCACGCACGCCCGGGCAGGGGCTTGCTTCGGGCGTGTTGTGGTTTCCGCCAATCCGATCGTTCAACGAAGAATGGGGCATCGAGCATGCGTCGTCTGCTTCCCTCCCGCGTCGAAATCGCCGTCTTCGCCGTCCTCGCGCTGATCGCCGCCGCCGTCGTCGGGCAATTTCACGCCAACGTGACCGATCTCGGCTTCGCCGGTTTCGCCGGGCCGATCTTCCTCTTCGCTGCGGTACTGGGTCTGCGTCGCTCTCCGGCCTGGACCGCCACCGACGACATGGACAACAGTGCGGAATAACTCCGCGCATCTTGCTCATCTCACCCCGTAGCTACCTGTCGCCCGCATATCCTGAAGACTCCCCGCTTCCACTGCCCGATCTGCCGGGATGGTAAGCTGGGAAGAATTAGTTCGGGAAATTTCACCCTGTTTTCCCCTCGCGACCGCAGGTCCTGCGCTGTACATTACCGGCCGGACAGAAAGTGGATGGCCCAAGCTTTCGTGCGGGGTGGCACGGCCTCCAACCGTAATCGTTTCTTGCGGCGGGTGGAGTTCAGGTCTCCCGAGAAAAAGCTGCGAATATTCGCGCTGTCCTGAGCGTTAGTTTTTATTAATGTACCGCTGCCGTGGTACGGCTCGAGCGCGTTTGCCAAGGCTATTTGCGTGCAGCCGAAACCAACGGCGATGGGCTAATGCGGTAGACGAAGAGAGTGAAAGCGTCTCCGCGATGTAAGAGGTTCACGCGCGAGCGGGCACGGGCTTGCAAGCGCGACGGACAACACGACGAAAGCTCCCTGGAGGGTTTGTGATGTCAGTGGTTGAAAAGGGTGCGGCACGACGCCGAGATTCGATTTTGAAGTTTGCGGCTGGCGCGGTGGTTGCCGCGGCGATGGCGGGAGTCGGCGCGAGCAGCGCGCTGGCG
The DNA here is from genome assembly GCA_025936175.1 of Phycisphaerae bacterium. Taxonomy (GTDB): domain Bacteria; phylum Planctomycetota; class Phycisphaerae; order Tepidisphaerales; family Tepidisphaeraceae; genus JAICTV01. The sequence goes on from JAICTV010000034.1 coordinate 27,998, forward strand.
GCGAATCCGCCCGCGCCGGACGAAGTCCACGACCAGTTCTTCGATTGGTTCGTCAACGCGACGCCGGGATATCTCCCCTCGCCGTTCCTGACCGATTCGACGGCCAATTCCGTCAACGCGTTCCTCAAGACCCGCCCCGCCGGCTCGCCGCTGGCGGTGAAGGTGGATCGTCCGATCAGCAACGCGACGGCGAACCTGATCTTCAACAACCCGAGCTATCACATCAGCTACGTGCTGGGCGACGTCGAGACCGACACGATCAATCAGGTCGGCCGGCTGGTCGGGCAGGTGCGCTTCGTCAACGGCCAGAACGGTCGGAAGACCAACTCGGCCAACGCGTACATCGGCGAATTCGGGATCCAGCAGATCCCCAACGACATCACACAGCCGAACAACTACGGCTCGCAGAGCGGAACGCACAGCTTCGGCGGGTACAACAACGGCCCGTACAACAGCCTGAATCTGAACATGAGCATGCCCGAGCTGTATCCCGGCTCCGGCAGCTATCGCAATCCGGCGGCGGGGAATTCCAGCGCGCCCAACATCCGCTCGGCGCTGTTCAACCTTCCCGTCATTCGCGTCGGCGAGGTCGCGGTGAACAATGCCGCCGACGAGCGGATCGTCCCCTACATCGCCCGCTTCAATAACTGGGCGAACGAGGCGTTCGACAGCGATCGCAATCCGGCGAACGGCTTCAAGTTCGTCCCGGGCCAGGCGATGCCCGCGCGGTTCGGTCTGCCGGCGGTCTCCGCCTCCGACACCACCAACCAGATGCTCTCGCGGCGCGACTTCGCCACGCAGGTCCTCCACTACCGCCTCCGCGGCGCCAACTCCTACGTGCTGTTCGAGCCCGGCGTCGACGGCTACCTGCAGGACCAGAAGCGCAGCGACGCCAAGACCGGCTGGACTGAGTCGCACGTCGATTCCATCTTCGACGCCAGCGACTACAAGCTCCTGCTCGGCAAGGACACCGACTACAAGAACGGCTCCAACAAAAACGACATCAACGCCAACATCATCGTTGACGGAAAGCTCAAGAGCGACGAAGACGCCGGCTCGATCTTCAGCGGCGTGTACAGCCTCTCGCTCAAGCGGATGGACGTGCTGCTCTCGAACCAGGACGACGACGACCACAGCCTGACGCTGCCGTCGAAGATCGCCGGGTTCGATCTCAAGACCAAGACCTTCGATCTCGACGCGGGAACGAGCCTGCTGGTCGAGTACAAGCTCTCGACGAGCGGCTTGAACAAGGGCTGGAGCGTCGCGTTGCAGAACGTCCCCTTCACCGCCATCGAGAACAGCCGCAACCACTTCGGCATCCCCGAACCGGGAACGATCTCGCTGGCGGCGGCGATGGGCTTCATCGGCATCGCGCGCCGGCGTCGCCCGGGCCAGCGCGACGACGAATCCAATCCGCAGCCCACGCCCCTTCCGCGCCATCGCGCCCCCAGTGGCCTGATCGGCATGAACATGTCGGATGACGTGTACGTGCTGGCGTAAGCGGGATCTGCAAACTCAAGGACAGAAGACCGGATCAGAAATGATCCGGTCTTTTCTTTTGCCTCGGCGAGCCGGCGCGGGACCGATAACACCGCGCATGTCCGGCGAATGGCCGCTCGCGCAAGCGTCGGCTCTCGTGCCGCACGAAGGAAGCTTCTAAAACCAATTCTAAGTCCATTTCGCGCAAGCCGTTTCCGCTGAAGGTTTGCGCCGAATCGTCCGAAAATAACGAAGGCGGCGCCTGCGCCGTCGATGCGTCCATTGCGCGGAGGGCACGCTTGCGTGCGCTCTTCGTGTTGTCTTGTTGAACCGCGCCGCGCGCCGCCAGGCGCGCCGGCGAAGTGGATTGGGAGCCGTATGCCGCGTGACATTCCGGTCGGGAACGGGCGCCTGCTCGTCACGTTCGACCATCAGTATCAGTTGCGCGACATCTACTTCCCGCACGTCGGGCAGGAGAACCACGCCGGCGCGGGCCCCTGCCGCTTCGGCGTCTACTCCGACGTCCCCGGGCGGCACCGCTCGCGGCTGTACTGGACGAGCGACGAGGGGTGGACGATCCGCCAGCGCTACCTGCGCGACACGTTGACCACGAGCGTGAGCCTGGATCACCGCGAGCTTCGACTGGCGATGTACTGCAACGACGTGGTGGACTTTCATCGGCCGATCCTGGTCCGCAAGATCAAAGTCAAGAACATGGCGCCGCACGACCGGGTGGTGAAGCTGATGCACCACCAGGACTTCAACATGTTCGGGACGAAGGTCGGCGACACGGCGTATTACGACCCGGAGCTGAAGTCGATCGTGCACTATCGGGGGAAGCGGTATGTGATGGTGACGTTCTTTGCGGATGTAGGGGCGACACTGGTGTCGCCGTCTTCCGAATCCGCAGAGGGCGACACGAGTGTCGCCCCTACAGGCGCGTCCGCGTCCTCTTGGACTCAGCGCATCGACGAATTCGCGTGCGGGACATCGGGGTTCCACGGCGCCGAAGGAACCTGGCGCGACGCGGAGGACGGGCATCTTCAGGGCAACGCGATCGCGCAGGGCGCGGTCGACTCGACCGTCTCGCATCACGTCCACATCGAAGCGGAGGGCGAGCGCACCGTTTACATGGTGATCATCGCCGGCGAATCACGCGACGAGCTGATCGAGCTGCACAAGTGGCTCTTGAAGATGGGCCCGCAGGGCGTGCTTGATCGCACCGGCGCCTACTGGCGGCTGTGGGTCGGCGGGACGAACATCAACTTCGGCAACCTGCCGGCGAAGGTCGTCGAGATCTTCAAGCGCTCGCTGCTGGTGGTGCGGACGCAGATCGACAACAACGGCGCGATCTGCGCGGCGAACGACAGCGACATCATGCAGTTTTCCCGCGACACGTACTCGTACGTCTGGCCGCGGGATGGGGCGCTGGTCGCCGATTCACTCGACCTGGCGGGATTCCCCGACGTCGCGCGATCGTTCTATTCCTTCTGCCAGCGCTCGATCACGCAGGACGGCTATTTCTATCACAAGTACAACCCGGACGGCTCGCCGGCATCTTCGTGGCATCCTTGGGTGATGAAGGGGAACACGTCGCTGCCGATCCAGGAGGACGAGACGGCGCTGGTGGTGTGGGCGCTCTGGCGGCACTACTACCGCTATCGCGACATCGAGTTCGTCCGCCCGATGTGGGTGGACATCGTGCAGAAGGCGGCGGACTTCATGTGCAAGTACCGCGACCCGCGCACCGGGCTGCCGCTGCCGAGCTACGACCTGTGGGAAGAGCGCTGGGGCGTGCACGCGTTCACGGTCGCGACCGTCTACGGCGGACTGAAAGCCGCGCGGAATTTCGCCGTCTGCTTCGGCGATCGCGAGCGCGCCGAGCGCTACGGGAAAGCCGCC
>JAICTV010000124.1 GCA_025936175.1 Phycisphaerae bacterium
ATCAGCTCACTCTCGATGAGCTGTACGACTTCGACGCCGCCGTCACCGACGTCGATTACGCGATCGCCGAGACCGGGACCCTGGTCATCAAGCCGACGCGCGAACACGGCCGCGCGCTGTCGCTGGTACCGATGTATCACGTGGCGGTGGTGGAGCGGCGGCAATTTCTGCCGGACATGGTCGACCTGTTCGAGCGGCTCAAGAGTGACGAGCAGGCGCGCAGCAACGTGATTCTCATCAGCGGCCCGTCCAAGACGGCCGATATTGAAATGAACGTCGTCACCGGCGTGCACGGGCCGAACGTCGTGCTGGCCGTCATCGTGGATTAAATCGCCCGTTTCCCTGGTTTGGAGTGTGGAATGCGTCGCAGTAGCAGTGGTGTCGTTGTCGAATCGCTCGAGTCTCGCCAGCTCCTCGCGGCGATCTTCTCGACCAACTCCGTCCGCCGGCTGTACACGGAGCCGATCGGCGGCGACGCGTCCGGCTCACGGGTCGTGCGCTACAAGAACGTGACGAGCAAGTCGGTGACGATTCCCGCCGGCGGCGTGGTTGTCGGCGGTGGGCAGGCGAGTGAGTTCAAAATCATCTCGAACTTCACGCTCCCGCGCGGGCTCAAGCCCGGCGCGAGCATCAAGTTCAGCATCGTCTTCGATCCGCCCACCGGCGAGACTGCGGGCATCAAGACCGGATTGCTCACTGTTCTGACGACCACCGGCGCATCTAAATCCGTCCGCCTCCGCGGCATCGCCACCACCGGCATCGGCGGATCGAACGAGCCTTCGCTCCAGCGCATCCTCGACCTCTACCAGATGCCGATCAAGGTCGGCGATTCCGATTCGAGCACTAACCAGCTCAACGAGCCGCCGCTCACGCCGAACGATGAGCTTGCGATCCAGCGCTTGAAGAAAGCCGGCGCCGGCGTGGTCGAGGCGTATCCGATCGCCGCGTACGTGCAGGTGGTCGATCCGGCGATCCAGTTCGGCTGGTACAAGTCCGGCCAGAGCGGCACCGAAACGGAACTCTTCCATCTCGACAGCACCGACGCGCAGAGCGTCAACCCCAACGCCATCGGCTCGATCACCTTCGACCCCGGCACCAGCACGTTCGGGCTGTACGAAACCTTCCCAGGCCTCGGGCACATGACATTCAGCGAAGACTCGCTCAACACCTGGGAGTCGAGCAGCGCCGACCGGCACAAGGTCCGCTTCTACCCGCTGAAGAACAAGGACGGGACGACGACTGCGAGCGCGTATGTCATGGCTTTCGAAGACGTCACCGCGCCGGGCGTCGATTATCAGGACGGGATCTTTCTGATCTTCAACGTCACCCCTGCGTAGCCGCCCTCCGATAACCTTAAGCGACGTCATGCTGAGGTACTCCGAAGCATCCGGGTACGACGACGCAGATGCTTCGGAGTCACCGCGGCATGACGATCTCGCGAGCGTTCGCTGCTTCACAGGAGATTACTTTGCTGTCAAACCCCTTCCCTCGGCGTCCATAATGCTGCGCGGAGCGATGCGCGCACGCGTATGACCCCAGCGGCGGACGATCAGTTATTGCAGGAATTCGTCCGTTCGCGCGACGAGCAGGCGTTTCGTGGGCTCGTCGAACGGCACATCGATCTCGTCTATGCCGCCGCACGATTGCATGTCAGAGACACGCACCTGGCCGAAGACGTCACGCAGGGCGTGTTCGTGCTGCTGGCGCGAAAGGCGAGCGCGTTACGGTGCGGCGCGGTGCTGCCGGCGTGGCTGGTGTCCACCGCCCGCAACGTCGCGCGGGATATGCTCAAGCAGCGCGGGCGGCGGGCCCGACGCGAGAAGGAAGTAGCCGCCTCCATGCCCACGCAGACCGATGACGCCGCCAGACAAGAGAGGGACGATGCGGCCGAGCTGCTCGATGACGGCTTGGCACGGCTGAGCGAAGAGGACCGCGTCGCCGTCACGCTCCGCTACCTCCAGGGGATGTCGCTGGCAGAAGTCGCCGAGGCGACCGGCATCACGCCCGCCGCCGCCGCAAAGCGCATCGAACGGGCGCTGGCGAAGATGCGGGAGTCGTTCAACCGTCGCGGCGTCGTTCTCTCGGTCGATTCGATCGCGCTGTTGCTGGCGACGCAGGCGACGTTCAAGGCGCCGGCGACGCTCGCGGCGGCAGTCGCGCATGCCGCCGTGAGCGCGGGTGCCGCGGTCGCTGTCGGCGCGAGCATGAAAGCGACGATCGTGAAGCTGCTCGCGGTGATGGCTGGCGTCGCCGTCGCCGCCACGTTCGTCATCGCCGTCGTTAAATCGCAGCAGCAGCCGACGCTCACGTCCTTCGTCACGCAACCCCACGCCAACGCGATCAAGGTCGGCGTGATCCTCAGCGAGCGCACCGCCACGGGCCCGCACCCGCATGCCGCCACCGAAGCGCAAACCGAGCGCTATGACCTCGGCCATCAAAGCATCATCCAGTACATGAAGGGGGCGGACCTCGACGTTTACGTCATCGTCGAGCCCGGACCGCCGAACATTTTCGCGCCCGTCATCGCGAATTACGCCAAGACGAATCATGTCATCGACGGCACCGACGCGGCTCGTCTCGCGCAGCTCGAGGTCATCGTCGCCGGGCACAATTGGATGATGGTCCCGGCCGTCGCCAATGCGGTGAGCAAAGCGGTGCACGGCGGGGTGGGGTTTCTGGTGCAGGCGGGATACTCGATTTTCGATCCGTCACTCACCCCCGAGGTGATGGAGATGAACGGTCTCGTGCCGCCGGTCCAGTACTTTGCATCAACGGGAACGGGCAGCGGCATCCCGCTTACGGTCGTGACGTCGCACCCGATCCTGCGCGATCTTCGCGTGGGGGAGACGGTGCATGTCTTCGCGCTCTATGGCGTGATGGGCCGTCTCCCCGCCGGCGCGCAGCCGTTGCTCGCGCTCCCGCAGACCCGCAACGATGTCCCGCCGCAGTGGGCCAAGTGGATCGCCGAGCGCACCGGCGGCGGCACAGCCGCGCCGATCGATTCCGGGAAGCTCAATGACCCGTCCGATCCGCTGGTGTACTACCCGCTCTATCTCTCGCAGGTTGGCAAAGGCCGAATGATCGGCTGTGGCTGGCACAATGCGCCGCCTGCGGAGCTGATCACCGCCGGCAGCGCCGAGGCGTTCTATCTCCGCTGCGTGAAGTGGCTCGCACATCGGCCGGTCGATTGATTTGATTTGCCCGCCCGCGTGGACGATAGTGAATGCGGCTGGGGCGAAGAAACAGCGCGGGACTGCGGGCACGTGCGTGTGAGCGAAGAGTCGAATTCACAGTTCGGAACGCCGATCGGGCCGCCGTCGCCGTCGGTTCCAGCAGGGTCGTCGTCGCCTTCCTCGCCCCCTTCGCGGCCGCCGCGTCGCATCCCGCCGCCCCCGGTTCGGCCCGCTTCTGAAAATCCGACCACAGCGTCGGACACGACGCCCCGTTCCGGATCAACCGCCGCAAGCGGCGCCGCCTCGCCGGTGCGACGTCTCAGCGTCGAAGTGCAGGGCAGGGTCGATCATTACCTTCTGCGCGTCGATACGGCGCTCGCAAACGTCGGCGCGTCGCAGACAGAGCGGCGAACACTCGGCGTGGCGCTGCGGCAGCAGATCATGGAGAAACTGTCGCTGCGCACCCTCGCCGCCGGGACGGCGCAGCCGAGCATCGCCGATGCCGACTCTGTGCTGAGCGAGCTGGGTCCGCCGCAAAGTCACCTGAAGGACGCGAGGCCGCCGGATGCTCTCGATGGTTTACGCGCGGAGGCTGGGGCGGCGGGGGTCGCGAGCGGTCCGGCGAAGTTGTCGAAGACGGCGCTCGTCGGCGCGATCTGGGCGCCGCTGTTCCCGATCATGCTCGCGGTCTCCAGCGTTCAGATCCAGGTCTCGCAGGGACAGCAGCCGCCGATCTGGGTGGCATCGCTTCAGTTCCTGCTGATCCCGCTCGGGTGGTCGGCGCTGTTCGCCACGACGGTGCTCGGGCTGATCGCGCTGAGTCAAATCCAGAAGTCCGCCGGGCGCGTGAAGGGCCTGAGCCTCGCGCTGTTCGACGCCATGATCTACCCGCTGCTGCTGCTGGACGCGCTGGTGTTCTGGCTCTGCTGGCAGGTGACGGCGCAGCTCCAGGCGAACGATGCGATCACGCCGCCGATCGCCAGCCTGATCAACCAGGCCCTGCCGACGGTTGCATGCGTGCTGGGCGATTACTTCCTCGTCGCCCGCGCCTGGCTGGCGGTGCTGCCGCGCCGCGCTGCGCGGCGATGACGCGGGCAAGCTGAGATTTTAAATCACAGATCATTTCACTGCCACAACCGTTCGTGAATGCGCAGCCGCAGCAGCTCCCCCGACCCGTCGTCGTAGCTGATCCATTCCTGCTGGGACGCGTTGGGCAGCAGTTGCTTCAAGCGAAGCTTGAGGATCAGGAAGCCCGGATACGCCAGGATGTGGTTTTGATCGATCGTGACGGTGTGATCACCGTCGAAGATCAGCATCGCGGGATATGAAACGTCCGGCGGCTTGATCGACTCGGCTTCGTCGGCGCTGGTGGGCTTGATCGGATCCGCGTTGGCGCCGGCGAAGAGGAGCATCTTGCCCGTGCGGTCGGTGGTGGGAGTCGACAGTTCGTCGGGAAGTCCGACGATTGATCGGATGACAGTCGCCGAGCCGGTCGGATCGATCCGCAGCAGCTTGCCGATCGGCGGATCGACGAGCATGAGCGAGCCGTCCCCCGGCCCCGCTGAAATATCCAGCTCTTCGCGCGTCAACTCGATCGACTGGTCGCGCAGGCGGATGGAATCGAAGGCCTTCCGCAGCGAAACACCCCCGTCCGCCGGCAGCTTGCCCGGATCGAGCCGGAAGACCGCCCACGCGTCGCTGTGGCGAATCCAGACCCATACGCTTCGTCCATCGGATACGACGCTCCCGCGCGCCAGCGTCAGCGATCGACCCATTCCGGTGGCGGAGGCGATGGCGTCGACGTCGGCGAGGATCTGCACCTTCGCCGTCTTGGGGAAAAACCGGCCGACGGCGGCGATCGTCCGCCGCGCCTGCGCGCCGCAGAAATAGAAGTAGATTTCGCCGGCCGGCCCGCTGGCGACGCCCTGGATGTTGCCGCGCCCCTCGGGCGCGCCCATGGCCTGCGAGATCAGGCCTGCCGAGAGCTGGGTCGCGCGCGGGATTTCCCCGTCGCCGATGACGAAGAGCGTGTCGTCCCCGCGATCGGGCGACTCCTGCACCCAGTAAATGTTGCCCAGCGGATCGACGGCGACGTGCGTCGGCCGGCCGGAGACGAGCGGCGTGACGGGTTTGAGTTCCAGCTCCAGCGTCGGCGCTGCCGGGGCAGTCGATGGAACCGTTACGCGCGCGGGGGTGCGATCGCACGCGGTGCATAAAAGCGCGAGCAATAGCGCGGGAAGTGCGATTCGGTGCACGTTCATCTGAGCGCGAAATGTATCAGATGCTCCCGCGGCGCAAAGGACGTCGGCTGCGGCGTCGCGCCGCCGCCAGCGCGATCGGGAGGAAGATCAGCGACGGTTCCGGCACGGCAACCGCCGGATTTCCGACGCCACCGAGCGGGGGACCCTGCGCGGAAAAATTCGAGTCGATCAGGAAATAGTCGTCGCCGTTGATCACGCCGTCGTAGTTGAAGTCGCCGTTGTTCCACCCGTGCAGGAACCGGGGAAAGGCGCTGTCGATCTGAAAGTAATCGTCGCCGTTGATGACGCCGTCGAGGTTGGCGTCGCCGGCGTAGGTGTACATGACCAGCACATCGCCGCTGCTGACCGCCTGATCGTTCCACGTTGATCCCGCGAGGCCGACGTCGTCGGCGGACGCGACGCCCAGCGACGTGAGCGAATCGGGCGCGACGGCGGCGGATTCGCTGGTGAAGATTCCAGTGGGCCCGTCCCATGAGCCGTTGTCGCACGCCGATTGAATCAAGCCGGTGACGCCCGTGTATGCCGTGCCATTCCAGGCGCCGGCGGCGGCCGAGCGCACGATGAGATTGTTGTCGTGAAGATCGAGCTTCGCGTTACCGGAAATGTTCAACGCGCCGGTGACGACGGTGCGACTGCCATTCGTCGCGACGATTGCGGTCCCGGCGGCGAGCGTCAGCGAGGCCAGGTGCTGCGAGGAGACGAATGTCGCAGAGGTGCCGGCATTGAGCGTCAGCGCCAAGCCCACGGCGTCGCTGTTCATCGTCACGCCGCCGCCGGTGACGGACAACTGCGAGCCGGCGCCGTTGCTTTGGCTGCCGTTGACGGTGATGGTGCCAGGACCGGTCTTGTTGAGCGTGACGCCGGCGTGAATGCTCCACGGACCGTTCACCGTCAGCGGCTCGGACGCGGGAAGAAACAGGTAGCCGGTGACGGGGAAATCCGCGACGGCGAAGACGCGCGCGGTGCTGGTCAGAACGAGATTCGGAAGAAGCGTTGCGCCCGGCAGATCCTCATCGGAGGTCGCCAGCGTGTGCGTCGCGGAGAAGTTGCCGGCGATCGACGCATCGAGCTGCGCGTTGAAACTGAAGCTACTTCCAGCGGCGAGATTGCTCAACGTGGAGGCGGTGGTCGTTAAACGTGCAACGTCGCCCGCATTGGTGACCGAATCGACGTCGAGAGCGGCGGTGAAGCCCGCGGTCGCGACGCGGTTGAACGCGCTGATCGCAATCGCGCGCGCGGCGCTGGCGACAGGCACGTACCCGAAATCCGCTGTTGCCGTCGTGACGTTCGATCCGCTCGAAAAGCTCGGCTGCGCATGGTCGACGACGGAGTAGCTGACGGTCTGGAGAAAATTGTTGTTGGCCACCTGCTGATTGGTGCTGGTGACACCGATCGTGCCGCTCTTAGCGCCGGCGGACGTGGCGGACAGACCGATCGAATGCGTATTCCCGCCGCCCAGCGCCGCATCGCTCGACGTAAACGTCCCGGTCAGCGCACCGGTGGTCGTCAAAATGTACGACATCGCTTCCGCGCCGTTGATGAACGAAACCGGCGCGGCGTTCGAAACGGTCGTGTTGACCCAAGCCGTTGCGCCGACGATCACCTTCGCCGGCGGCGACGCGACCGAGACCGACAGCTTGGCCGGAAGTTGATAGTCCGCGACGACCGGCAGGTGATCGAGGACCCCGGCGAGGCTGTCGAGCACGGCGTGCGGCTGAAACGTGTTGCTCGCGCCGTTGATCGGATTGTTGTACGAGTGCGTGCCGTTGTTGCCGAAAGCTTGATACGAGTTGGGAATGTACGCCAGTCCCAGCCCGTCATTGAGATTGCCGGTGACGAGCTGGAAGTCGAAGCGATCGTCCATTCCTCCGCCGGTGCCGGTGAAGCCCGTTCCCAGCGACGTTGCGGTCGCGGAGTTGAAGGGGCTCTGCGTGTGGACGGCCTTGAAGCTGCTGTTGTTATCCCAACTGCCCGCCTTGTTGATCGGATCGATCGCCTGGCCGTTGCCGGTGGCGGTCAGCGTGCGCCACATCGCTTCGGTGCTGGTGTAGACGTTGAAGTCCCCAAGATAAATGATGTTCGACTGAGCACCGAGGGCGTCGGAGTCCGTGCGGATCGCCTGCGCTTCGACATCGCGGCGGTTAGCCGAAGTCGAATCGTTCGACGCCTTGTAGTGCGAATTGTAGATGTAGAACGATGCCGACGCGTCGTAGCCCACCGGCTGAAGTTGGTAGCGCAGCGTCTGCCGCGGTTGGCCGCTGCCGCTGGCGGCGCCGACTGTCTTCCTGGCGACCAAGTTCACGACGTTGTCGTTATAGACCAGGCATTGCGTGCTCGAATGCGGATCGGTGTACCCGCCGTTGATCTGCGCGACCTTGTAGTTCGCCGTGGGATACAGCGAGTTCAGTAGCGACGCGTACGCGGTTCCGGTCGTCGCGTAGCCGTCGCATTCCTGAAGGCAGAGGATGTCGATCGGCTTGGCGATCCCCGTGTTGCCGACGATGTTCGGATCGTCACTGACGCTGCTGCCAATCGCCGAGAGAATGTTGCTCATCCACGGATTGCGTGGAGTGATCGCGCCGTCGTTGCTGTTGAGGGTATTGGCGCCGTTAAGGGTGACGATTCGGAGCTGCGCAACGGCTTGCGCGGCGGCGCAGGTCAGCGCTGCGGCAAATGCGACGTAGTAGTGACGAACGCGCGACCTCAAGCCCTTCGCCCTCGCAACCCGCGTGACCGGTTTGGATAATAGCGATTTACCTCGGGGTGCTCGGCAGCAAGGTGCCCATCTTCGCGCGTCTGCCGCACCGAGCTCTTCGATAGTCCGCCATGCCGCCCATAACCAATGACGAAAAGTACGGCCATTATTGCGCTTTGCATATTTTACGGCGGCGCATATGTTCGGCGACTCCAGTTCAAGGTGTGATCTACCTCGCTTAGACGAAGGCTGTCGTTATGGCCCTTGGCAAGTGTCGGGTGCTGATCGTCGAAGACGATCCGGATGCACGTCTGGCCCTCCAGAATATGTTGCAGTTGCTCGGGCACGAAGTCAGGTGCGCGGAGACTGCGGCGGGGGCGATCCGCGAGCTTCGCTCGCAGCGTGCTTTTGACGCGGTAATCCTCGATTTGGTACTCCCGGATGAGAACGGAATGGTCGTGCTGAGCGACGTGCGCGAGCGCAAACTTGCGACGCGCGTAGCGGTCGTCACGGCGCTCTGTACGACCGAAGGTGATCTGAAGCTGCCGGCGGAAATGCGGCCGGACGCGTTCTTCAGAAAGCCGATCGACGCGTACGCGATCGCCGGATGGGTCGCCGAATGTGTGCCCCGTCCAAATTCCCGTCCCCAACAAAACCATGCCGGCTAACCATTTAGGAACAGGACGACAAAGGCCTTTGACCTGACGCCACCGGATCGCCTATTACTTGCATCGTGCAAGTATTGCCATCGACAACCAATTGCGATGCCCTGACCACCGCCCGCGCGATGCTCGAAGGGCTGCCGCCAGTGATGTGGTTCATCCGCCGAAACATGCGGCGCCATCGCACCGCCGGCATCTCGGTGCCGCAGTTCCGTGCACTGTGCCTGCTCGACAGCCATCCGACCGCGAGCCTCTCGCTCGTCGCCGAGCACCTCGGCTCCTCGACGCCGAGCGCATCGCGACTCATCAGCGGCCTGGTCGCCCGCGGGCTGGTGACGCGAAAGGAATCCGCCGAGGATCGCCGCCAGCTCCAGCTGCTCCTCACGCCGCGCGGCCGATCAGTCCTCGCAAAGGCGCGCGAGGCGACCGCCGAACACATCGCGCGCGAGATCGAATCGCTCACGCCGCAACAACGTCAGGATATCTATGACGCCATGCAGGTCATGCAGGCGATCTTCGCGCACAAGTCCACCTGCTGCGGCGGCGCGAAGTTCATCGAGTCTGCCGCGGATGATGACGTCGAAGACGAAGTCGAACACGCCGTGATGCTGAAAGGGAAGCCGTAAGTCATGTGGATCGTTCGCCTGGCCCTTCGCCGGCCGTACACGTTCGTCGTTGCCGCGATGCTGATCGCGATCCTCGGCGTGCTGATGATCGTGCGCAGTCCGACCGACATCTTTCCCAACGTCGACATCCCGGTCATCAGCGTCGCGTTCAACTACACCGGCATGTCCGCCGACGACGTCGAGAAGCGCATGGTCGGGCAGTTCGAGCGCATCCTCACGACCACCGTCAACGACATCGAGCACATCGAGAGCCAGTCGCTCAACGGCATCGGTGTGATCAAGATCTACTTCCAGAAGAACGCGAACATCGAGAACGCCAACGCGCAGGTGACCGCCGTCGCGCAGACGGCGACGCGTTTCATGCCGCCCGGCTCGCAGCCGCCGCTGATCCTCGAATACAACGCGTCGAACGTCCCCATTCTGCAGCTCTCGCTTTCCAGCGACACGATTCCCGAGAACCAGCTCTTCGACATCGCCATCAACCAGCTCCGCCCGCAGCTCATCGTGCTGCCCGGCGTGCAGATCCCCTATCCGTACGGCGGGAAGCAGCGGCAGGTGATGGTCGACATCGACCCCGACAAGCTCTACGCCTGGGGCATCTCGCCCGCCGACGTTTCGGCCGCGATCAACAACCAGAACCTGATCCTTCCCGCCGGCTCGACCAAGATCGGCAAGCAGGAATACCAGGTGCGCCTCAACAGCAGCCCCGAAGCGGTGAAGCTGCTGAACGATCTGCCGATCAAGACGACGAACGGCACGACGGTTTACGTGCGTGACGTCGCCAACGTCCGCGACGGCTTCCAGGTGCAGACCAACATCGTCCACGCCAACGGCAAGGGCGGCGTGCTGGTCTCGATCCTCAAATCGGGCGGCGCATCGACGCTCGACGTCGTCGATGGCATCAAGAAGAATCTGCCGCGCATTCAGCAGGCGCTGCCGGCGGATCTGAAGATCACGCCGATGTTCGATCAGTCCGTCTTCGTCCGCGCGTCGGTCGAAGGCGTGGTGAAGGAAGCCGCCATCGCTGCCGGGCTGACCGCGCTGATGATCCTCCTGTTCCTCGGCTCGTGGCGCAGCACGCTGATCGTGATGATCTCGATCCCGCTGTCGATCCTGATGTCGATCATCGTCCTCTCGTTCCTGGGCGAGACGCTGAACGTGATGACGCTGGGCGGGATGGCATTGGCGGTCGGCATCCTCGTCGATGATGCGACGGTCGAGATCGAGAACATCCACCGCAACCTGCATCAGCGCAAGCGACTGGTGCAGGCGATTCTTGACGGCGCGCAGCAGATCGCCGTGCCCGCGTTCGTCGCAACGCTCTGCATCTGCATCGTGTTCGTACCGGTGGTCTTCATCAGTGGCGCGGCACGCTATCTCTTCACGCCGCTAGCGATGGCCGTCGTCTTCGCGATGATGACCAGCTACCTGCTCAGCCGAACGCTCGTCCCGACGATGGTTCACTACCTGCTGGCCGGCGAAGTCGAGATGTACGGCGGCGAGCTCGACCCGCGCGACCCGCACGCGCAGGCGGCGATCCATCGCAAGGACGCGATCGAGCACCATCAGCCTGTCACGGAAGAAGACGAGGATCTCTGCTGCAAGTGCGAACACCTGCTGTGCAAGACGTGGTTCCGCGCGTTGATCATCGGCATCGTCGCGGTCATCGCGGGCTTCGTCTTCGCCGTGATCAAAACGCCGCTCGGACAGCGATTGCCGACGCTGCACGGCTGGCTCGTCGCGAACTGGCATCTGCTGATTCAGATCGGCATCATCATCGTCCTGCTCGCGCTCGCGGTCTGGACGATCAACAAGTACGACTTGATCTGGCGGACGCACCACGCGTTCAACCGTCAGTTCGAAAAGCTCCGCCGCCACTACGGCGGGGTGCTGGCGTGGGCGCTGGAGCATCGCGCTGCGGTCGTCGTGTCGTTCTCCGTCCTCGTCATCGCCTCATGCGGGCTGCTCTTCCTCGTCGGCAGCGATTTCTTCCCGACGGTTGACGCCGGGCAGATCCGCCTGCACGTCCGCGCTCCCGCCGGCACGCGCATCGAGCAGACGCAGGATTATTTCGCCCGCGTCGCAGACGCAATCCGTCAGATCATTCCGCGGAACGAGACGGCGGCCATCCTGGACAACATCGGCATCCCCAACAGCAGCATCAACCTCTCGCTCTCAGACGGCTCGATGATGTCGCCCGCCGACGGCGAGATCCTCATCGCACTGAGCGAGAAGCACAGCCCGACCGACGCGTACCTCAAACGTCTCCGCCGCGAGCTCCCGAAGAAGTTTCCCGACCTGATCTTCTTCTCCGCGCCGGCCGACATCGTCACTCAGGTGCTGAACTTCGGCTTGCAGGCGCCGATCGACATCCAGATCGCCGGCCCGATGCCGAACGTGGCGAAGAACCAGGAGATCGCCTGTGCGATCAAGAAGGAAGTGACGTCGCTGCCCGGCATCGTGGACGTGCGGCTGCAGCAGGTCCCGAACACGCCGGACATCCGCGTCAACGTCGATCGCACGCTCGCCAGCCAGGTCGGCGTGACGCAGAAGGATGTCGCCAGCGATTTGCTCGTCTCGCTCAGCTCCAACAACCAGGCGGCGCCGAATTTCTGGAACAATCCGAGCAACGGCGTGAACTACAGCATCTTCGTGCAGACCCCGCAGTATCGGATGCACAGCCTGAACGATTTGAACAACACGCCGGTCGTCCCGACGGGTCTGGAGCCGACGCCGGACAACACGCAGTTGCTCGCCAATCTCGCAACCACGGGGCGCGGGACGTCGCCCACGAACGTCACGCACTACAACATCCGCCCGACGATGGACGTGCTGCTCGGCGTGCAGGGGATCGACCTTGGGCGCGCATCGGATGCGGTCAATCGCGTCGTGGAAAAATATCGCAAGCAACTGCCGCGCGGCTCCGATATCACCCTTCGAGGACAAACCCAGAGCATGCACGATTCGTTCACCGGCCTGGGCTACGGACTGATCTTCGCCGTCGTGCTCGTGTACCTGCTGATGGTGATCAACTTCCAGTCGTGGCTCGATCCGCTGATCATCCTGATGGCGCTGCCGGGCGCGATGGCCGGCATCCTCTGGATGCTCTTCGCCACCGGCACGACGATCTCCGTGCCCGCGCTGATGGGCGCGATCATGAGCATCGGCGTGGCGACCGCCAACTCGATCCTGATGATCACCTTCGCCAACGATCAGCGCAAAGAGCATGGCATGAACGCGCACGACGCCGCGCTCACGGCCGGCCTGACGCGTCTCCGCCCCGTGCTGATGACCGCACTGGCGATGATCATCGGGATGCTTCCCATGTCGCTCGGTCTCGGGGAAGGTGGCGAGCAGAACGCGCCGCTCGGCCGCGCGGTGATCGGCGGGCTGTCGCTCGCGACGATCTCCACGCTGATCTTCGTGCCCGTCGTTTACAGCCTTCTCCGCAACAAACAACTGCAAACTCAAGTGGAAGAGGAACTCCGCTGATGCCAACGACGATCGAACCCCAACACGAACAAAAGCCCGCGGCTCACCAGCCGCAGCAGCACGCGAGCGATCACGACGCCATCCCGACCGATCTGCCGAAGGTCGGCACGCGCGGGATCGCGATTGTCGCGTTCGTCTTCGTCCTGCTGCTCGCCGCGCTGTTCGCGGTCGGCTACATTCCGCACTTGAATCGGATGCACGAGGCGGAGGCGATCGCGAAGGAGCAGGACGACAAGCCGATCGTCGAGATCGTCCAGCCGAAGCGGGCCAACACCGGCGGGGAACTCATCCTGCCCGGCGACGCCCGCGCATTTCAGGAAACGGCCCTCTATCCCCGCGCGACCGGTTACCTGAAGCAGTTACTCGTCGACATCGGTGATCGCGTGAAGACGGGGCAGCTTCTCGCCGTGATCGAAGCGCCGGAGATCGACGCCCAGCTCAACGAATCCCGCGCCGCGCTCGAACAGGCGAAGGCGAACGTGCCGAAAGCGCAAGCGGATCTCGCCTTCGCCAGGACGACGCTCGATCGCTACGAGAGCGCGGTGAAAACCGGCGCGGTAACCACGCAGGATGTCGACGAGAAGCGCACCGCCGTTGATCAGGCGACCTCCGCGCTCAACTCCGCCCGCGCCGCCGTCGCCGCGTCCGAAGCGTCCGTGCAGCGTCTTGTAGAAACGCAGGGATTTCAGAAAGTCGTCGCCCCCTTCGGCGGTGTGATCACGTCGCGCGGCTACGACGTCGGCGCGCTCCTCGCCGCGTCCAACAACACCGGCCGACCGCTCTTTGGCCTGGCCGAAACGGACGTCTTGAAGGTGTTCGTGAGCGTCCCGCAGACTTACGCCACCGCGATGACCAACGGGCAGGAAGCAACCTTGGAGGTGCGCAACTTTCCCGGCCGCCTGTTCAAGGGCAAAGTCGTGCGCTCGTCCGGCGCGCTCGATCCGGCGACGCGCACGCTGAAGATGGAGGTCGACTTTCCCAACCAGGACGACGTCCTCTTCGCCGGCATGTACGGGCAGGTCCATCTGCAGATCCAGTCGCCGACGCCCCCGCTGATCTTGCCCACCAGCGCGCTCGTCTTCGACACCGACGGAACGAAGGTGGCGACAGTGGCGGAAAACAACAAGGTGAAGTTCCAAAAGATCCAGGTGGGTCGCGATCTGGGGACGGAACTCGAAGTGACGGACGGCTTGAGCGGAAAGGAACAGGTCGTCTCCAATCCGGGCGAGCGACTGGCGGACGGGGTCGAGGTGCAGATCGCACCGAGCGCGGAGCCCGCACCGTCGCCCGCGGGAAAGACTCAGACCGCCGCCGCTGCCGCAAAATAGCGCCGCTACAATCGCCGCATGTCGTTGAAGCAGGTCGACATCGAGAACGCCCTCCGTCGCCTCGCGGACAAGCGCATCGAGGATGCGATGAAAGAGGGCAAGTTCGACAACCTCGCCGGCGCGGGCGCGCCGCTGGAGCTCGATCCCGCTCCCGTCGAAGAGAACGCGCGGATGACGTGGTGGGCCCTGCGCATCATGAAGCAGAACGACTTCACACCCGACGAGGTGCGCTGGCGCAAGGCGCTCGATTACCTGCGGGATCAGCTTGAGAGGCTGCCCGACGAATCGCACCTGGAAGCGATCGTCGCGCAGATCAACGACCTCGTCCGCCGGATCAACACGCTGGGCACCAACGCGATCAACCTACCGGTCGTCGCGGTCGATTTGGAAGCCGAACGCGCGCGCCTGCGCGAGCGCACTGGACGCCGGGGCAATGAGTGATTTACCCGCCGATTCCGTGGCTCGGGCGTCCCGCCCGAGCGATCGCGGCGGCCAGCCGCCGGCGGCCATCGTCGCTCCGCTCGAACGCTCGGGCGAGACGCCTAAGCCGCAAACAGATGCCCGCGCGCTCGCCGCCGAGATCAAGCGGCACGCGCAGCAGCTCGGCTTCGACCTCGTCGGCATCGCCGACGCCTCCCCGTCGAAATATCGCGACTACTACCGCAACTGGCTCGACACCGGCCAGGCGGGCACGATGGAGTATCTCCATCGTCGCTTTGACGAGCGAACCGACCCGGCCGTCTATCTCCCCGGCGCCAAGTCCGTCATCTGCGTCGCCCAGAACTATCACGCGACGCTTGAACCGCCGCCGCCCGGCGAAGCGAGCGGCCGCGTCGCGCGCTACGCGCTCGGGATCGACTACCACGAGCACATCAAGTCGCGCCTCTACAAGCTCGCCGACTTTCTCCGCACGGTCGCGCCCGATGCGCAGACCAAGTGCGGCGTCGACACCGCGCCGATCATGGAAAAAGAGCTCGCCACCCGCGCGGGCATCGGATGGATCGGCAAACACACCTGCGTCATCAACGAACGCGTCGGCTCGTGGATCCTGCTCGGCGAGATCATCACCACGCTCGACCTGCCGGCGGACGATCCCGCCACCGACCGCTGCGGCTCCTGCCGCCGCTGCATCGACGCCTGCCCGACCGGCGCGATCGTCGGCGAATACCAGCTCGACGCCAGAAAATGCATCTCGTACCTGACGATCGAACACCGCGGCGAAATTGATTCGGATCCGAAATCTGAAATCTCAAGTTTGAAATCTCAAATTTCAGATTGGATCTTCGGCTGTGACATCTGTCAGGACGTCTGCCCCTTCAACAAGCGCGTGCCCGAGGCGATCGCACCCGAGCTGACG
>JAICTV010000348.1 GCA_025936175.1 Phycisphaerae bacterium
AACAGGCAGCGCCCGTCGATCATCGCGCGCGAGAGGGTCTGTCCCCAGCCGCAGGTGACGGAGATCTTCCTGGGGCCTTGCGTCTGCCGGACGTACCAGCAGATCACCTCCGCCGCGCGATCGTCGTCAAACGTCACCTGTCCGTCCGGCGAGAACAAATGCACGCCGCGCTGGAGCATCAGCAAGCGCAGCGCGTCACCGCCGTCGGGCGGAAGATCGAGCATGTAGCGATCCACCACGCCGTCGCCGTCGAGGTCTTTGGTGACAACGTCGCGCCCGACGCGGCAGAACTCGTCCCACGTCGCGAGCTTGTTCACGTCGATGCCGAGGCTCTCGACGATGTCCCGCCGGTAGCAGAGCATCACCGGATGCACATCATGCGGCAGGGCGAAGATGTGGCCGCGACTGGTCCAGAGACTGAAGCGCGATGAGACGAGCTTCTCCGGCAGTTTCTCCGCGCGAACGCGATCGGTGAGATCGACGAAGCCGACGTCATCGATCGGCCCCTTGGTGAAAGTGCCGAGCGTGCCGTACATCAGCTCGACGAGATCCGGCACCGGCGCCCCGGCCTGCAGCGCCGCCTGCAATCGCCCGCGCAGCGCGTCCTGGTCCACCACCTGCACCTGCACGCGGACGTTGTACTGCTTCTCGAACTGATCGATCGCCGGCCGATACGCGGCGGCCTGCTCCTTGACGAACGTCGCCATGACCAGGTTCGGCCGGCGCTGCTCTCCGCGCCCCGCGGTCGGCGCGGCTTCACTGCGCCAGAGGGCCAGACCCGTGACGGCAGCGATCAGCGCGATGATCAGCGAGGCATTGCCGAAGGGAAAATCCACGGTTTTAGCCCTAGGTAAACGTTTGAATCCCACTGTACACGATCTCCCCTCCCGGGCAAAAGCTTTTCCCCCGCCGCGCAAGCGAACGAGAGCATTGTAACAATCATTTGACATCGCACGTCGCCTTGTTCCGGCGTTCGCGCACCCGGACGAGATGCGGATAACAGTTCGTCATGAGCGCGAAGACGCCGGCGATCCTCCTGCTCCCCCTCTTTCTGTGCGTCGGCTGCGCCGCGCTGAACGTTCAGAAGCCCACCGCCGCCGTCACGGGGATGCAAGTTCAAGGCGTGGACGCCAACGGCTTTGCGATGAACTTCTCAGTCGATCTGAAGAACCCCAACTCGATCGCGCTGCCGCTCACCGCCGCCGACTATCAGCTCGGCCTCGCGGGCGTGAAGGTCGTGCAGGGAAAGGCAAAGCCCGAAGGATCGATTCCCGCGGCTGGATCCAGGAGCATCACGCTTCCCGTCACGCTCACCTACGAAAACCTCCTCGCCGCCGAGCAGGCGATCGTCAAGAGCGGCGGGAACGTCCCGTACGCGCTGGAGGGCGGGCTGTCGATCAACACCGGCACGCCGCTCGTCGGCGAGCTGCACATCCCGCTGCAATACAACGGCACGCTCCCGATCCGCGAGGTCCTGAACAACCCGCAGGCGATCGCGCAAAGCCCCGCCGCGCAGAAGCTTGCCAGGGAACTGCTCACCAGCATGTTCAGTCGATGAACCGCGAGAGATCGCGCGCGGGCGCTATGCGATGCCACCGCTCTCGCTCGGCAGCGGCGCGACATAATGGTTCGGCCCGCCCAGCGCTCGAAATCCGCGATAGACGATCGCGCCGCTCACCAGGGTGATCACCGCCACCGCGCAGCTCAACGCGAACGTATAGCGATAGACGTGACCGCTGGCGTCGAGGATCCAGCCGACGATCATCCCCAGCGACACGTTGCACACCGCCGTCAACACCCCCGCCGCCGACGCGAACTGCGCGAAGTGCGACTTGGGGAACAATCGAAGCTGCAGTGATCCCGTCGTCGTGAAGAAGCAGCCCGACAGGACGACGTGCAGGATCAGCGCGATCGCGAAAGTGCGCGGCGTGTCAGCATAGAGCCCGCCCCACAGCGTCACCGCCGCGTACAGCGCCATCGTCACGATCCCCACGCGCAGCGGATGGAACCAGTCGGCCAGATATCCCAGCGGCCACGCGAGGATCAGCGAGATGCCGTACGACCAAAAGATGTAATTGCCGTACGTCTGCATGCTGAGGTTCAGGCTCTTGGCGAAGTAAATCGTGAAGGTGTTCACCGGGATGAAGGCGAACTGCGCCAGCGTGACGAAGATGCAGACCCAAAGGTAGTGCGGGAGCAGGAAGCACTCCCGCAGGTATGTCACCGAAGCTTTCCAGAACGCGCGCAGCGGCTTGCCGCCCGACGGCGGCGCCGGCGGGGGCGGAGGATATTCGCCCTCCTTCACCTTCAAACACATCATCGTGAAGCCGACGCCGTAGAGCAGCGCGATCGAGATGAACAACAGCACGTAATGCTGCTCGGCCTTCCCGATCAGCCAGCGGTTGAAGATCATTCCGGCGATCAGCGAGAGCGCGCGGAAGAAGCCGTAGAACTGACCGAGCACCTGAACGGGCACGACATCGTTGATCAGGCCCGAGAAGAGCAGGTTCGCCGCCACCGTCGCGAACTCAAAGAGCGTCCAGCATGTCGCCAGCACGAGCAGCACGGAGAGTCCGACGCGCGCGTCTTCGGCGGCGCCGCTGGCGGTGGCGACGTGACCGAAAACCAGATCGTGCAGCCACGCCCCGCCGCGCGGTCCCGCCGCCAGTCCCAGCATGCCGATCACCGCGATCGGCGTGGTGATCATCAAATAGGGGATGCGCCGCCCCCAGCGGCCGCGATGTCGATCCGACCGATAGCTGATGACCGGCCCGAGCAAAATCCCGATCGCCGCCGGGATCGCCACCATCAAGCCGCTGGTGAACTTGTCATTCGCGCCGAAGCGTTTGAGGAGCATCGGCAGGACCGGCCAGACCAGCCGCTCCTTCATCGACCAGCCGAAGTCCCCCCACAGCAGCCAGCCGAAGAGCACGACCAGCGCGGTGGTGGTGTAGGTGAGCGTCCCGACGCGCCAGCGCTTCGTCCCGTCCGGAGCGATTTCGACAGATTCGCCAGGGAGGATCGGCCTGGCCGCTTCGATCGCCGCCGGCGCGGCTGCGCTTCCCGCGACCGCCGCCGGCATCTCCACGCCCGCTTGCCCGAGCTCCGGCTCGCTCATCGTGTCACAGCACTAACACGCCGCGCGGGGAGAGTAAAGCATGCTGCCGGGAGGGCGAGGCTCCAGCCGAGCCGGGATTCAAGCGCGCTCGGAGAATAGGCACCGCAGGAGCCACGCCCACCCCCCCCCCCCACCCAAGGCA
>JAICTV010000245.1 GCA_025936175.1 Phycisphaerae bacterium
AGCGGCTGCCGGCCGCGGTCGCGCTCGGGCGCGACGCGATCCGCCAGGCGCCGGGAGACGCCTGGCTTCACTTGAACCTCGGCGTGGCGCTGGAGCGGACGGGTCGCCTGGAAGCGGCGGGGGAGGAAAACCGCGCCGCCGCGGGGCTCCGTCCGGACTATCCGCTTGCTTTCAGCAATCTCGCGATGGCGTTGAACAAGCTGGGCCGGCTTCGCGAAGCGCAATCGGCCCACCAGCGCGCGATGGAACTGGCGCCTGAGGACGGCGGAATTCTCGACGGCGCCGCCGCTTCGATGCTCGCTTGCGGTCGCGTCGCCGACGCCATCGACGTCTGGCGTCGTGCGGTTGCCGTCGCACCGGGCGATGCGGCGATCGGCAGCAACCTCCTGCTCGCGATGCACTATGACGAGCAATTCTCGCCGCAGGCGCTGTGGGAGGCGCACCGGCAGTGGGCCGCGCGTCATGCCGAGCCTCACCGGCGATCGTTCCGCCCACACGATAACGACCCTCGCCCCGACCGCCGCCTGCGGATCGGCTACGTTTCCGCCGATTTGCGACGCCACGCGGTTGCCACTTTCCTTCAGCCGATCTTCGATCGGCACGACCGCGGGCGTTTCGAAATCGTCTGCTACAGCGGCGTTGGCGTTGCCGACGATTTCACGCAGCGTTTTCGCGCGAGGGCGGACGGCTGGCGCGAGGTGGCGTCGCTGGGCGACGACGCGCTGGCGGAGCAGATCCGAGGTGATCGCATCGACATCCTTGTGGACCTCTCCGGCCATATCGCCGGCAACCGGCTGTGCGTTTTCGCGCGCAAGCCGGCGCCGGTGCAGGTGACTTATCTCGGTTACCCGGACACCACCGGTGTTGATGCGGTCGATTATCGCTTCACCGACGCCGTTCACGACCCGCCGAACGAGACCGACGCGTTCCATGCCGAGCGGCTGATCCGGCTGGAGCCGTCGGCGTGGTGTTATCGGCCGCCGGAGGAGGCGGGGGAAGTTTCCACGCCGCCGTTCGAACGGGCCGGCTTCATCACCTTCGGCTCTCTTCACAACAACGCCGCGAAACTGACTGCGGTGACTGCCGAGATGTGGGGTGAGATCCTCTCCGGCACGCCGACTTCGCGGCTGCTCATCCTCGCGCACGGCGGCGAGGAAGGGGCGGGACTGATGCTCGACCGTCTGCGCCGGCGCGGGATCGCGCGCGATCGCATCGAGGTCGTCGCCAAGCTCCCGCCGCGCGATTATCTCGCGCTGTTTTCCCGCGTCGATCTCTCGCTGGACCCGTTCCCGTACAACGGTCACACCACGACGCTCGATTCATCATGGATGGGCGTGCCGACAGTGACGCTCGCCGGCCAAGCGCACGTCTCGCGCGCGGGAGCGAGCGTCATGAGGGCGCTGGGCCTGGCGGAGCTGGTCGCGACGACGCCGGCGCAGTACATCGATCTCGCGGTCGGCCTGGCGCAGAACCCCGCGCCGCTCGCGGAGTTGCGTGGCAGCATGCGGCAGCGCATGGAGCGCTCGCCCGTGCGGGACGAGCGCGCCTTCACGGCACAAATCGAGGACGCCTATCGCCGGATGTGGCGGGCGTGGTGCTCGTCAATCGCGGGCAGCGGCGGCTAGAGTGTGAGCGAAGCATGACTGTCCCGTCGTCGTCTCCGTCATCGCCTCCTCCGCCCCCTCCGCGCCGGCTCACGCCGGAGGAGAAAGAGCTCGCGGTCAAGCGCGCGCGGCTTGAGGAGCTGGAACCGTTGCTGGTCGAGCGGGAGCTGGAGCTGGAAACGGTGCGCGGGGGGATTCTGGCGTTCGAGAAGAAGTATCAAGCGGCGACGATCGAGCGATACGCGCGGCTGGACGACCTGCGGGCGCGAATCGCGGAACTTCACGCGTTGCGCGCCCCGGACGATAGCGCCGCCCGCGCCGCCGCGGCTGTCAGTCGTGCCGCCGCCGAGCGCACCGCCGCCGCGGCGCGGGCCGCCGTCCCCATGCCGCAACCCAGGCGTTCCGTCAGCGCGAGGAAGCCGGCGCCGGCCTCCGCACCCGTGCCCGCGCAGCTTAAGCCGCCGGCGGATTTCAATCCGTCCGAGCGGCTCAAGCGTCTCTTCCGCGACGTGGCCAAGGCGATCCATCCGGACCTGGCGGACAACGACCAGGAGCGATCCCACCGCCACGTGTTCATGACCCGCGCCAACGAAGCCTACGAGCAGTCCAACGAGCAGCGCCTCGCCGACATCCTGCACGAGTGGCAGTGCGCGCCGGAATCGGTCAAGGGCGAAGGCCCGGCGGCGGAACTGATCCGGGCGATCCGGAAAATTGATCGTTGCGAGACGCGACTCGTACAGATCAACATCGAGCTGGAGAAGCTCGAGACGTCCGGCGTGTTCGGCATCAAGATGCTCGCCGACGAGGCCGACAAGCTCGAGCGCGATTTTCTCGAAGAGATGACGCAGCGTCTCGACGCGGACATCGCGGCGGCGAAGATGCTGCTGGAGAAGATGGAGCGCGACGCCGCTGCGCTGCCGGGCGCGGCGCCCGCGAAGCAACTTCCACATGAGGAAACATGATGCGCATTGCCGCTGCGATGCTGGTGCTGCTGTTCATCGCGGGTTGTCGCGAAGTCATCATGCCCAACGACCCGATGCCGGCGGTTGTCAATCAGCCGAAGAAGGTTTCAACGAACGGAAAAGCTGCGAAGGCGCAAGCGGAGGTCGTGACGTCACGTCATCCGCGGTTGCTCGTCACCTCCGCGGATTTCGAACGTGCGAAAACGTCGAACGACGTGATGGTGCGGCGGTGGTCCGAGGAAGTGATCGCCGACGCGCGCAAGTTCCTGGCCGAGGCGCCGCCGAAGTACGAAGCCGCCAAGGGAATCGAGATCGCGCGCAAGCTTCAACTTCGCGTCACGCATTTCGCGACGGCCTATCGCCTGACGGGGGACATGCAATTCGCGGATCGCGCCCGCCAGGATCTGCTGGAAGCGGCGAAGTTTCCGAACTGGGACCAGCCCAGCTTCCTCGCGACGGCGGAAACGACGGCGACCGTCGCGATCGGATATGACTGGCTTTTCGATGTGCTGTCGGAGGCGGATCGCGCGACTCTTCGCAGCGCGATCGTGGACAAGGGCCTGCGTGCCGGCCTGGCCGCATACAAGAAGAAGGACTTCTGGGTCGAGGCGAAGCACAACTGGAACCTCGTCGGCAACGGCGGAATGATCGTGGGCGCGCTGGCCGTCGCCGATGATGAGCCGAGCGTCGCAAAGTCCGTCATCGCGCAGGCGCGATCGTCTCTCCAGAACGGTCTTGGCGCGTTCGCGCCGGATGGCGGATGGGAAGAAGGCCCGACCTACTGGAACTACGCCACGCGTTACCTCTGCTTCGCCCTCACGTCGCTGCGCAACGTTTACGGCACCGACTTCAACCTCGATCGCGCACCGGGCCTCGCGAACACGGGCGATTTCCGCATTCAGTGCATCGGCCCGACCGACAAGAACTTCAACTTCGCCGACTCCACCGAAGCCACCGGCGATTCGCCGCAGATGTTCGCGCTGGCGCGCCTTTTCAATCGCCCGGCGTACGCGGCGTTCGAGACGGCGCGCAACCATACCGATCCGCCGGTGCTGGACCTGCTCTGGTATGTGCCCGCCGATCACTCGACGCTGGTCGCGAAGGAACTCGACGACTACTTCCGCGGCGCCGGCGTCGTCGCTTTCCGCTCGCGCTGGGATGATCCCGGCGCGACGTACGTCGCCTTCAAAGGCGGCTCAAACAAGGCGCATCACGGCCATCTGGACCTGGGCAGCTTCGTCCTCGACGCCGGCGGGCAACGCTGGGCGATCGATCTCGGCTCCGATGAATACGGCAAGGCGGGCTACTTCGATTCGCCCACGCGCTGGACCTATTACCGCTGCTCGACCGCCGGCCACAACTCGATCACGCTGGAGAGCCGACCGAACCAGGACGAGGACGCCGACGCGCCGCTCGTCGCGTTCACCTCAACCAAGGCCCGGGCGCACGCGGTCATCGACATGACCAGCGCGTATCACCTCTTCGCGAAACGTCTGCTGCGCGGCGTCGCGCTGCTGAACAGGCAGGATGTGCTGGTGCAGGATGAGATCGCGCTCGAGCGTCCGGGGTTCGTCACCTGGACGATGCACACGCGCGCCAACGTCTCGCTCGATGGTCGCACCGCGACGCTCACGCAGAACGGCGCGAAACTGACGGCACGCCTGCTCTATCCGCCGGGCGTCGATTTCACCGTCGCCCCGGCGACCGCGCCGGCGGGGCAGGCGCAGCAGCCGGACGTGACGAAGCTGATGGTTCACTTCAAGGCGAACGAGCCGACACACATCGCCGTCCTGTTCACGCCCGCCGTCAAGCCGCCGCAGATCCCGAAGCTCACGCCCGTCAGCACGTGGAGCGATGAGGAGAACCTCGCGCCCAGGCACGAGAAGGGCGAGAAGAATCCGATGCCGTCTTGGGTTCCCATCTTTGGGCGTAAACGCTGAATCACTGGGCGTGTGTCATGCTGAGGTACTCCGAAGCATCTGCGTTGATCCACCCAGATCCTTCGGGGTACCTCAGGATGACGACTTTCCAAACCCGATGCATCTCATCGCAGTGAAACATTTGACCGCGCCCGCTGGTCCATCTAATCTCTCCCCACCGATATGAAATTCGCCTTCAGCACCGTCGCCTGCCCGACGTGGGACTTCGAGATGATCGTCGCTCGCGCCAAGGAATACGGTTACGACGGCGTGGAAGTCCGCGGCTTCCTCAACGAATCGATCCTTACCGCCGCCAACGTGTTTCTCACCGATCCGGAAAAGGTTCGTCGCGTCTTCGAGGGCGCCGACGTCGAGATCGCGTGCCTGTCCAGCTCCATCGCGATGACGCGCGATGGCAAGCGCAACGTGCAGCTCGCCGAGGAGCTGCGGACGTTCATCGACACCGCACAGCGGATTGGCTGCAAGCTGGTGAAGGTTTTCGATACGCAGGTGACGCCGGGCAGCGTGGTGATGCCGTGGAAGGGCGAGACCCGCCAGTCGGCCGGCGTGCGGCTGGGAAACTGGCTGCTGCCGCTGGCGGATTATGCGGCAGACCACGACGTCTGCATCGTCATCGAAAACGCGCTCTCGTTCCGCGGCTCCAAGGAGCTGTGGACGCTGGTCGATCGGCTGAATCATCCGTCGATCGCGGTGGCGTGGGACCTGTTCAACGCCGCGATGATCGGGGAGCGGCCGGCGGTCAGCGTGCCGACGCTGAATTCGAAAATCGCTTACACGCAGGTGAAGGACGCGAAATTCGGCCCGCTCGGCGCGACGTACACGAAGGTCGGCGAAGGCGACGTCCGCATCCGCGACTTCATCCGCCGGCTGCGCGGCATCGGATACGAAGCTTACGTGACCCTGGAATGGGAGAAGGCCTGGCTGCCAAACCTCGCCGAGCCTGAAGTGATTCTGCCGGACGCGGTCAAGAAGCTCCGCGCGTGGGACGAGAAGCTCGAAGTGAGCGACTGGGAAGCGGAAGCCGAGTCGAAAAAGCCCGCCGCCACTGCGGTCAAGCATTGAGGCTTTGACGATTGATTCATTGATACCAGTCGGGGTTAAAACGCGCGCTTGTCGTCCTGAGGTACTCCGAAGGATCTGGCCGTGGAGTACGGGAACGCAGATCCTTCGGAGTACCTCAGGATGACATTTCCCGCCGATCCGCGCCCGGATTAATCCGAATCCGTATGAGTCATTGACGATCGGACATGCGGTTTTTCAACCGTCAATGATTCAATCTCACAATCGTCAATTCCCCACCAAAAAAAACACCCACCTCATCGGTGGGTGAGTGCGATCAACGAATCCATTTCAGGTTTGTTATCGCGCGACCGGATCCGGCGCCATGCGCTTCACGCGCGTGGCCTTGCTGCCCTTGGGACCGTCCTCGGCTTCGTATTCGACGGCCTCGCCGTCCTGAAGCGTGCGGAAGCCCTGGCCTTCGATGACGGAGTGGTGGACGAAGATGTCCTTCCCGCCGCTCTCAGGCGTAATAAATCCGAAACCCTTTTGGTCGTTGAACCACTTCACCTTACCCGTGGCCATAGAAGACCACTCCTTTCCAACGAATGAGACGTGCAGAGGCCCGTGCGTGAGGCGGGATTACCCCTGAATTGTGCCCGAGGCGTCACAGCGATAAGAACTTCCGTCGAGCCCTTCCCGAACGGCCCGCGAGCAAGCGTGACGCCTGGCAATCTTAAGCTAACCGTGCTCTCGCGGTGACCCGGGGCGGGAGATTACCACACGGTCTGAGCGACAAGCAAAAAATTCCGGTTCTCATCAACTGTCACGGCCGGGGAAGAAGCGGCAGTTATCCACACCACCTGCAGAGAGGTCTGATTTCGGCAACCTTTGCGCGGTAAGGACGTGCCGTTTCGTCGCGGCGCTTACACAAAAGCGGTTGTATTCGTCCTTTATTCGATAAAGTGTCTGGATGAATGGGCTTAGGCGAAGTGCTGGCATTTGGCGGGGCGACGGCTTGTCCATCGGCACTACGACAAACCCTGATCTGGCAATGATTAGCGCGCTTTTGACGTTGCGGCGGGGCTGCTTATCCACGAGTTTTCCACAACGACGCCGCCGCTTGATTTTCGGGTGGTCGCCGGCAGACTACGCCGCACCCTGCGCCCGTTGTGCTCGCAGGGGGAAATGAACCTCCTCGAAGTCACCAAACTCGTCAAAAGCTACAACGGGAGGACCGTCGTCAACGAGGTCAGCTTCGTGCTGGCGCAGGAGGAGATCGTTGGTTTGCTCGGGCGAAACGGAGCGGGCAAAACGACAACCTTCCGCATGATCCTCGGCATGGTCACGCCGGACAGCGGGGCGGTCGCCTTCGACGCTCACGACATTACGCAACTGCCGATGTACAAGCGGGCGCGACGCGGGATCGGCTATTTATCGCAGGAAAGAAGCGATTTCCGACGGCTCACGGTATGGGAAAACCTTCAGGCGATCCTCGAAACGATCAACACTTCGCGCTCCGAGCGTAACCGCCGGGCCGAGCGGCTCCTCGAACAGTACGGCCTGATCAAGCAGCGAAACCAGCGTGCGGAAACCCTCAGCGGCGGGGAGCGTCGAAAGCTGGAGATCGCCCGCGCGCTGGTGACCGAGCCCAAGCTCATCCTGCTGGACGAGCCCTTCAGCGGCGTCGATCCAATCGCCGTCGAAGACCTCCAGCGCGAGGTCATCCGTCTGAAGCAGGAGTTTGGCAAAAGCGTGCTGATCACCGATCACAACGTCGCGCAGACGCTTCGGGTCTGTGACCGCGCACTGATCATCAACGACGGGCAGGTGTTCAAGGAAGGCACGCCAAGGGAGATCATCAACGACCCCGGCGTGCGCAGCGCGTATCTGGGCAACACCTTCCGCGGGGATGAATTCGACGAAGTCGCCGCGCCCGCCCGCGCCTAGCATTCTGATCATCTAAAGGAGAATCCCACATGCCGCGCCGATCCATCGCCTCTTTCGCCGCCGTCATCCTGCTGGCCGCCGCGTGCGTCTTCGCGAAAGACCCGGCCGCCACCGCGCCCGCGACGACGCAGACGGCTGAAGTCACGCCGGATGCGAAGAAGGTCCTCGACTCGGTGTCGAGCGCGTACACGAAACTCAAGACGCTCTCGATGACCGGCACGATCACCGGCGAGTTCGACGTGGACGGTCAGAAGGGCAATGAGTCCACCGACTTCACCACCACTTTCGCCGCGCCGAACAAGTTCAAACACGAAACCAAGGACGACAGCGTGCTGGGTTCGACCGGCGAGCGGCTGTACGTCTACGCCAAGCCGCGCAACGCCTACCTCACCGCGGACGCGCCCAAGCAGAAGGTGATGAGCGATCAGCTTCCCGAGCCGTTCGCCCA
>JAICTV010000329.1 GCA_025936175.1 Phycisphaerae bacterium
GGCTGATCCGCTCTCGCTCCTCGCGGACTTTTCCTTCACCGATCACGGCGTGATCGAGAGGACGAGCGACGCGGACTACTTCTCCTTCTCCACGCCGGGTGGCGTCGTCCACCTCAACGCGGACGTGAATCCATACTCCCCGATGCTCGACCTGTCGTTGAGCCTGTATGACAGCAACGGGAACCTCATCGACTCATCCGCCACCGGTTCACTCGGCGAATCCATCGCGACGGCGCTGCCGGCGGGGACGTACGAAATGGCGGTCAGCAGCGCCGGCAACTACGGCGACGTCGGGCAGTACTGGCTGAGCGGGACCGTCGTCCCCGAGCCAACTCTTCCACTTGCGGCCGTCGTGCTCTTAGCCGGCACCTTGCGCCGCCGACGGTGATTCTCTTCATCCAAATCTGCCTATAATCCCAGCGCACGAGCGGGGATTGCAGCGGAATCGGAATCCACTACACTCTCCCCGCGCTCGACCGGTCCGGTTCTTGGCGATTCGTCGCCAGGGACCTCGGCATACCCCGCCGACCGGCGGAGCGAGGTCGACCAACCTTTACGCGGAGCTGCGAAAGAAAATGTCTGTCGCCAACCACGTCGATCACGCCCCCGTAGTGAGCGAGAGCAAGGGCCAGGCGGAACGCGATCGGCTGCGGATGATGATGCTCATCCGCCGATTCGAAGAACGCACCTACCAGGAATACACCAAGCCGGGCCAGAAGATCGGCGGGTTTTGCCACCTCTACAGCGGGCAGGAAGCCGTCGCCGTCGGCATCGCCTCGATCTTCCAAAAGGGCAAGGACTACCTCATCAACGCCTACCGCTGCCACGGGCATTCGCTCGCGCTGGGCATGGACCCGCGCGCGGCGATGGCGGAACTGTTCGGCAAAGCGACCGGGTGCTCCAAGGGCAAGGGCGGCTCGATGCACTTCTTCCAGGCCGAGGTCGGAAATCTCGGCGGGCACGGGATCGTCGGCGGGCACATCCCGCTCGGACTCGGGACGGCGTTCGCCCAGATGTACAAGAAGACGGGCGGCGTAACGTTCTGTCTCTTCGGTGATGGCGCCATCAACCAGGGGACATTCAACGAAGCTTTGAACATGGCCAGCCTTTATAAAGTGCCGGCCATTTTTATTGTCGAGAACAACGGCGTGGCGATGGGCACACAAGTCGCGCGCGCCAGCGCCGAGCCCGAACTGGCCAAGCGCGCCTCCGGCTATCACATGCCGTATCGCGCGATCGACGGCAACGACATCGACACGGTCATCGCTGAAATGAACGAAGCCGCCCAGCGCGGTCGCCGCGGTGAAGGGCCGACCTTCCTCGTCGCCAACACCTATCGCTTCCGCGGCCACTCGATGTCGGATGCGATGAAGTACCGCAGCAAGGAAGAGATGGAGCAGGCCAAGCTCCGCGACCCCATCTCGCTCTACGAAATCCGCCTGCGCGAGAAGGGCCTCCTCACCGACGAGCAGGCCGACGCGATGGAAGAAGAAGTGGCGGAAGTCGTCGCCGACGCCGTCCGACAGGCGGACGTCGATCCGCATCCGATGCTGGAAGATCGGTTCAACGACGTTCTTGCAGAACAGTACCCGTTGCAAAAGTAAGGGATTTGCAATTTGCGATTTGCAATTTGCGATTGGAATTCAAATCGCAAATCGGCAATCGCAAATCGCAAATGAAGCATTCATGCGTCAGATTCAGTTACGACAAGCCCTTCGCGAAGCCATGACCGAGGAGATGGAGCGCGACGAGAACGTCTTCCTCATGGGCGAGGAAGTCGCCGAGTACAACGGCGCGTACAAGGTTTCCGAAGGGATGCTCGATCGCTTCGGGCCCAAGCGCGTCATCGACACGCCGATCAGCGAAGCGGGCTTCGCGGGGCTCGGCATCGGGGCGGCCACCGTCGGCCTGCGGCCGATCATCGAGTTCATGAGCTGGTCGTTCACCCTCGTCTGTCTCGACCAGATCGTGAATAACGCCGCCAACATCCGCTACATGTCCGGCGGGCAGTTCAAGGTGCCGATCACCTTCCGCGGCGGAAATGGAATCGCCCACCAGCTCGGCGCGACGCACAGTCATCGCGTCGAAACGATCTACACCCGCATCCCGGGTTTGACGGTCGTCACGCCCAGCACGCCTTACGAAGCGAAGGGCCTGCTCAAGACGTCGATCCGCAGCGACGATCCGGTCATCTTTCTCGAGAACGAGAAGATGCTGAACGACGCCGGCGATGTGCCGGAAGAGGATTACACGATTCCGATCGGCGTGGCGAACATCGAGCGGCCAGGGAACGACATAACGATCATCAGCTACGGCCGGCCGCTGCAGCGCGTCGTGCGGCACGCCGTTCAGGCGCTCGTCAACGATCACGGCATCGACGTCGAGCTGATCGACGTGCGCACGCTCCGCCCGCTCGATAAGAACACGCTGATCGAGTCGGTGAAGAAGACCAACCGCTGCGTGATTGTCGATGAAGACTACGGCTACTGCGGCATGGGCGCCGGCATCCTGCATCAGATCCAAAAGCCCTGCTTCGATTACCTCGACGCGCCGATCGAGTACGTCCACAGCGACGAGATCCCCGTGCCGTTCAACCATTTCCTGGAAGAAGCGATGATGCCGAGCGTCGATCGGATCGTGGCAGCGGCGCGCGATGTCTGCTACCGATAGAAAGTCCTGAGTCCTGAGTGCTGAGTCCTGAGTGACAAAATACTCAGCACTCAGGACCCGGCACTCAGCACTGGAGTTCCGCATGCCCGTTGAAATTACGATGCCTCAGCTCTCGGACACGATGACCGAAGGGACGGTCGTCAAGTGGCTCAGGAAAGAGGGCGACAAGGTGAAGGCCGGCGAGGTGATCGCCGAGGTGGAGACCGACAAGGCGACGATGGAGATGGAGTCGTTCGAGGGCGGGACGATCGCGCACATCGCCGCGCCTGAGGGGACGAAGGTGGCGGTGGGCCAGGCGATTGCGATCCTCGCATCGAGCAAGGAGAACGTCGCGGATGTGAAGAAGCAGGTGGCGGGCGGAGCTCCGGCGCCTGCGAAGTCACAACCGACGCAAGTGCAAGTCGAGAAGGTCCAGCAACCCGCGCCCAGGAAGGAAGCCGCGATGGCCGCCGCCGGTGGCGCGACCACATTCGCGCAGGCCAGCCACGGCGAAATGCACGAGCCGGACACGAACAAACTGCACGGCGCGACGCGCGAAGACATCTCGACCGAGCCGCACCAGGAAGATGTACCGGATGATGGCCGCATCCGCGTCTCGCCGCTGGCGCGCAAGATCGCCGCGGATCGCGGCGTCGATCTCTCCCGCATCAAGGGCTCCGGTCCCGGCGGCCGGATCGTTAAAGCGGACGTCATCAACGCCCCGAGCAACGGCGGCGGGGCCCGCGCGGGCGTCATCGAGCAAGCCGCGCAGAAAGTCGAAGCGCGGCCGCTGCAACCGGCGGGCTTGCCCGTCCCGGTCATGCCACACCGCGTCGCCTCCGGCGCGAAAGAGGTCGTCCCGCTGACGAAGATCCGCGAGGTCATCGCCAAGCGCCTCCAGCAATCCAAGCAGAACATCCCGCACTTCTACGAGACCGTCGACATCGACGTCGAGGAGCTCACGCAACTCCGCGCCCGACTCAACGAACAATTCAAACCGCAGAACATCAAGCTCTCGCTCGGCGACCTCATCGCCAAGGCCATCGCGACGGCGCTGATCGAGCACCCCGCGCTCAACGCGACCTTCGACGGCAGGGAAATCACCCGCCACGGCGACGTGAACCTCGGCATGGCCGTCGCGCTGCCGGAAGGTTTGATTGTCCCGGTCCTGCGCGGCATCCATCACATGGGCTTCCGCGAGATCCGCGTCCGCAGCGCCGACCTGATCGATCGCGCCCGCGCGCAGCGCCTCAAGCAGGATGAGATGACCGGCGCGACGTTCACCGTGAGCAACCTCGGCATGTTCGGCGTGCGCGAGTTCAGCGCGATCATCAACCCGCCGGAGGTCGGCATCCTCGCCGTCGGCGGGGCGCAGAAGCGCGCGGTCGTCCGCGGTGATCAAATCGTCGCGCGGACGATGATGACGGTCACGCTCAGTTGTGATCACCGCGCCGTCGACGGCGCCACCGCCGCCGAGTTCCTGTCGACATTGCGGCAACTGCTCGAGGAGCCGGGATTGATGTTGGCTTGAAATAGCTCAAAGTGCACGATTCGCCCGGATGTCATGCTGAGGTACTCCGAAGCA
>JAICTV010000333.1 GCA_025936175.1 Phycisphaerae bacterium
GACGCCTGCGTCGCCCTCTTGGGCAGGCCGAGGAGGGCGACGCAGGCGTCGCCCCTACAGGGCCTGTTCATCTCACGCCTACCTCCACCGCCGCGACTCCATCACCTTCACGGTGAGGAACAAAAAGACCGCGGTGGTGGCGAGGAAGAAGACGAAGTTTCCGATGTCGATCACGCCCTTGGCGAAATCGGTGTAGCGGCGGAAGACCATCTGATCGGCCAGCGTCCGTCCGAACTCCGGCAGGCTCGCTTCGCCGCCCACCCACCAGGGCAGAATCGTGATCACGAAGAGGATCGCGGTCGTGAGCACGGCGGCGACGATCTGGCTGCGCGTGAGCGAAGAGCAGAACAAGCCGATCGCGATGAACAGCGCGCCGACCAGCAGGATGCCGAGGTAGCCGCTGAAAATCGGGCCGAAGTCCGGCCTGGCGTAGATGCGGAGCATCACGACATAGACCAGCGTGGGCACGAGCAGCAGAACGAAGAGGAGAAACGAGCCGAGGAATTTTCCGATGACGACGTCAGACTCTTCGACCGGCGCGGTCATCAGCGTCTCGATCGTCCCCGTCGCCCACTCCTGCGCGATCAGGCCCATGCACAGCAGCGGGATGATGATCACCAGCAGCCAGACCATCCATTCGAAGATGGTGCGCATGACCGCGGGCTGTCCCGGCTGGAAGTCCATGCGGAACAAAAATCCCGCCGCCAGCAGGAACATGAACATCGCGACGTACGCGATGGGCGAGAAGAGGTAGCTGAAGAACTCTCGTCTGGCGATGGTGATGGCTCTGCTCATTGCTTTCGTAGCATGGCCGTCTCGGCCATGCAGTCTCGACTGCCAAAAGGCATGGGCGAGACGCCCATGCTACGTAGGACTCGTTTCCGTTTGCGCCATCGCCTGGTTCGCGGTGACCTGCACAAAGAACTCTTCCAGCGTCGCGCTCTCGAGGCGAATCTCTCGGAGCGGCCAGCCGTTCTGGATGACCGTTCGCGCGACTTCCTCGCGGATGTCGTAGCCTTCCTTGGGTCGCAGCGCCGCCGTCACGTAGGTCGAGTCGCCGTTGAGCATCTCGACTTTGCCGACGCCGCTCACACGGGCCAGCGCGTTCTCGACGTCCTGCTTCGGGCCGCGGCATTCGACCAGCACGCGGGCGGTCATGCGCCGCGAGGTTCGCAATTCCTCCGGCGTGCCCTGCGCGACGATCCGGCCGCCGGCGATCACGATGGCGCGGTCGCAGACGGCTTCGACCTCCGGCAGGATGTGGGTCGAAAGGATGACGGTGTGCTTCCCGCCGAGCTCGCGGATGAGCTTGCGCGATTCGCGGATCTGCGTCGGGTCCAGGCCGACCGTCGGCTCGTCGAGGATCAGCACCGGGGGATCGTGCAGCAGCGCATCGGCTAACCCGACGCGCTGGCGGAAGCCTTTGGACAGATGGCTGATCATCCGCCGGCGGACGGGCGCGAGCCAGCAGCGATCACAGACATAGTCGATGCGGCTGCGGCGGGTGGCGCGGTCCATCTTTCGCAGGCGGCCGCGGAAGTCGAGGTATTCCTCGACCTTCATCTCCGGGTAAAGCGGCGTGTTCTCCGGCAGGTAGCCGAGGTTCTCGCGCACCTGCTCGGACTGTTTGAAGATGTCGAAGCCGTTGACGCTCGCGCCGCCGCTGGTCGGCGGCAGGTAGCAGGTGAGCATCTTGAGCGTCGTGCTCTTGCCCGCCCCGTTGGGGCCGAGGAAGCCGACGATCGAGCCCCTGGCGACTTCGAAACTGACGCGGTCGACGGCGAGGGTCTGGCCGTACACTTTCGTCAGCTCGGAAACTGCAATCACGGTAGTGGACCTCTTTCCAATCGCTACTTTGCGCTGCGTGGGGAGGAATACCTAAGTTCGCTGGGAGACGTTGTCAAGAAACGCCTCTAAGAGCGATCAATGCGTTGTCAGGCGAAAAGTTTCAGCTGTGTCGGGGCGGCACTTGTGTCGTGCTCTTGCGGCTCCGAAGCCGGCGACACACCTGTCGCCCCTGCATCGTCGTGCGGGCCCGAGGGCGACGTGGGAGTCGCCCCTGCATCGATCCTGGTCAGCCGAACGATCCGATCGAGCTTGAAGTTTCGCCGATCGTTGCGGAGCTGGCAGTGGGCGATGAGCACCAGCTCGCCGGCGCGGCGGCGGACTTCCAGCGGCTCGATCACGCGCTCGGTCCGCTGCTCGCTCCCGTCCACGTATTCCATCATCACCGCGCCACGTTGCTCGAGCGCTTCCTGAAGCTCCAGCGGCATCAGGCTTTCGCGCGGGCTTGCGGGCAGAAGGCCCATCGGGCCGCCCTGCTGCGCGATCGCGTCGCACAGGCACGTCTGCCAGCCGCCGACCGGTTCCATAAGGCGCTCGAAGACGAGGCTCGTCGTCATCGCGTCGGCGAGCGCGCGGTGCGCGGTGACCGGATCGACGCCGAGGCGCGGCGCGAGCCGCTGCAGCCCATTCCCCCCGCGGCCGAAGCGCCGGCGGGCGATGCGAACCGTGTCGAGCACATGCGTGCTGCCCCCGAGCGCCTGGTCGATCGGCTGCCGGCAACGACGAAATTCGTTGCTGATGAACGACAGGTC
Organism: Phycisphaerae bacterium; assembly: GCA_025936175.1. Taxonomy (GTDB): domain Bacteria; phylum Planctomycetota; class Phycisphaerae; order Tepidisphaerales; family Tepidisphaeraceae; genus JAICTV01. Next base: position 2,598 of record JAICTV010000333.1, read on the forward strand.
GAACCGCACGTTGTGCCCGATCACCACCGCGCCGCGCAGCAGCTCGATCACGCGCGGCAGCACGTCGGCGAAAAGCGGCTGCCCGCTCACCATCTCCTGCGTGATGCCCGTCAGCGCGATTACGCCGGCCGAGATCCGCCGCTGCGGATCGACGAGCTGCTGATACTCGACGACGCGCTGGCAGCGCTCGACTCGGACGATGCCGATCTCGGTGACGCGGTCGCCGAAGTCGGTCGATGCGCCGGTCGTCTCGACGTCAACGAAGGCGAGCGGCGTGTCGCAGAGTTTGTCGAGCAGTGATGACACGTCGGCGGTGCTCCGTCACCAGATGAACGACCGGGTATCGGGTGTCGGGTATCGGGTGTAACGACCAAACCCGATACCCGACACCCGATCCCCGCGCCTTCACATCTGCGTTCCGATGATCCCCGTCTCGAAAACCAGTTGCCCGTTCATCATCCCCTGCACGTTGCACCAGATGCGGCCGTGGCGTTCGCGCTGCTTCAGGCCGATCAGGTACAGCCGGCACGGGGGGATGACCTGACCGCGGAACTTGGTTTCCTCCACCCCGCCGAAGCCGACGAACCCCTTCCATCCGATGAATTTCTTCGTGTAGAAGCAGGCCAGTTGCGCCGCCGACTCGATCATCAGCACGCCGGGGAACAGCGGCCGGCCGGGGATGTGGCCCGGGACCCAGAACTCGTCGGCGCGCACGTCCTTGTAGCCGATGATATGCCCCTTGGCGGGGTCGGCGTAGGTGACGGCGTTGAGCATCTCCATGTCGCCGCGCTGCGGGTTGGCCTGGCGGATGGACTCCTGGTCGTAGACCACCTTGTCCAGGTCGATGCCGGTGATGTCAAAGAGCAGTTGTGGGGGCATGTCTTCTCGAAGGGAAAACGAAAAAGGAAAAAGGAAAAAGGTCGTGGGGCCAAACCCTTTTCCCTTTTTCCTTTTTCCCTTTTTCCTTGAACTACTGCTGAGCGACCGGCGGCTCGGATTCGCGGCCTTCGAGGATCTTTTTGCGCACGTCCTGCGCGGCGGCCTTGATCTCCTGCATCTTCTTGCGGACGCGGGTTCCGGCGGCCTTGTTGCCGCCGATAGCCTTGGCGACGTCCTCTTCGGCTTCGGTGACCAGTCGCTTCAACGTCTCGTATTCCGGCATCATGGTTGGGTCTCCAATATGGGCGTTTTCCGCCTGATTCAGACGATCAAGGCTAAGTCACGGCGATTTTTAAGTCAATTCTCGCACTCCCTGTGCGGTTGAGCTCGCTGTTGTTGCGGGGATCGGGTGTGGGGGATGGGGTTATGTAATTAAAAAAAAAAAAACCCAAACCCCAAAACCCCCCGAGAAAACAACCACAACAGGTTTTTTTAAACCACCAAAAGACCCCGGCGGGTAATAA
>JAICTV010000039.1 GCA_025936175.1 Phycisphaerae bacterium
ACGTTCGCGCCGGCGGAGACGTCCAGCGTGAACGCGCCGGCGGAGGTGAGGGCGTTGAGCGCGTGCGTCACGCCCGCGCCGCCGGTCGAGCGATCGACGATGACGTTGATCGTGCTGTTGGCGTCGGCGGCGCGCACGGGCGTGGCGAAGTTGGTTCCGCTGTCCTGGCGGAGCACCAGCGCCGTGCCATCCTTCATGTCGATCCGCACGCCGGTGTCCCCCGCGCCCAGCGCAGAAGCGTTCTCGGCGATGATCGTGCCTTGATCGAGGTGAAAGACGTCGTCCTGCTGGCCGTTGGCACAGAGGATGCGCAGCGTCCCGCCGCCGGTCTTGGTGAACACGCCGCCGTGCGCTCCGCCGCCGTTGGTACGAAGCGATGCCGAGCCGTTGACCGTGCCGATCGTCAATGTCACGCCCGGATCGACGTTGAACGCGCCGGTACTCGACGCCGTCGCGCCGGTGAAACTCGTCGAGTACTTCACGTTGACGTTGGCCGAAGCCATGTCTGCGGTGACGTGGAACGTGCCGCCGTTGAAGAAGACGGCGCCGCTGAGCAGCGCCAGGCTCTGCGCATTGCCGGATTCGATCGAGCCGCCGTTGATGAACGTGCTGCCCGTGTAGGCGTTGTTCCCGTTGAGCACGAGCACGCCGGCGCCGATTTTGGTCAGCGCGAGGGTGCCGGCGCCGTTCTGCAGCGAGCCGGTGAAGACGCCATCGCCGCCCTGTGAGCCGACCGTGAGCGTCGATGTATTCGACGCGACGTTGTTGACGACCACGCCGTCGCCGCTGAACGAATCGATCGTCTGACTCTGCCCGTTGAGGTTGAACGTCTCGCCGGCGCTCAGCGTGAGATCCGTCAGGGTCGGCAGCGCGCCCGATGAGCCCATCGACATCGTCCCGCTGCCGGCGAGCGTCATGTCGAGCGACGTTGCAACCGCGTTGGAGCCGGCGATGGAGAGCGTGTCCGCGCCGCTCCCGCCGTCGAGCGTGAACCCGCCGGCGGGAATCGGATCGCCGTTGCCGTAGTCGATCGTGATCGCATCGTTCCCGCCGAGCGTATTGAGCGTGAGCGACGCCAGGCTCGCGTAATCGGTGTGCACCACCGGCGTGACGGTGTTATTGCGGAAGATGTCGACAAACGTCCCGTTGCGGACGATGCGGATGACGTCGTTCTCCCCCGGCGCGTCCTGATCGCCGTTGATCACCAGCGCGTTGGCGATGACGTAGAGGAACGTGTACGTCGCCGCCGCGCCTTGCCCGTCGGTCACGGTGATCGTCACGTTCGACGACCCCGACTGATTCGCCGCCGGCGTGAGCGTGAAGAAGCGGTCGGCGGCGGTGCCGCTGAGCGAGATATTGGCGTTGGGCAGCAGCGTGGTGTTGGACGACGATGCGGTGACCGAGAGCGACCCGACCGGCGTCTCCGCATCCCAAATCCCGAACCACGTCGCCGGTGTCGATGTGTTGACTGTCCCGTTGATCGTCGGGATCGACGTCAGCATCGGCGCCAAATTCTTCAGCACCAGCAGCGGCGACCACCAGCCGTTTTCGTGCTCGCGCGAGGCGTATTGATCGAGCCCGCTCGACGTGCTCGACGAGAACAGCCGCAGCGACAGCAGCTTGTCCGAGCCGCCGACGTTCGACGCCACCTGCGAAGTCACGTCAAACTTCCCCGGCGTCGCCTGTTGCGGCGTCCACGAGCCGAGCGCCGTGCTCGACGCCGGCTTGGTGTTCCACGTGATGCCGCCCTCGGTCCAGGTGTCGGTCGATACGAAGGCGGCGCTGTTGCTGATGTTGCTCGCGCCCAGGTTCGTCGGCATGAGCCGCACCGTCGCGCCGGCCGGCGCGGTGGCGACGCCGGTCAGGTCGAACTTGAGGTACGACTCGCGGCTGTTGCCGCTGGTGGTGGAGTTCTGCACGCCGAGGTCCGTCGTCGTGCCGAAGTTGGTGTGCGCGCTCGATCCATCACGCACCGTCGCGTCGGCCACCGGCGCAAGGCCGTTGTAGGTCGTGATGATCAGCTGCGGCCAAAGCGATGCGTTGGAATTCTCGCGCGAGGCATACGAGATGTTGCCGCGGCTGGCGTCGGCTAGCGCGACGATCGACGCGAGTTTAAGCGATAACGTCTTGTCCCCTGCCTGCGCCGCGCGGACCAGCGCGGTGACGTCGAAGTTCATCGGCGCGTTCGCGGACGAGATGTACGTATCGAACGCTGGATCCGCCACCGGCTTGTTGTTCCAGTTCAGGCCCGTTTCGGTCCAGGAATCGTTGGAAACGGACGAAATCGTGTTGTAGATCGCGCCGATGCCGGAGCCGAACGTCCCAGTGCCGGTCGCCCCGTAGGTCACCGTCGTCGGCACCATCTGGATCGTCGCCTTCGTGATCACGCCGGTGATCGACGACACGTCGAATTTCAGGAACGATTCGAGCTGACCGTTGGTCGGATCGTTGTCCGTCTGCACCGTCGAGTTGGTGCCGAAGTTGCTCGTCGGCGAGTTGCTGTTGACGTACGCATCAGCGACGGCGGTGAGCTTCGTCGTCGTCGGCTCCGTGGTAGAAGCGGTCTGGAAGTTGAGCGTCGCCCAATCGACGGCGGTGTTGCCGGAGATCGCGACGTTGAGCTTCCCATCCTGCATCGCCGCGAGGAATTTCGAGAGGTCGATGACCATCCCGCCCTCATTCGTGCCGGGCGAGGCGACGCCGAGCTGAATCCACGTGTACTTGCGGCTCTTGTCCTCGATGTAGATCGCGTCGCCGGCCGTCGATCCGCCGGCGCTTTTTGCGCCGATCAGGAGCTGCGCGCCGACGACGTACGTGCCGGGATCGAGGTTCAGGGTGAACGTGAACGGCACGAGCTGCGATGTGCCGACGGTGTCGAAGCCGACGCCGGTCTTCCCGGCCGCCGTCTGGATGCTGCTCTTCCAGGTCGCGTCCACGTTGACGTTGTCGGCCGCGCCGTCGTTGACGAGCGCGTCGCTGTCACCCAGCCGCGTCTCCCGCAGGTTGAAATTCTCGTACGCCATCCGCTCTGAAAGCTGCTGGTAGTACAGGCTGCGCGTGTCGACATGCTGCCCGGTGCCGGCCGGGCCGGAAAGATCTTTCAGTCCGTCCGTGTGATATCCGACGGCGCCCGCAGTGCTCTCGTCGATCGTGCCGATGCTCCCGATCAGCCAGTTCTGCGCCGCGATCGGGCTCTGCACGACGAACTCGCTGGAGGCGTTGGAATTCCAGACGACCATGTTCGCGCCGGCGTGGCCGTGGCCGGTGCCGGAGTTGCCGCGGTCCTGAATGTTGAGCTGACCGACGGTGAGGTTGTCCCACAGCGCCTCGGTCGAGTAGCGATGATGCGGCCCCGCGTCGGCATGCGTCACGTCCGCGCGATCGTCGACGAACACATTCGGGCCGACGACGGTCGATCCCTCGACGTAATCGTGCCGCCCCTCGCGCGTATAGCAGTTGCGAAACAGCACGTTGCTCGAATCATCGATGTTGAACGAGTACCGACGCCCGCCCGTCACCTGCGAGACCGGATCGAGGCACTCGCTGTCCTCGACCGTCACCCACTTGCTCCCGCCGGTCACGTAGACGCAGGAATAGCCGAAATACTGGCTCATGATCCCGCGCGCCCAGGCGTTGATCGCGCCGTCGATGTTGACGAATGTCCACGGATGATCCTCGTCATTCTTCGTCTGCGTGGTGTCGCCGGCGACCGCGACGTAATCGCTGTAGCCGCCTAGATCCTCGATGCCGACGTTGCTGATCCGCCCCGTCGCGGTGTACTCGTAAATCGTGTTGTCGCCCTGGCTGGCATCGGTGTATTTCAGATCGAGCGCCTGCGTGATCGGCGCGTCTAAGGTGATCACGTTCCCGTCGATGTGCGTAATCGTGCGGTCCATGTTGATGTCCTTGGACCCCGGCGTCCATGGGTTGTCGAGCAGGTTCATCCCCATGTCGTTGATCCACTGCTGCGTGCTGGCGCGGTGGACGATGACGGTGTCGCCGACGCTCAGGCCCGCGGTGGAATCGACGCTGAAGCTGATCGCGCCGACCGGAACGTATTTGTCGACGATCTTGTGCGTGGTGCCCGAGACGGTTGAGCGCGTGCCGCTGCCGTTGAGTTGCACGATGGTCCGCTGACCGGTTCCCGTGGCGTGGATGACCGTCTGCGTCGGCCCCGCGCCGCGCAGGACGACGCCGCTCGTGGTGATGCTGATGCCCGTCCCTACCTCGTACGTGCCGGGATTAAGGTAGACCGCGCCGCGGAAGCCGTTGTTGTCCAGCGGCAGCGCCGCGATGGTTGATCGCGTTCTGAATGTTTGCCGTATCGTCGCCGGCGACGGGGCTGATGGTCACTTTCACCGGCACATCCGGGATCGGCACGGTCCCGCCCTTGTAGCCCGCCGTCGAGTAATCCTGAATGTGATCCCCCAGTGGCTGCGGTTGATAGAGCATGTGCCCGTCCGCGCCGGGGAAGGCGTAAATGCTGTTCGCCAGCAGCCGCCGCGTCTCGAGCACCTCGAACGCAGCGCATACAGCGCGCTCGATCCGGCGATCGCCCGCGCGGTAACAATGAATCGACGTGGTCTTTGACTGCATTCTCAAGTTCAAGTCTCGTCAGCCCCCCATGGTCCCAATAACTCCATTTCCAATCAGGCTTTGCAAGGAAGGTGCCTGTCACCCTCTCTCCCTCGCTTTGGAATTATCTTCGATGCGCCGGATGAAGTGACGTCAATCGTGCCTCTCTCACCGGCGACGGCGAGCTTCTGCCCGCTGATGACCTGCGGGCAGGACGCCGCCTTCGCCTCTGGGCCATTCGCGCCGCGCACGACCAGCGACTTCGCCGCCGGGTCATGCGTCACCTTCGCCTTCGCATTCACATCCTGCGTGATCGCCCGCTCCGCGGCCGCCGGAAGGACGACGTCATCCGGCACGCGCGACGATGTAGACGGCCCCGGCTTCACCTTCCACGACGGCCCGACCTCCGATTCGTCGATCGGCGTGCCCTTCTTCGGCAGCTCGACGTGATCGACGATCTTGAACCCCTCCGCCGGCGCGTCACCGCGCGGCGCGCCTGAGCCGACATTCCCGCCCCACTTGAACCCCTGTCCCTCCTTGCCGCGCACGAACGGCTTTGCGTTGGTCTTGGGCGCGACGAAGGTGTTGTTCTCGATCGTCACATTCTCCGGCAGCAGCGTGCGATTGCGCTCGTTGTAGCCGGCGTCGAGCAGGAGGCACGGCGCATCGTTGTCGACGAAAACATTGTTCGCCACGAGGCACTTCCTGATTTGCCAGTATCCCTTGAGCTCCGAGTCCGGGATGCCCGCCGTCAGCGCGATCACACCGCCCGCGATGCCGGCGGTCTTCGCGAAGTAGTTGTTGACGATCTTGTGATCCTCCCCGATCACGCGCACGCCGCCCGTCTTCTTCGCTCCGTCGCCGCCGCCGTTGCCGAAGAAGAAGTTGCCGTCTACCACGCAGCGATTCCCGTGCCGCAGCGTCAGCGTCCCCTCGCAGTCGCGGAACGTGTTGTGCCGGTAGACGTTCTCGCACGACTTGCTCGAGATGATCTCGATTTCCCCGTCGCATTGCGTGAAGAGGTTGTCCTCGACGGTCGTGCGCGAGACGAACATCGACTGGTAGCTGTAGCCCAATCGCATCGTCTCGCCGCCGTTCTCGCCCAGCGGCGGGCGATGCGCAAAGTGATTGTGATCGATGCGATGCTCCGGCGGCGTCTTCTCGTCAACCTCCACCTGCAATCGCACGTCCTTGGGCGCGTGCCCTTCGATGTAGCAGTGATCGAGCCGGCAGCGCTGAGCGAGCGGCATGAAGTGAATCCACTTCCCGCCGCGATTGAGCGCGACGATCGCGCAGTCGGTGACGCGATTTTCGATCCCGCGGATTTCGATCACGTCCTTCTCGCTCTTGGATTCGCCGAAGAAGAGCCCCGAGACGACCAGGTGCTCGCCCTCGATAGTTAGCTGATAATCGCCCTCGAACTTCACCTTCCCCGGCGTCAGCGCGCGGAGCGTGATCGGCTTCTCCGCCGTGCCCTTGGCTTTGAAGTTGATGACGACGTCTCTGTAATCGCCGTCGGCGATGACGATCGTGTCCCCCGCCTTCGCCTGTGCCGCGGCCGACGCGACCTCCTTCGGCGAAACCGTCCGCTCCGCCGCGAGGGCGACGCTCGATAAAACCAGCAACGCTGAAAGTGCTTTGAACATCATGGTGTTGGTTGGTTGCTGCTGGCGACCGCCTTAACCGCATCCGCGCCCAGGCGGTCTTCCAGTTGCTTTAGATAAAGACTCCGCGGCTCGACGTGCTTGCCGAACGATTCCCAATACCCCTCCGGCCGCGGGAACGCGCCCGGCTCTTTCTTTCCGACGAAGCCGATCGCCCAGTTCTGCGCCGTCGGCGGTTGCTGACAGACCAGCGTTCCTTCGCAGTTCCACGCGACGTAATTCGCCCCCGCCCAGCCGTGGCCGCTCCCCATGTACTGCCGGTCCTGAAACGCCATGTGAGCGTGTACGTTGTCGTATAGCCCGCCGACCGACCAGCGATGGTGCGGCTCGCTCGTCGCGTAGTCATTGGTGGAGCTGCAATCCAAAAACACGTTCGGCCCGCAGACGTGCGAGCTGAAGACGAACGCATGCCGGCCTTTGTCCGACTTGCACCGCTGCACGAGGTTGAGCTGCCCGACGATGTTGAACGGATACCGGCGTCCGCCGGTGATCTCGCTGACCGGCTCGAGCGATGTGCAGTCCTGCACCGTCACCCACTTCGCTTCGCGCTCGATCGTGACCGGGCCGTTGTAGTAGTGCGTGGTGGTGAGATTGCGCGCCCACGCGTTGCGGGCGTTGTTGAAGCCGACGAAGTAGTGCGCGTGCTCCTCGTCCGCCGGGTACGGCTTGCCGTCCTGCTGCTTGGTGATCCCGGCGTCGTATTCACAATCGCTTCGCAGGTTCTCGACGCCGACGTTCTCGATCCGCTCCGCATCGTCATACTTCACGACCGATCCGCCACCCCATTTCTGCTCGATCGCGCAGACGATCGGAGCATCGACAGTGATCTTCTTCCCTTCGACCGCGGTGATGTTCCGGTCGAACGGCAGGTCGAACGGCTCCCACTGCCTGGTGCCCTTCGGGTCCGCCGGCCGCGGGGTGATGCGGTCCATCGCGATGAAGTGAATCCAGTCCCTGTTGCCGACCCGATCGACGATCACCTTGTCGCCGGCCTTGAAGCCGCTCGCGCTTTCGACGCTCAAGCTGCGCGACCCGACCGGCACGTATTCGTCCGTGATTTTCACCTTCGCCTTGCCAGCAACGGCCCCGCCGCCGCCTTGGACGACGACGAGCGTGCGCGGCTTGTTTCCCGCGGCGATCAGCAGCGTGCCGTTCGTTTCGCCGTCCCCTTCGCCGCGGAGAACGACGCCGCCTGCGCTGATCTTGAGCTGCCCCGCTATTTTGTACCTGCCGCGCTTGATCAGCACCGCGCCGCGGAAGCCGTTTGCGTCCGCCGGCATCTTCGACACCCGATCGATTGCCTCCTGAATCCGCCGGCCGTCGTCCTTCGAGCTGTTCGGCTCGGCAAGCACCGTCGCCTTCACCGACACATCCGGGATCACCACGCCGCCCCCGCGATAGCCGCAGTTGGAGAAATCCGGGATCGTGTTGTTGTACGCGTCGGGGTTGTAACGGAGCTTCCCGTCGCGACCGGGATAAACGAGCTTGCTGAAATTCCCCGACGGCGCAGCGGCGGCGGCGAGGCACATCATGGCCGCGACGGCAACACGTTTGAGCTGCATCTTGCTCCGATCACTTTCGAGGCTCACCGATGATCCGCTCGAGCGTGCTCTTCTCTGTTTTGCGCTCTTCCTCGCCGCGGGCGCCACTGCATCGTCATGCTGAGGTGACTTCGAAGCATCCGCGCAAGGCAGCGGGGATCCTTCGGAGTACCTCGCGATGACAAGCAAGGCCAATCACCTTAGTCGATCCGCCTACGACAGCGCGGGTCGCCATGGTGGCGGCCCGCGCTGCAGGGGGTGTCAAGTTCTCTCAGAACATGCGAGCGACGATCATTTCCCCTTCTGCTTGTTCAGGAAGAAGATCGTCTCGCTGTAAAAGTCGATCAGTGCGTTGTCGGTCGACTTGCTCTTCGCCGCGACGACGAACGGCAGCGTGTCGTACAGGCTCACGTGGCCGTCGAAGAAGGCGAAGTTCGTCTTGGCGTTGGCGCCGTCGGCCGTCTTCTTGCCATGGCGCGCGCCAAGGCGGGCGAGCATGATGTACCCGTACTTCTGGCTGCCGGCCTGGTCCATCCAGTTCGCCGTCGCCGCTTCCACCATCATCACCATCTCCGCCGAGCGGCGGACCATCGAGAGGTTGCGCGTCCATTCCGGCCGGCCGATGTAGTTGGCGCTGGTCGGATCGCCCGACGCGTTGTTCATGTAGACGAACGGCGCGATTTTGTTGCCGGAATTGCCCATCCCCAGCGCGGAGTTGCTGCCGGTCTGCACGCGGCTGGCGAGCATGTACCAGCTCGGCACGCCGAAACCGTCGGTGGCGCAGTTCGAGTCGTTCCAGATTTGGTAGGCGTTGTTTTTCATATCGGTCGGGTAGTCGCCCTGACCGTTGCCCGAGAGCTTGCCGTAGTCTTCCAGCACGCCTTCGGGGCACTTGAAGGGGCTGTTGTTCGAGAAGACCTTGTCGTTGGTGGTGCTGGGCGTCTTCTTGTAAACGTTGCAGCTCGGGTTCTTGATGTAGCCGAGGCGCACCAGCTCGTTGGGCCACCAATATCCCGCCGGCCACACGCCCGGGACCGGGTCGCTCGCGCAGGGCGGGAACTTTCCCTTGTTGTCCTGCACGTACATGATCATCGCCGTCGCGAGCTGCTTCATGTTGCTCTGGCACTGGACCGTGTACGCCTGCCGGCGGGCGCCGCTTAATGTCGGAAGGAGGATGCTGATGAGGATGGCGATGATGCCGATCACGACCAGAAGCTCGACGAGCGTGAAGGCTTTGGCGCGTCGAACGCCGCTGCTGGAAAACATTCTCATGACGGCTCCCGAAACAAGCGACAACTGCTGAATCATTCGCGCTCTCGCATGCGACGGGGGGGCGCAAGAGAGCGCGATCGACTTCGCTGCTTGTCAAATACCTTCGGCCACACCGGCGTCGCACTGACCGCCGCGCCTCGGGCTTCTTTTACTTCTGCATGCCGAGTGTGAAGACCACGCCGGCGACCGACTCCGGCAGCACGTCCACGCCGCCGCGGCCGGCTTTGGGGTCCACGTACGTCTCGATCGCCTTGGTCTCGAACGGCGCGACGTGGCCGTCAAAGAAAGCAATATTCGTCACGGCGTTATTCCCGCTTGCGGTCTTCTTCCCGTGGCGGGCGCCCAGGCGGGCGATGTAGTTGGTTTCGCCGTTGCGCGTCTGTGCGCCGGCGTCGGTCCAGTTGACGCTTGCGGCTTCGACGACCATCGCCAGCGCCGCCGATCGGCGGATCATCGAGATCGAGCGGCCGTAGCCGGGGGTGCGGAGCTGGCCGCCCATCGTGGTGCCCACGCCGGGCGGGCCGTTCTTGGAACTGTCGAAATAGATGAACGGCGCCGCGTTCTCGCCGCCGGGCCACATGTTGCTCGTGTATCCGCTGATGCGGCTGTTGAGCTGGTACCACGTCGCCACGCCGTACGGCGTCGAGCCGTCCGAACGCGGGTTGGGCGCGGTGCCCCACACCAGGCTGTTGTTCTTCGGATCAGTCGGATACAGCCCCTGATTGGCGCTGCCCGTCCCGCTCGAACCCACCCACTCGTCCGACGCCAGACCCTCGGGGCAGCGGAAGACGCTGGGCTGATCGAAGACCTTCGTCGTCGTCCCGTTCTTGTAGATGTTGGGCGCGCTGATGTACTTGCGCTGCACCAGTTCCGCCGCCCAGAAAAACCCGTCCGGGTACGCGTCGCCGCCGCTGCTCACCAGGCACGGAGGCAGGTGGTACTTGTTGTCCTGCATGTACATGACCAGCGCCGTGGCGATCTGCTTCATGTTGCTGGAGCACTTGAGCGCGTTCGCCGAGCGGCGGACGCCGCCCAGCACCGGCAGCAGGATGCTGATCAGGATCGCGATGATCCCGATGACCACGAGGAGTTCGACGAGCGTGAAGGCCCGAGGCGGCTGATTCGATTTGGCGTTGTTACGGGTCGGCTGCATGACGTTTCAAAGGCTCCGCCGGAGAAGGAGAACTAATTCACTTCCTGCGTCGCCAGCGTCGGGCTCACGGTGATCTGGACGCTCGGCGAGGTCACGCCGTTCTTCATCCGCCACAGCAACCGCTCGACCGCCAGCCGCGCGATCATGTCACGATTCAGATCGATCGACGCGGGCGGCGGCCGCATCAGCGACAGCAGCTCGCGCTCGTTGTCACAGGAGACCACGTCCACCCCGTCTTTGCCGATCGCGATCCCGCGACGCTCGAGGTGGCGGTAGACGAACAGCGTCACGCGGTCGACCGGAACGAAGATCCCGGTCGGACGCGGCGACGCTTGCAACCATTGCTCGACGCACTGCTCCGCCTGCGCGTTGAGGTCGTCGTGCTCCCCGCGGCTGTTGAACACCGCCGGGCTCGTTCCCGCCCCTTCCGCCGCCATGCGAAACGACTGGAAACGGTGCTGGTAAAGGGCAAACCCCAGCTCGGGGTTGAAATATGCCATCAGGCGATGCCCGCGACTGAGCAGGTACTCGGCGGCAAGCTGCCCGATCGAATTGTGGTCCGGCTTCACGCGGTCGCCCCAAGGATCCGCGGCGCCGTCCCAGCGTGTCATCATCCACACCGCGGGAATCTTCTGCAGGCTTCGATCCACCACCTCGGCGGGGTATTGGCCGTAGCCCAGGATCCCGTCGATCTGTCCGCTGCGGACCGCGGGGGGAAGGGCATCGACTTTCTGCGCGTGGGCGAAGATCAGGTTGAGATTCTTCTCCGCGAGCATGCGGTGGACGCAGCTTAAAACGGACGAGCTGATGGCGGTGGCGGCGCGGAAGTGGAGCAGCGCGATGTTGCGGGTGCGGATGCCGTCGGCGACGCGCGGCTTGCGCCCGCGCCGCCGGCCCACGGTCGGATCGTAACCCAGTTGCCCCATCGCCTCGCGCACCGCCGCGATCGCTTCCTCCGACCCGCACGGCTGGTTGTTGATGATCCGCCACGCGGTGGCGTAAGAGACGTTGGCGGCTTGGGCGACACGTGCGATGGACATAGCGGTGAAAGGTAATATGCCATCCCAAGGGAATTATTCAACTGAATAATCCATAAATTATTCAATGTCATTCCAGGCGTGTTTTTCGTGCTTTGAGTGGTTGTGGAACCAGCGCTATAGCGGAATGTTCTGAAATATTCAGATGGATAATTGCAGCACAGTGGAAACTGTGTGGCGGGCGACCCGTGTGTCGCCCTCTGTGCCGAAACGGCGAGACCGGCCTCAACCTACATCGCAGCCGAGGTCGTGGAGGCGCGGACAATCAGTTCCGGCTCCAGGTGGAGCCGCAGGGGACCCTGATTGGGCATGCGGTCGAAGATGCGATCGAGCAGGATCTCCGCCGCCTTACGGCCCATCTCGTAGGGATCCTGCCGGACCGTGGTGAGAGGTGGAACCAGATCGGCGATGAAGGGGAAATCGGCGTAGCCGACCACCGACACATCCTGCGGGATCTTCAATCCCAGCGCCGCGGCGACGGAGTAGGCTTTCATCGCCATCGGATCGATCGCCGCGAACACCGCCGTCGGACGATCCTTGCGCATCAAAAGCTGCTTCAACGGCGCTTCGAGCTCCTCGGTGCGGCCGTTCACCATCTCGACCGCGACCCCCGCCTTCTGCATCGTCTTGATGAACGCACCCCCGCGGCGAAGCACCGAGCCCGAAGGCTTGGGGAACGTCACGTGCGCCACGCGACGATGGCCGAGCTTGAGCAGATGCTCGGCGACGAGCTCGCCGCCGAGCTCTTCGTCCGTGCCGACGTGGTCCGCGTGAGTCGTCGTCTCGCGATCGACCGTGACCAGCGGAATGTGCCGCTGCCAGATCTCGCGGAAGTGAACGTCCGGCACGCTCACATCCTGCGGCCAGACAATGATGCCGTCCACGCGGCGATCGACCAGACGATGAATCTGCTCCAATTCCGTGGATTTCGGGTCTTTCGCGGCATCGCCGCCGGGCGTCGCCAACGGTGCGTTCACCTTCGGGTTGGCCCAGAGCTGGATCGGCACGTAGTCCTTGCCGACCAGCTCGTCGTGGATCCCGCGCGCGACCTGCGCGTGAAAGTGCATCGACGCCGGCACGATGATGCCGACGGTGTGGCTGCGGCCGGTCTGCATTCCGTGCACCAGGAGGTTGGGCCGGTAGCGGAGCCGCTGCGCGACCTCGAGTACGCGCTTGCGCGTCTCTTCCGACGCCTGATCTTTGCCGGCGAGCACGAGCGACACGGTCACGCGCGAGACATTGGCTTCGCGGGCGATGTCCTGGTGACTGACGCGGCGGAGATCCTGCTGCTGCTTGCTGCCGCCGCCGCTGGAGGGGGAGCGTTTGCTGGGCACGTCGGCAGTATAACCGTCGATGCCCAGCGCTTCAGCAAGCGGTTCGAAGAGGTCATCGTCGAGCGGTTTCATTGCCCGCGCGGCTCAGCACCAGCGAGCGGAGTCGCATCAATTCGCCGCCGGCGATCCGTACCGGCTCGACTCGAATCTGATGCTCACCTGCCTGGAGCTGAACCGTCCCTAACGATTGCGTCTGATTGCTTCCGGCGATGACGTTGCCCTGCAACGTCTGCCCGCCCACGCGGATGGCGTACGCGCCGCCCGCCGAGGGAGCTTCGGCGTCGTAAATCGCTGTCACGTTGTACTTTACAGCTTCATTCACCCGCACCGGCCAGGCGACCGCGTCCCCGGAGCTCATCCACTGCTCAACATACGCGTTCTCCTTCTTGCCCTGCCCGAAGCGGATGGTGTGGCCGACAAGCTGGCCGTCGAAAACGCGAAGGACATTGTGGTTGTTCGTGCACAGCAGCCGCGTCGGATCGGCCGTCACCTCGCCCTGGCAATCGACCACAACGACCGAATCGACCGGATCCGGCGCGGCGGTCGGCACGGCGATGCGGACGTCGAGATCGTTCATCCGCTCGAGCTTCAGCGCCGTCTTGCTCGTGTCGGACAGCAGGTACGCGCTCTTCACGTTCGACTTCACCCCGCCGACGATCAGCTTCCCGTCGCTCGGCCAGTCGAACACGTGCAGGTAGAGGCGATTGCCTTTGACCGTCGACTCGCCCCATGACTGCACCGCGAGCGGCGTGCGCGACGTGCCGTGAATCGATTCGCCGTTGATCTTCATCCAGCGCGCGATGCCGTGGAGGATGGCGACATCCGCGGGATCAATCGTGCCGTCCCCGCGCGGGCCGACGTTGAGCATCAGGTTTCCGCCCCGCGCCGCACACTTGGCGATCAGCGTGATGAAATGCTCCGCCGGCTTGTGCGAGTGGTCCTGCTTGTGCCAGCCGTAGGATTCGTTGGTCGTCGGAATCGCCTCCCAGTCGCCGTCGTGCGGCGCGAGCTCCGCGGGACGATCGGCGGTGGAAACGTAATCGCCGAGATTGGGGACGCAGCGCGAGTTGATGACGACGTTGGGATCCGCCTCGCGCGTCGCCTTGAAGACTTCGAAGTTGAGCGCCGGCGCCATCTTGTGATCGGTGTCGAACCAGATCACATCGGGATGATATTTGGCGAGGAGTTCGTGAACCTGCGGAATCGCCTTGTTTTGCACGTATTTTTGCACGCGCGCGACCCACGCCGGGCTCTGCTCCCACCAGTTCTTCCCCCCGTGCAGACCCCGGTCGCCGCAGGGGCAATCATAATCCCAGTCGTTCCCCGTGCCGTCCGGATCCGCCCAGTCCCACGCCTGCGAGTAATAGAACCCGAAGCGAATGCCCTGCCGCGCCGTCGCTTCCTTCAGGTCCTTCATCGGATCGTGATGCCACGGCGTCTGCTTGACGACGTTAAAGTCGCTGACCTCCGAATCGTACATCGCGAAGCCGTCGTGGTGCTTCGACGTGATCACGATGTAGCCCATGCCGGCGTCGTGCGCGAGCTTCACCCACTCGTCGGCGTTGAATTTCGTCGGGTTGAATTGGCCGGCGACGTCGCGCCGGTAGACGTCGATGGGGATCCGGCTCTTGCGCATGATGTGCTCGGCGTAGCCGACGACCGGCTGCCCGTGCCATTCCCCGCCCAGCTCGGAGTAAACGCCCCAGTGGATGAACATGCCGAAGCGCGCTTGGCGCCACCACGCGATGCGCTGGTCGTGCGTCTTCATCGACTCGCGCCACCACGACATCTCCGGGCTGTCGGTGGCGGGGACGAAGTCGGCGGGAATCGTCGTGACGGCTGCGGCGGGAGTCGTCTGCTGGGGCGCCCCGCCCGCGACCACCGAGCGCATAACGGGCCCGAGGCCGACCAGGGTTGCCGCGATCGCGGCGACGGTACGTTGCGACGCCATTTCGGTCTCCGAAACGCCAGCAGCATCGCCGGCAACGGCGGGCGCGGCGGGGGCCGCGGCCGCGTCGATCACACCTTCTTCGCTTTCCGGCGACATCGGCATCTAACGTATGTTCGTAGCCCGCGAAAATCAACAAAAAGGCGTGTGAATTCCATAAGAGAGCGGAAATTACACCTGACCGTGATCGGCCTTCTCTTTGACCGTGTCCGGCGTGCCGGGGCAGTCTTTGGTGGTGAACTGGGTTACGTCTTTCAGTCGAAATGCCGGGCCGTCGCCCAAACGTTGGGCGCTGGTCCGGAAAAAGCTCGCGCCTTTGACGTCCGTAAGCCAGAACGCAGGCCGCGCATCGTCCTTCATCACGCTCACCGCGACGTTGTCGAAGTCAATATTCGCGACGTGACGGACGAGAAACCCGTACGCCGGCGTGGTCCCGAACATCGCCGGCTCGGGATAAACGTTCTCCTTCTCCGCCGGCTGGCTGGTTGCCTGCTCTTTCGTTCCGCCGCCGCGCGCGTAGATGCGGATGTTGCTGAGCCGCACGTCTTCGATGTCATGATCCGGAACGCCGCTGATGATGCACGAATAGCGCGGGTCGGCGTTGTAGCAGGTCAGGTTGCTGATGCTGACGCGCTGCAGCGTGCCGACCCTCGTCCCCTCCGGCCCGCGCAGACGGGCGCCGAGGCGCATGAAGATCGGCGAGTTGCCGATGTCGCGCATCGTGATGTTGGTGATCGACACGTCTTCGAGCAGCGCGCCGTCGACCGTCTCCAGCGCCAGCCCGCGACAATAGGCGAAGACGCAGTTGGAGATCGTGATGTTCTTGAATCCGCCGTTCGATTCGGTCCCGAGCTTAATGCGGCCGGTGCCGGGTCCGCGGTCACGCGTCTTGTACGTGCCATCCAGCATCGAGCCCATCTCCCAACCGCTCACCTGGCAGTTGGTGATGGTGATGTTCTCGCACGGCCGCGGCTCACCGAGCGCGTAGCTGCTCTTGGGGCAGATCCCGTCATCGCTCGGCGAGTTGACGGTGCAATCGCTCATGCGGACGTTGCGGCAGCAGTCGATGTCGACGCCGTCGCGATTGGTGTCGATCTTCACGCCGGCAAGCGTCCAGTTGTCAACGCCGGTGGCGAGGATGCCGAAGTGCCCGCCGCGATAGATCGTAAAGTCGCGGAAGATGACGTTCCTGCAAAGTTTCAAGGCGATCGCCTTGTTCCCGATGCCGGCGGGGAGCGTGTCTTTGCCGGGATAGCCGAACTTGGCGCGCGCGGGTTTGCTCGCCGGTTCTGATGATGCGCTCGCGCTGCTGCCGCTGCCGCCTCGACGGCGCGGATTCCCGCCGGTCGTCAGACCTTTTCCGTCGATGCGGCCGGGGCCGAGGATCGAGATGTTCTCGAGGTTCTCGCCCCAGAGGAGCGAGTTGTGCCAGTGGCTGTGACCGAAATCTTCGTAGGGGTCCCACTGCTCGTTAGGCTCGGGTGCGTCATAGCCGCTCTTTGCTTCTTCGAGCGGATTCGGCGCGGCGAGGATCGTCGAGCCCTGATCGAGGTAGAGCGCGACGTTGCTCTTGAGATGGATCGAATAGCAGAGGTACGTGCCCGCGGGAAAGCGAACCGTCCCGCCGCCGGCGGCGTTGCACGCCTCGATCGCTTTGTTGACCGCATCGGTGTCGAGCGTCTTCCCGTCGCCGCTCGCGCCGAAGGCGCGCACGTCGAACAGGAGCGGCGTTTTTTCTTGTGCCGGCAGAGGAAGCGACGTCGCGAGCACCGCCGCCACAATCAACACCAGAGACGTACGCATTGTCATGCTGAGGTACTCCGAGGCATCTGGGTCTGGTCACCACACGCTGCCAGATCCTTCGCGAGTACGCTCAGGATGACAGCTAACGAGAGTAAGTGGCTGATTAGAAACTTCCGTCGTCCACGCGATCCTTCTGAAGATCCTGGACGCCCTGCACGCGATGCGTCGCAAGGTTCTGGACGTTCTTGAGGACGAACATCGGTTGCGAAGATTCGCGCGTGGCTTGGATGTTCGTGAACTCGACGCCGTTCACGTCCTCGACGAAGAACGGCGGCCGCGCATCGGGCTTGTCGCACGCGACATTGATGTCCGCCATCTCCAGCCCGTTGACGTGTCGGATGAAAAATCCGTACGCCGGCGTCGGCCCGTGATTCTGCGGCTCGGGATAGCCCTTGGGATCATCCGACGGCCGCGTCGTCGCCATCTTCTCGGTGCCGCCGCCGGGGTAATCGATGCGGATATTTTCCAGCCGCACGTCGTCGATCGGATGATCGGGGATGCCCATGATGATGACGCCCTGCTCTTGCGGCGCGTTGTGAATCACGACGTTGCTGATGAGCACCCGCCGCAGTTTTCCGACCGGCACGCCCTCAGGCCCGCGCATGCGCGCGCCGAGCCGAAGATAGATCGGCGCGTTGGTGATGTCGCGCATGGTGATGTTGCTGATCGTCACGTCTTCCAGCAGCCCGCCATCGACCGTCTCCAGCGCCAGTCCGCGCGAGTAGTCGAAGATGCAGTTGGAGATCGTGATGTTTTTGAACCCGCCGTTGGATTCGGTGCCGAATTTAAGGCGACCTGTAGTCGTCTTGTGCGAGTACTTCTGCTTCTCGTCTCGCTTGAACGTGCCGTCGAGGTAAGTGCCCTCGTCGTAGCCGCTCACCTGGCAATTGGTGATCGTCACGTTCTCGCACGCGCGCGCTTCGCCGAGCGCATACGTCGCCTTGAGACAGATGCCGTCATCCCAGGGCGAATTCACCGTGCAATTGGAGACGCGGACGTTGCGGCAGGCATCGATGTCCATCCCGTCGCGATCGGTGTCCATCTTCACGTTGTCGATCGTGAGGTTGTCCACGCCGGTCGCGAGGATGCCGAAGTGCCCGCCCTTGCGGACCGTCACGTCGCGGATGATCACGTTGCGGCACAGCTTCAGCGCGATGGCTTTGTCGCCCCCGCCGGGCGGCTGCTTGTCGCTGCGGGACATCCCTTTGCCGTAGATCTTTCCGGGGCCGAGGATCGAAATGTTCTCGATCTTCTCGCCCCAAATGAGACCGTTGTGCCAGTGGCTGTGGCCAAAGTCCTGGTACTTCTTGTCGCCCCACTCATTCGGTTCCGGGTCGTCGTACTTGTAGCCGTCCTTCTGCGATGCGCCGAGGATCGTCGCGCCCTGATCGAGATAGAGCGCAACGTTGCTTTTGAGATGAATCGAGACGGAAAGGTAATCGCCCGCAGGGAAGTAGACCGTGCCCCCGCCCGCGGCAGCCGCGGCGTCGATTGCCTTGTTGATCGCGGGCGTGTCGAGGGTTTTGCCGTCGCCGGTGGCGCCGAAGTCGCGCACGTCCGTCATCGCGGCGCTACTGACCGAAGCGAAGAGAAGGATCAACATCATCGTGGCACGGGCGCCTCGCCCGTGCGCTCTCCCTCCTGTTTGACTGCACGGGCGAGGCGCCCGTGCCACGTGAAGAGACATCATTTCCCGGCCTCCACGTTGATCGTGGTCTTCTGCCGGATGTCTTCGGACGACGCCCCGACCATGATGTTGAACTCGCCCGGCTCGACGACGCGCTTCCACTGCCGGTTGATCAACGAAAGCATGTAGGGCGTCAGCTTGAACTTCACCGTCTTGCTCTCGCCCGGCTTGAGCGACACGCGATCGAAGCCCCACAGGTTCTTCTCGTACGTGATGACCGAGCTGGTGACGTCGCGCGTGTAAAGCTGCACCACTTCATCGCCCTCGCGCGAGCCGGTGTTCTTCACGTCGACTTCGACGATGACGTTGCCGCCCGGCAGGAACTTCGACCCGCTCTCGGGCCGCGCTTTCAAATTCGAGTAATCGAACTTCGTGTAGCTGAGCCCATAGCCGAACGGATAGAGCACGCCCGCGATGTTGGCGGCCTTGGGGCTTTCCCATTGCGCGTTGGGTTTGCTCGGGAAATTCATCGGGATCTGGCCGACGGTCTTGGGCCAGGTGTTGGCGAGTTTTCCGCCGGGGTTGTAGTCGCCGAAGAGAACATCGGCGATCGCGGTTCCCCCCTGCGCGCCGGGATACCACGCCTCGACGATCGCCGGCACGTGTTTGTCGGGCCAGTTGATCGACAGCGGCCGGCCGTTGATCAGCACGAGCACGATCGGCGTGCCGGTCTCGCGCACCGCCTTGATCAGATCGAGCTGGCGTCCGGGCAGATCGAGGCTCGTGCGCGACTTGCTCTCGCCGCTGGTCTTGTTCCCTTCGCCGCAGACAATGACGGCGACGTCGGCGCCCCTGGCGAGCTTCACCGCGTCGTTGATCGCTTCCTTCTCTTTCGCGTTGATCGGCTCAGGGAGGATCTCGGTCTCTGGGAAGCCCGGATCGACCTGATCGCACCCCTTGGCGTAGACGACTTCCGCGCCGGTGTCCTTGAGCTTCTCCTTCACCGCCGCGAGCGTGGTGATGACCGGCACGTTGAACGGCCCGTAGCGCGACAGCGCGTACGACTTCTCATCGGCGTTGGGTCCGCAGACGAGGACTTTCTTCAAGCCGTCTTTCTTCAGCGGAAGCAGCGGAGGCGCCGCCGTCTTCGATGAAGGCGCCTTGGTCGAAGACTTCGTCGAGGCTTTTGTCGCGCTCCCGCCGGCACGAAGCGCCTCGTTCTTCAACAGCACGATCGATTCGCGCGACGCGCGCAACGCGGTCGCCATGCTCTCCGGCGTCATGATCGCGCCGTCCGCCTTGGCCGGATCGACGTACGGCCGGTCGAACAAGCCCAGCTTGTACTTCACACGCAAGACGTCGCGGACGCGATCGTTCAGCGTCGCCATCGTGACGCTGCCGTCCTTCACGCACTCGCGCAGCGGCAGGATGTATTTCTCGGGAGCGGAGAACGTCGTGCGGACGTTCATGCCCGCGTTGCAAGCCTCGCGCACCGCACCTTTCGCATCCTCCGCGACGTGGTGCCGCAAAAAGATGTTCTCAACCGCATCGGAGTCGGAGACGACGTAGCCGGTGAAGTGGAAATCGCGCCGCAGCCGATCGATCAACCAGTACGGGCTCCCTGAGATCGGGATGCCGTCGTAATCGTTGTACGAGCTCATTGTCCCCATCGCGCGGCCGTCTCGAAACGCGCGCATGAAGGGATAGAGCATGATGTCCTCGACGTCGCGCGGCGGAAGCTCGGGGTCCGTGCGCGCCTGACCTTCGCGTCCGCCCTTGGGCGTGGAGTAGAGGACGTAGTGCTTGACGGTCGACGCGATGCCCTGCGACTGCATGCCCTGAATGAGCGGCACGCCCAGCTCCGCGATGAGGTACGGCGCTTCGCCGTAGCAATCTTCGTCGCGGCCCCAGCGCTGGTCGCGCATCACGTCCATGATCGGCGCGTAAATGTTGGTGTAGCCGATCGCGCGGGCTTCTGCGCCGACGATCTCGCCCTGCTTGCGTAACAAGCCGCGATCCCACGTGCTGCCCATGCCGTTGCCGCTGGGAAAGCACGTCGCCTTGAAGTAGCCAAGGCCGCGAATGCCTTCATTAGTGAAATCGACCGGGATGCCGAGGCGCGTCTCCTCGATGAACCACTTCTGCACCTTGTTCAGCGCATCCGCATGCGCGCTGGGCGGCCAGACGTGGGGGGTGTCGGTGACGAGTCCGGATTCGACGCCGATCCCGCGCCCGCCCTGCCAGCCGTTGAGATGCTCGTCGATGTTCGCCAGGCCGTCTTTCCAGATCGCCTGCTTCCACGACGGCTTGGGCAGATCATCCATCAATTGCCGGCGGAAGCCGTAGAGCGTGCAGAGCTGGCAGGTCTTCTCCTCGACCGTCATCTTCGCCAGCAGATCGTCGATTCGGCGTTCGATCGGCAGGTCCGGATTCTCGTACGGGTCCATCTTTCCGTTCTTGTTCAGGTCGAGGTACTTGCCGTCGACCGGCCGCAGCGGGGATTTCTCGTTCTGATCGACCCAGGGGTTCGTCCACGCGGAGGGGAGCTTGCTCGATGACTTTGACCCGGATGCCTTTGCAGGCGACGACGACGCGCAGCCGGCGGCAGCGAGAGCAACGACTGCAGCCGCCACGACAACCGCTCGGCGCGCACCGCCATAGCGAGCGCCGCAAGCTGTCATCCCGAGGTACTCCGAGGGATCTCGGCGTCGAACAGCGTCCGAGACCCCTCGCGGAGTACCGCTCGGGATGACATTAGCTCCAACCTCGCGATTGCAAATACGCTTCAACGGACGCACGAACTTCATTTCGAATCCTCTTTGCTTTTCTCAAACCGCGCGACGAACCCGCCGCCGGAAGGCATGTCGATGGTGATGGCGTCGGTGCTGCCGAACTGCTTGTCGCGCTCGATCTGCATCGAGGCGGAATCGACGCCGTTGTCGTCGGCGACCGTCATCGCGCGATACTTTCTGCCGCCGGACAAAAACGAGAGCGGCACATCGAGCTTGCGCGGGCCGTTGCCGTTGATGACGGCGAGGAACCAGGTGTCGCCCTTCCGCCGCGCATACGCCGCCATTTCGCCGATCGACGATTGCGGCAGCACGATCGTCTGATCCCAGGTCGCGGGAATGCTCTTGATCATGTCGCACGCGGGGTTGTCGAGGATGTGCTGCGGGCTGGCGCCGTAGGTGATGATCGTCTCGTCGAACACGACCGGGATCGCGACCTCGTGCGCCCACGTGACGTTGCCACGCCGCGCGGTGAAAAGCACCGGCGTGTAATCGCCGTGCCCCGCGAGGAAACGCGTGAACGGAAGCACCGTCTCGTGGAACGCGCGATCCGGCTGGCGCGAGGCCTCCATCCCGTGGATCGCCTCGCGGTTCATCTCATTCGGCCACGTCCGCTCTTCGCCGGCGGGTTTGTTGGCGCCATGGAAGATCAGCAGCAGCTTGTTTTCCGCGCACTCGCGCAGGATTGATTGATAGAGATCGATCACCTCCTTGTGCTCGTGGTCGAAGAAATCGATCTTCAGCCCGGCGATGCCGTACTCGTGGCATTTCGTGAACAGCGTGTGACGCACGGCCGGATCGCGGAGCCACTTGGAGTGGACCCAGACGAAGAGTTTGACGCCCTGCCGGTTGGAGTAATCGACGACGTCCTTCAGCTCATCGGTCCCCCACCGCCGCCAGAAGCCTTCGATGATCTGGTATTCGAATCCGAGCTCGCCGGCGAGCTTGCTGAAGCGTGTGACATCGTCGATGGAGGTGGAACCTTCGCGCGCCGCGAACTGCGATTGTCGCGTCGCGGCGGCGGTGCGGGTGGGGAAGATGTCGCCCACCAGACCTTCGCGGCGCTCGTTGCGCGGGGTGGCGTTGCGCGATGCCGGCGCCGGACGCGATGTCGCCGTTGATGCTTGTCGCGTCGAGTCATTGCCGTTGCCCAGATATCGCCACACCGCGCGGCCCGGCTTGCACCAGTCGGTGTTCGCTCCATCGGGGAACAGATTTTTATCCGGCGGCGGCGCGAGGCTGTTGATGATGTCGCTGTTCACCAGCGTGTCGAGATCCTTCGCGACGAGGATCACACGCCACGGCGTCGTGATCGTCCCCTGCACGGCCGCCGGGTGCGACAAGCGCTCCACATCCTCCGGCGGATAGCGCAGCTCGTACGGATACGAGACGGGTTGGCGATGTCCCAGCCCGACGGTGAATCCGCGGTCGCCGTCCGATTCCATCGCCATGCCGCTGTAGTTCACCAGCGCCGATTCCGTGATCGAAGCGTATCCGCCGTCGCCCGGCAGCTTGAACGTGATCGGCGGCGCCGCCCAGTCTCCTTCCTTGAACTGGCTGATGTCCTTCTTCGAGTAGTCGCCTTCGTAATGCCCGCGAAGACCGTGGGACCACGCCGTCGTCCCCGCGGGAAGCGTGAACTTGCTGCGCTCATCCGGCGTGCGCTTGGCGTCGCTCGCGCCAGGCACGATGAATCGAAATGCCACACCGTCGTCGAAGGTGCGGACGTCCAGCGCCACCGGCGATTTCAAGCCTTTGAGCTCGACCTTCGCCCCGTTGCCGCGCGCGTGAGCCTCGGAATGCTTCCCCTGCCACGCGAACTTTTCGTCCACGTTGTAGCGATCGATCTTCGACGCCGCGACGTTCGCGGTCACTTCCGCGCCGTCCACCGTCATCTGCAGCGGCGAGGCTTCAATCACGGTCGTCCCGCCGCGCGTCACCTCATACGTCGGCCGCGGCCCGTCGAACTTCACGTGCAGCGCGACCTCGCCGCCGGGACTTTTGAGCGTCAACTCCTTCGCCGGCGCGGCGGAAGAATTCGATGCGCAGCCCGTGACGGCCGAGAGGATCAGTAGCGCGACAGCGATTGCTCCGCTCAGCACGACGCGCGACTTGTCATCCCGAGGTACTCCGAGGGATCTCGGACGCCAGTTGCCTCCGAGATCCTTCGCGGAGTACCGCTCAGGATGACAATGTGTGCGAGGTTGTACCTTGCGTTTGTTGCTGTTGATCATGTCCTAGTCCACCCAGAGCACCGGTTGTCGGATCGGAAGGTTTCTCAGCACTTCGTCGTTGGTCGGATTGGCCTCGAGCTTCTTCCACGTGTCGAGCCACGCCGGCTCGCGGTACGCCAGCCCGCCGAACAGCAGCACCGGCGAGCGCACGGGCCATTGTTCCCAGAACATCACGTCATGGTTGAAGGGCCACTGGGATTTGTCGGCGATGTACGGCGCGATGTACTCGATGGCCTTGCGGACCGAGCGGCCGTCGGTGGTCTGGAAATTCCACAAATTGTCCTGCGGCGTGGAGCAGATCCAGCAGATCGTCGTCATCGCGTCGGCGTTGAAGATCGAGTAGCCGTACGGCTTGGTGCGGCGCAGCTCGCGCGGGAAGCTGCCGTCCTGCGACATCTGCATCGGCAGCAGCACTTCCTTGAACCGCTGGCGGCACATCCCGAGCTTGTCCTGATCGCCGACGAACGACGCGAACGCCGCCACCTGCTCCACCCAGCAGGTTCCGTGGTTGTTCTCCGCCTTCATCTCGTCGGTGCCGTTCTTGCTCGTCGTCAGCCAGGTGAGGTAATCGGCGAACCATTTCTTCACGCCGCCGAGCTCCGCGCCTTTCAGCACGCCCGCCCTGGCGAGGATCTGCGCCGAGCGCGCCGGCTCGATGAGGTGAACCGTGTCGATCACGCCGATGCCGCGGCCTGTGCTGATGCCCTTGATCGCCTGCGCGTACTGCAGGTTCGGGTTCATCTTCGTGTCTTCATTGACGAACCACGCGACAAGATGCTTGATCGCGGCGTCGGCGTACTTCTGGTCGTTGGTGATGCGGTAAGCGCTCGTGAGCGCCGCCACCTGCATGCTCATCTTGATCATCGCGTGGCGGTGATCGACGAAGTTGTCGGGATTGGTCATCCCGTCCTTCTGGATGTACGGCCCGTCCGGCTTCGCCGGATCGGGCCACCAGTAATCGCCTTCCGACGAGAAATCGTGCACGCCACCCGCGCTGCGCGGATTTTTGAATGACGTGATCGTGACCGGCTTCTCGTTCAGCGCTGCGTCGGCGGCCTTGAGAACGCGATCGTGGTCCAGCTGCTTGATGTCGAGCAGCGCGGAGGGATTCGTCTGCGCGTTCGCCGCGGCAGAAAATATCAACGTGACGAGCAGCAGGATTCTCATGCGGCCTTCTTCTGCACGAGACGCGCGCTCCCGGGGCGGAGCTTGAGCACGTCGCCTTTGCTGGTTGGGATTTTCAACAACGCGTCCGAAACTTCGCGGATTTTCTGGCCGTTAACGTACAGCGCGAGCGGCTTGTCGATCCAAGGATTGCGGATCCGGCACTCGCCGCCCGATTGCGATTCAATTTCGACGCCGCGGATGAGCCCCTTCTCGATCGACGCAGTGACGAGGAAGTTCCCGCGCGCCAGCAAGGTGAAATCAGCATCCCACTGCTTCGGCAGCGCCGGAGCGATGCGGATGACCGGCTCGCCGCCGGGCGCAGCGGCAGACGAGTGCAGCAGCGCGAAGTGGAGCGCTTCGGCAACGCGGCCGAGACGCTGGCAATCGGTCGCGCCGGGGCCTTCGCGCAGCGACATGCGGTTCCGCATCACGCCCGGCGCGCTGTTTCGTGCCGCGTCGTCGGCGCGGAGCTGACTCGGAAGCAGATAGCGCACGGCATCCGCGCGCCCGAGCATCGCCGCAGCGATCGGCAGGCGCGAAAGGGTCGCCACGTGCGTTTCCGGGCCGATCGCGTTGTCATGAAAGGCGCGATCGAACGTGGCGTTGGCGATCGCGCGCATCTTTTCATCGCTCGATTCCAGCGTGCACAGCTCGAAATCGAACTCGGGCGAGGTGTTCGAATCCGGCCCGCCCGCCGCTTCCTTCGCCGCGGGATATAAACCCTTCACCCAGATCGCCGGGCCGTCGTAGTTCTGCGGTTTCATCGCATCCGGCAAATCACTGGTCGGAATCGGCGCGAGGTTCTGCAGGAATTCCTGCCACGTCGAGCGCATCGATTCATCGACGCCGAGGATCTCACTCGCGCGGATGCACGGGCCGACCACGCCGCGCATCGCAGACATGTCTTCGTCCGAATCGCGCACGCCCCACGCCGGCTCATTGCTGTTGGTGTGGTTGATGTGGTACTTGCCGTCGGCTTCCTTCTTCAGGTTCGGGAAGTTGCGATAGAACTCGACCGCGCCCTTGAGCATCGGGTACGCGCGGTCGCGCAGCCACGCGACGTCCTGCGTGTACTCGTAGCGCTGCCAGTAGAGCTTGGCGATCTTCGCGGTCGTGCCGAAGATGTGCGTCACGTGTCCGAACGGGGGCGCTCCCTTGTCCTCGGCGATCCACCGGCCCAACTCCCACTTGCCGCTCTGGCTGATCCAGTTCCATCGGCTGTTGAACGACTGCACGGTCTGCGCGTAGTCGATGAATTTCTCTGACCGATCCTTCCACGGCTTGCGCAGCAGATACAGGTCCTGCATCTCCGCCGCGAGATCGTCGGATAGTTTGTCAGGGCCGTTGAAGAAGGTGGTCTCCGGGATCCAGATCCCGCTGCTGCCCCACTGCTGCTTTGCCGCCGTCCCGCACGCATCGTGCATCTTGAAGTACATCGCCAGCAGCGGATCCATCAGCTCGAAGTGGTTCGTGGGCGCGAGGCCGTTGTAATAACAGCTCTGATTCGCCCACCAGTACTGCGAGCCCCACGCGCGCATGTCGCCGTTGCTGTACCAGATCATCCCGCCGAAGCGCGCCGGGTAGTCGCCGCCGCGCGAGCTGGATGCCATCACGTACAGGAAATACGCGTAGTTCGCCGCGACGTAATCGGCGTCGCCGTCGTCGCTGTGCAGGCGGATGAACGACTTGCTCCAGAAGTCGTGCCACCATTTCTGATTTCTCGCCAGGAGCTGCTCGAAATCCGCGACGCCATCGAGTTGCTTCACCGCCATCGCGGCGACGTCCTCCTTCGCGTCGAAGCTCGCGGCGCTCGCGATCAGCACCGTGAAGTTTCCTTTGCCCGCTGCGGCCGCCAATCGGACGGTCGATTCGTTGTAGTAAGACGCCTTTCCCTCGCGTCCGACCACACCGATGACGACCGCGGACCCGTCATGAAAATCCGCCTCGCGAAAATCCTGCGTCAGGACGATCCGCCCATCGCGAATGCCCATCTTCGACGTCGCCGTGTGCGCGTTGGTCTGCACCACCGATGCGTGCTGCCGCACAAAATCATTCGGCGTCCCGCGGATGTACTGCTGGCCGGAGCGCAGCATTCGCAGATCGATATTGATCGGCCGGAGCTGCGGCCGCTGATCATCGATCTCGATGGCGATGACGTCGCCGTCGTTCACCGCGAGCACGCGCACCGATACGCCGCCGCCGCGCACGCTCATCAGCCCGTCGTAGATCGATAGATCCTGCTTGAACTCGCTCGCGCCGAACACGTCGTCATCGAACTGCACGTCCACATATCCGCACCCGCTCGCGTAATCCGTGTGCGGGCGCGGAAAACTGTGCGTCGCGCTGTCGATGCTGAAAACATCCACGCGATTGATCTGCATCCGCAGCGCGGCGGGCGTCGTCCACACCAGCGTCCCCATCCGCCCGTTGCCGATCGGCATCCCCGCTTCGCTCCGCTCGGCCGGCTTGTCGTAATGCAGATCGCCGCGCGAGACGATCGATGCGTAGTCCACCGACAGCATGCGCGGCACCGTGTCGCCCGCGCGCGCAACCGCGACCGCAAGAAGAACGACGCACGCGATCGCTGCTGGGATGCTCCTGATCATGCCGGGTGGACGATGTAGGTCTTTCCCTTTTCCGTCTCGATCTCTTCGCCCATCGCGCGATCGCCGTCGGCGAGTGTCAACTTCGACGACGATCGCAACCGCAGCGGCTGCCCCGCGAGCGATTTGATCTTCGCTTCCTTCAAGCGACCGTCCGCCCACGCCAGATCGACTTCAAACCCGCCGCGCGCGCGAAGGCCTTTCACGCCGCCGTTGCCCCAAGCCTTCGGCAGCGCGGGAAGCAATCGCACTTCCCCGCCGTGGCTTTGCAGCAGCATCTCCGCGATGCCCGCGGCGCCGCCGAAGTTCCCATCGATCTGGAACGGCGGATGCGCATCGAACATGTTGGGATACAGCCCCGCGCCGCGGGTCATGTTCGTCTCTGTCCCGCCGGCGGGTTTCAAGAGATCCCGCATCAGCTTGTGCGCGTGATCGCCGTCGCCGAGGCGTGCCCAGAAGTTGATCTTCCACCCCATCGACCACCCGGTCGCCTCGTCGCCGCGCAGCTCCAGCGTCTTCTTCGCAGCCGCGAAAAGGTCCGGCGTGGCGTCCGAGGTGATCTGATCGCCGGGATACAAACCGTACAGATGCGACACGTGCCGATGGTGCGGCTCGGTCTCCTCAAAATCCTTCGACCACTCCATCACCTGCCCGCGCGAGCCGATCTGGTACGGCAGCAGTTTTTCCAGCTTCCGCTTGATCTCATCGCGGAACGATTCATCCGTTTCCAGGATCTCCGATGCGGCGACGACATTCGTAAAAAGCTCGCGCGTCAGTGCCATGTCCATCGTCGGCCCGGGACAGAGCGACGCCTGCATCTCCTTGCCGCTCTCGTTGTCCGTGTACTTGAACGTATTCTCTGGCGACGTCCCGACGGGCGTGACGAGCCGCCCCTTCTCGTCCTCCACGAGCCACGCGGCCAAGAACTCCGCCGCGCCTTTCATCACCGGGTACGCGTCTTCGAGAAACTTCGTATCGCGCGTGAATTCAAAATGCTGCCAGAGATGCGCGCACACCCACGCCGCCCCCATCGGCCAGAAGCACGCCTTGGCGTTGCCGTCCACCGGCTGCGTGTCGCGCCAGATCGTCGTGTTGTGATGGAACGTCCACCCCGGGCGGTGATACATCTGCTTGACGGTCTCGGCGCCGCCCTTCGACAGCTCGCGCACCATCCGCAGCATCGGCTCGTGGCACTCGCTCAGGTTCGCGATCTCCACCGGCCAGTAGTTCATCTCCAAATTGATGTTCGTCGTATACGCCGACGCCCACGGCGGCTGCACCTGGTTGTTCCAGATCCCCTGCAGATTGAGCGGCTGCCCGCTGGCGCGCGAGCCCGCGATCATCAGGTAGCGGCCGAACTGGAAGAACAGCGCCGCCAAACCTTCGTCGCCGCCTTTGACGTAATCGGCGATGCGCTGATCGGTCGGCTTGTCGGACGATTTCCCGAGATCGATCGAGACGCGATCGAACAGCGCGCGGTAGTCGGCAACGTGCGCGTCGCGGAGCTGCTCGAATGACTCGCTCGCAGCCGCGTCGATCGCCGTCTTCGTCTGAGCCGACGGATCGGCGCCCTGCTTGCTCGGGCTCTTGTCGAAGCCGTTGAAGCTGGTGCCGGTGGCGAGAATCAGCGTGACGCGATCGGCCTTGGCAACCTCGATACGGTCGCCGCTCGCCTTGACCGTCCCTCCGTCCGCCTTGACGCGCAGCCGGGACTCGAAAAACGTTCCGCGCCCGCCGATCGTCTCGCCGTACATCACATCTTCCACGCCCGGCTTTCGCTTGCCGTCCTTGTCGTACAGCTCCGGGTATTTCCACTGCTCGCCGTGATCTTCGATCCACTTGGCGTTGCGCCGCGAGACAAAGCCGGGCGCCTGGCCGGTCATGACGATCGTGTCATCGCCCGTGGCGGAGAACTTCGCGGTCGGATGAACGGAGGCGAATCGCGCCGCGAAGCTGACCGATGCCGGTTTGTCCGCGTTGATGCGCATGACGAGCACGTTGTCCGGATGGCTGATGAAGCACTCGCGCGTGAAGGTCACGCCGGCGATGGTGTACGTCGTGCGCGAGATCGCCGTCGCCAGGTCCAACTCGCGCCGATAGCTCGTCGCTTTGGCGGCCTGGGAGGGCGAGGCTCCCGCCGAGCCGTTTTTTGCCGTCGAACGC